>CAZRXY010000101.1:0-115835 GCA_964604155.1 uncultured Candidatus Cloacimonadota bacterium | reverse complement strand
TCTCCTCTTCTCCCCATCCCCTCTTCTCCTCTTCTACTCCTCTAACCCTCAAACCCTCTAACCTTCAAACCTTCGATTATCAGGCATCCCCCTGGTTTTTAAATTTTGGTATTGTTAAGTGATTAATATTATGTGAGATAAAGATTGTTGTCAAAGTCAACCGTTGCGAAGGTGACGACTGATAAAAAAAATAAAATTAATGAGTATGCATATCTCAAAACGTTAAAAAATGTTACCAATTCTACTTAAACAACTACAAATCAGGCAAATAGCCGGTAGCATTATGGTAACAATTGATTTGAGTAGCCTAATTTATTATGTATCATATAATAACAGTTATCATAATAAAGTAAGAACCGCAATTCATAGGTTCCTGAAATTATTTGGACTGGGGATTCGGGACTTGGTAATTTCTTTGAAATCGTGAAAATGATGCTTCGCAATATTATTTCAGCAGGAGAGCTTTTTGAGTTTGGCTATTATCTGGTGTAGTCAGGCGGATGAAGTAGATACCGCTGGCATGGTTCTTGGCGTTCCAGATACATTCATTTGAACCTGCTTTTTTTACTTCGTTGACGAGTTCTATTACTTTTTGTCCCTTGATGTTATAGACTTCGATTTTCACATTTTGGGGTTCTTTAAGCTGGTATATTATTTTAGTTTGTGGATTAAAGGGGTTGGGGTAGTTTTTTATAATAGTATTGGTTTCCGGGATAAGGTCGGGCTCAGCGGCAGTATTAAAGGAATAAAAGGTAAAATCTTCTATGACCACTTCCTGCTCTGTAGCGGGAGGTCCGGCGAACTGCCAGAGATTGATATGCACGCGGGGCTGTTCCGGTCTGGGGATATGCGGTCCTGTGTATGTCCACTGGAAGATCATGTTTTCCGGTGCTTCATCTTCTGAATCGCCAAACCAGGAGCGAAATTCCACCCTGTCCGGTTGCCAGTTGAAGGCGTGCGAGGAGATTTCATCTTCAGCAAATTCTGCCTCAAAGCGGATCAGGTTTCCCTGCCAGTCCCAGGGCTGGGCAACGAACTGCCCGATTTCATTTGCCGGATTGCCCCAGTAGCTGAATTCCACATCTATTTCATTATAGGGATTCCACCAGTTTTGAGCTGGGTCATAATCCACATTATACTGCCAGATAAAGAGTCCCAGAACTGTGTGAATATCCAGATGATCAAGATCACCGCAGGTAGTAAAGATATAATCACCGTAGCCTAAAGCTTCTTCCAGAGTGACTTCTGTGCTGAACCAGACATCATCAATATTTTTGATGGTAAGATGCAGGCGGTTATATTCATCTATCCAGACGCATTCTGAAGAATGGTTGAAATTGCTGGGACCAGGACCATACCAGCCTGAGCCTTTCACCCGCCATAAGAGGTCGGCAAATTCCAGAGTGCGTCCTGCGGGGAAATCTCCCCACTGCACATCGTCAATAGTCGGCGGGGTAGTGCTGTAAAAAGTGATCTGGTCGAAGCTGACATCTGCTGCAGGTTCATCGGGACTTTGCGATATGCCCAGCAGCAGATGCGTGAAGACAGTTCCATTTGGTGCTGGAGGGCTCAGCAGGTTAAATTCTGTGAAAACTTCTACCGGTGCAGAATTATCTGCCACGGTAAAGGACTGGTAGTCTATTTGCTGGCTGGCTGCATTATACCATTCGATATTTATTATAGCAGTTGAATTGCCGGTCAATGGCAGGTTAGCAGAATGCCGGACCACTCCGGAGATTTCCCACTGCTCCGTGGGTTCGCAATTAAGGTTCTGCCAGAAGCCAGAAACGTTCCATTCGCTATTGATAATGCCGTGTGCCTTCGCTGCCAGATTACCGTGCCAGGCAGAATCACCGATTGACACTTCACCAATCTGGTTCCAGCCGGCAAACATATTGCTGCCGGGATCGGTAATTTCAAAGCTGGGATTAGCCAGCATTTCCTGGGCAATAAGGCTATTAGCAAACACTGCCAGTGTAAGGAGAAAAAACAGGTAAATATTTTTCATCTAATCCTTCTTTTATGCCTGACCAGAGCTGGGAAGTTCGGGAAATTCAAAATTCTTACTTATCCCGCTCGATTTTTTTGATCTCTTATCTTCCAATCACTTCAATTTGCGGTTGATAACCTTCTCTTTTATATGAAACCGCAGAGGACAAAAATCACTTATTTAAGCAGCAGCATCCGTTTTGTATCACAGATATCGCCATTGACTTTTAACTGATAGAAATATATTCCAGAAGCTACAGGGCTGCCGTTACTGGAGATTCCTTTCCAGGTTATCTGGTTTTCACCGGCAGGATAGCTGCTTAAATTTATAGAGTAAATCTTTTGACTCTTCAGGTTATAAATAACTAACACATTACTGTTATCCTGATCTGCCAGATTGAACCTGATCGTGGTTTCGGGATTAAAGGGATTAGGATAATTCTGCTGCAAAGCTGAAGGAGCTGTAGTAATAATCTCTTCTGTAACATCGTTGAGCCCGCCGTCATAATAAATATCATCTAAAGCAAATTCGCATTGAGCTCCATTTACTTCCAGGATAACGAATTCATAACTGAGCATACGCAGGTCAATGAGTTCTCCCCGCAGATCGCTGACCGGGATGTTTGCCTGAGCCCATTCGCCGTTTCGCACCAGTCCGTAGGTAGTTTGATAAGCTGGAAATTCTACATAGGACTGATTACCCCAGGCATCGATAATCCCTATTTGGAAAGTGATATTGGCAGGAATCTTGATCATGAATTTTAAGTTTCCTTCGCCAAAATTAAAGAGGTTTACAGGCTGAATAGACATAATACCTGCTCCAAACCAGCCTAAGCCGGCAGTATTCCAGGAAATGCCATTTTCACCTTCATAAGGCGGGATGCTACCATCAGTGAGCGTCCCTTCCCAGACATAGATCTCGGCATTATCTCCGGCAGTTAAGCCATTATCAACCGGAGTTTCATCTGTGAAAATACCATAAGTGCCACCCTCAAAATCAGGAGGGCCTAGATGTATTTCTCCCAGATCATTCCATTGATATATTTTGATATAATCAATATACATTTGAGCCGGGAATGGCATTGACACCGGCAGACCGCTACCAGGATCCCCCAGATTATAAGCATCCGTGAGTGCACCGCCAACAGCCAGATTTGCTATCAGATAAAAGGGCTGCTGAAATTCGGCAGAAAGGCTGTCTATCGCAAAAGGCTCAGAATATAGATCATATTCAATCTCATCATCAATCACGGTAAATCTGAGGTTTTCATCATCCCAGTAGGTACGGTAGGTCAGAAAGCGTTGATTAAGAGAAGGATCATAATTATAATATGGACGGCAGAATACGTCTTCAGGGTCCCAGGAAAGGCTGGCAGCGCCGGAAGGATTTTCCGGTGTCACGGCTTCCTCAGAATAAAAGAGTGCATTTGCTGCCACCATCTGATTTACGGTAGAATTATCTGCACCATTGCCACCATTATGTTCATCATGCAGGTTTCTGAATTCCTGGTGATGTCCCATTTCCATCATGTCAATTTCACCGCAGCGGGGCCAGGCATAATTAGCTGTGCCCAGCATCCAGACGGCGGGCCAACCTCCCAGGTCAAGATCAGGAATACTCACCCTGGTTTCAATTACTCCATATTTAACTGACAAGAACGACTTTGAGCTGATTTTTCCTGATGTATAATTGAGGGGATTGCCCCACTGGTCAACGATGCCAGTTCCTGATTCCTGCCGGGCGGTTATGAGCAATGCACTATTACCCGGCTCTCCGGGAGTATCGGTGATTTCCACATTATCTGCCAGATAATACTGCAATTCACCATTGCCCCAGCCCCAATAGCCATTTCCTGTTTCGATCAGCCAGTTATCCAGATCATTAAATTCTTCTTGCCAGATGAGTTCTCCAATTTCTGCTCCTAAATTATTTATAGAAAATAAGACAGGCAGCAGAAAAATCAGGGTAATAATTCTACCTTTAATAAATTTCACTAATTCTCCTATTTTGTGGAATCATATCCTTCCGGGAACTGTATCAGTTTCATAGACACAATTCCACACGCGAGGTTTCATTTTTTTTAATCAAATTTAGAGATTACCCCAGTTTCGTGATTGTAGTGGTAGCCCCATTGGCTGAGGTCTGCCAGAGCCTGGGCAGGATCATTATAAAGCTTCAATAGCCCTTCATTGGCAGGATCATAAAGCAGCATACCCACGCGGTCACGGAGCAGTATGGAGTAATAGGTTTCATCTGTCAGCCAGTCAGCCAGCCACCAGGTAACTGAGCCAAAGAAGTGGTCTAAAACGGAACGGTAGGCTCGTTTTGCCTGTTCTTTAGCATTCAGGCTGCCGCCTTCGGTATAGAGTTCATGTAGTGATAGAGCAGTAAAGTATTGATATTCACCGGTGGGGATTCTGGCAAGCATGGTTGCCCAGAGGTAAAATTTTGCTTTAGCCGAGGGGCATTCATCATAAAGGTGCCAGACGTTTTCCATATTGATGCTGGCATAGCGGTAAGGATTATTGGGATCATTAAGCACATTGGTATCGGGATACAGCCCCTCATTTTCGCCATAAAGGTCTAAAGTGTAATCTGTGGGAATATTCAGTCCGCTCACCATTTCTCCCTGCTTCACATCGCAGCTCGTAGTCAGCGTTGCCAGCAGACCGAGGATAATAAGAATATATATAGTTTTCATAATCTACTCCTTAGCTCAAAACTCGATTTTATAGTAAATTCCAGCCTGGAATTCATAATCGCTATCCACGCCGTCACCTTCATTAAGTGGTGCTATCTCATCCAGAGTCCGGAAGAGCGTTTTAATACCGAGGCGGCTGGAAAGCTGCCAATCCAGAATATTATCTATGAGCACCGAATAATCCAGCATGAATTGCCAGGGGAAGGTGATATTGAACTGGCGATACCAGTCATAGGGTCCCCAGGCGTCTTTTTTGGCATAGGCAGAAATATAGTGGCGTCTGTCGAGTATCACTTTGCTATCAAAGGAATAATATTCTGCCGCATCTCGGTCAGGATTACCTGAGGATTGCTGCTTGCCGGCTTCCATGTTACTGATTATCTTCAGATTGGGATGGGGATTAAGGATAAACCTTCCTTTTGCCAGCCAGACATCTTCTGCTGCCAGACCTTCACCAAAGGAAGCATTGGTATTGCCTTCCTGATAGAAAAAGAGATTTGCATCCGTAACGGTGGGATAATGGGTATAATTTCCGCCAATAGTGAAGGCAAAGGAGGCATCCTCACGCTTATCGCTATCCCAGGCATAAAAATTCGAAGCAGGAGTGGGGTCATAAGTGATATAGAATTCCCCGGAGACAGCTTCACGGTTATCCAGCACAGCAAAGGGATCATCATCACGGTTGCGCGCAGATAGTCCCGGATAGAGCTCAGTCCCGCTGGTGGATGGCTCAATATTGGGATTGGAATCAATGAGATTGGTGCGATAAAGCCCGCGCGGCATCAGCCAGATATTGCCGATTGGCAGCAGCATCCCGCCACTGTATTCCAGTTTATTGCCCAAAGGTGAATAAGGCAGCGTGCTTTCAAACTCGCGCAAAGGGCTGCCCGCATCTGCCACCAGTCCGGCATAATCGACCATAAACATCATTCCCACAGGAGACTGTATGGTAAATTTTGCTTTAACTCCCTGGGTATCCTTTAATTCTATTTTATCCTTATAAATTGTCTCCTCTTCATAATAATCGTATTCTTCATCAATTCTTTCGGTGCCGGACATCAGGTATCCTACTTCCAGTTTAGTGCCGGGAAAAATCTGAGTCTCAAATGAAAGGGCTGTCTGCCGCGTAGCGCGTTCAGTGGATTCCGTAGCTGTAGCAGATGCATCCGCACGAGTGAAATCCTCGGCATGCATAAGGGTGAAATCAAGTCCGTTTAAGCCGAAATTGTATTTAAGAATCGCCTTGGGATTAGCACCCCAGTAAATTTCTGGCCCAGCGACTATCTTTAAGCCGTCCCAGGCTTTTTTGCCTTCAAACTCAATGCCATAAGGTGCTTTAGCGTTCCAGATATCCATTCCTTCCAGATCAGTGGCTTCCCACAAAAATCCAAAGAAATCTCCTTCATAGCCCCAGTGATAGCGTGGTATATGGTAAAATGAAGTCAGGCTGAAATTATCCGCACTATATTCTGCCTCAAAGTCATAGATCTCTATCCGTTCATAATCCTTAACTTCTGTCTCTGTGGTCACCTGTATATCATTATCATCCAGCTCAGTAGTCACAGACACATAGGGCAATCCCCGCCTGCCATAATACTGCTCCAGCTTTCTATCTGGCACATTGCCCAGCAGGTTCAAGGTAAATTGCCCATTGATCCTGCCGGTAGGACTGAATTCAAAATCCAGAAACAACATTTCGCCATTAGAGAAATGCAGCCCGTTCTTGCCATGATTTTCCACTTCTTCTGAGATGCCGTTAAACACAAGGTCACCTTCCAATCTACCTCCGGCAAGCTGGAATTTTTCTGATTCGGCAAATTTACGGTTCAGGGTTCTGCTGCTGCTTACTGCGCTCATTAGCTGCATATCGATCGCAGCCAGTTTATTATTCATCTCGGTTTTGGAGACATTATACAGGTCAATGCTCCAGATTTCCGCCAGCAGGTCATAAGCCAGGCGTGGGTAGGCACGGTAAACCAGATCCTGATTCGGTCCGCCTAAGGCACAGATACCATACCATTCCTCGTTCATATTATTCTTGCCTTCCACAAAATCAAAGTAATAACCGCCGTTGCTCCAGGACGCATGGCGGTCTTGCACGTCCAAGTTCTCGGTTTGCTTGTATTTCCACCATTCATCACGCCATTCAAAGACGAATCCGCCCAGCGCATTGCCTTCTTCGTCTTTATTATAGCTTTTATTATAAATTTCTTCCCAGTTGCCTTTGATAAAAATTGCCTGGCTTACCTGGTCTTCGCGATTCTCCAGCACGTTATAAGCATCGCTGCCAAACTCGGTAAGCAGAATAGGCAAACCCAATTCGTTATAGACGCGCTGCCACATATCGGTAAAACTGATGCCTCGATAGGCATTCACGCCCAATATATCAAGATCGGGACAGTACTCCACAATTAGATCAAGATATTGAATATCGCCATTAACGATCATAAAAGGATGATTGGGATCAATTGCCTTACCCGCTGCCATTATCTCGTTATAAAGACTATAGAGATATTTTGCTTTCTCCTTGTGCTGCTCGCCCACCGGCAGGTCTTCGATCTCAAAGCTTGACCATTCCAATCCGTAATTGCTTTCATTACCCAAGGCAAAAAGCAGCACGCCCGGCGTATCTTTGTAAAGCACAACGGTTTCTACAATATCACGTTTAAGAGTCTGACGGGTAAGTTCGTGGGAATAATTGGTCTGAGGAATCCAGACCCCGCCCACATTATAGCCATACCGCCCCATCAAGTGGTTCACTATAGTCATTATGCCCCATTTTTCGTAGATATAGGTTACCCAGTGCGGCGGGATCATGCCAAAACTTCGTATCGTGTTTATACCTGCTGCCTGCATGAGCCTACACTCATAATCCAGAACATTTTTTATGTGCTCATCAGTATTGCCCCATAAATTATAGGAATAATTTTCACCAATTGGAGTATAACCCCAAACCACTCCCTTTACAAAATAATCCACCCCATCTACTTTAAGCTTCCATCCCGATGATTCCTGAAAGGTGGTCACACGCTGCGGAATTGCCGCATTTCCATAAGCCAAAAAACAAAAAACAAGTGCCGCTGCAGCCAGGAGAATCTTCTTCTGCCTGTTTACTGAACTAAATAATCTAATCATATTACCCCCATTCATTGTTACTGTTTCCCTAAGCGAAACATCGACTTCAGTACTCTATTCTTACTGCTATATAGCAATTGCCAAAGAGTGTTTTTCTGTCAAGAATTTTTTTCATCCCTGGCATACCCCCGATTTTTTTTGTGTATGACTCATAAATTCCCCTGAATGGTGAAGCAATAAAAGCTATGGGTATTCTGCGTAATTCTACTATTACTGATGGGCAGACAGCCGGGTTAGCTTCTAAACAGGGGGATGCTTTTTTTCAGTAATAAGACGAGTTCAATGATATAAGCCGATTAGACTATCTGAGTTCGGTTGAAAGTGTTTTGGGAGGACTTGTTAAATTTCAGGAGGTTGGTTGGTAGAATCTCGGATAGTGAGTTTAGCAGGCAGGATAATGTGTTGAAAGTCAATATCTTTGCCGTTAATGGCGGCGAGCAATAGTCTGAAAGATTCTGCAGCAATTTTATCCATAGGGACTTTGTTAGTAGTGAGAGCAGGAAAGATACGAGAGGCAACTTCAATATCATCGAAGCCGATGACGCTGATATCCTCGGGGATGCGCAAGCCACTTTCCTGGATGATTTTCATGGCACCTATAGCCATAGAATCATTGGCACATACAACAGCGGTGGGTGGCTGGGGTAAAGAAAGGAAATATTTTGCAGCTTTTTCGCCCGATTCATAAGAATAGTCTCCTTTAAAGATCAGGTCTTTATTTTCCTCAATTTTGCTGGCATTAAGAGCACTTTGATAGCCATGGAGACGGTGTTTGCAGACATCGGAATCCAATAACCCCGAGATAAAAGCGATGCGGTTATGCCCCAGGGAGATCAGGTATTCTGTGGAAATACTGCAGCTATTAAAATTATCTATGGTAACTGAGGGGATAGATTTATCAGAAGCGATATTATCCAGCAGCACGATGGGAAAGAATTTTTTTACTTCCTGAATTTTATTTTCGATACGGGGAAAACAGCAGATGATAACGCCATCGATTTTTTTTTGATTATACAAGGGATTTATATCTTCTAATTCAGAGAATATAAAAAGGTTGTAGCCTTCCTTTTTAACCACTTTTTCAAGAGCTTTAAAGACAAGAGAGTAATAAGGGCTGGATATTCCCTCTCTGATTTTTTGATCAAGAAAAAAACCAATATTATTCGTTTTTTTTGGACTCATCTTACGGTGGCTCACAAAAGTACCTTTGGTAGTGGTTTTAAAGATGATTCCTTCCTCCTCTAATTCGCTGAACGCCTTACGGACTGTCATATAGGCAACGCCCAATTCTTCTGCCAGAACCCGCTCGCCAGGCAGTTTATCAACTATCTTGCCTTTTCTGATATCTTCAATTATTCTTTCTTTTACCAGAACATATTTCAGTGTTTTTTTCATATTTTTATCACCCTATTATACATTATCAAAATTTCGGAAAATAGAGCAGGCCATGAGCCTCTCCAATAAAAAACCACACTATACACTAACTGCTATAATGCAAGCAGGGTAAAAAAAGCAGAGAGCATAAATTCCGTCAAGAAAACATTTATCAGTACTATGGGATAATAATTACTCCTCTGTGAAAAAAAATACTTGACAGCCGGAAAGCGTCTGGCACAAATTGCTATATAGCAGACAGAAGTTATTAATGGGCAGTTTGTGAAGGAGAATTAGAAAAAAATATAGTATGGAGGTTCTGCAATGAATAACAAGGTATTCTATTTGTTTCTGCTTTCAGTAATACTATTAGTGATGGCAAATGGTTGTGACAGGTTAACAGAGCCAGATACAATATCAGATCCCACGGAAGATTCGGATTATGAGCTGGTATGGTCAGATGAATTTGATCAGCCGGAAGGGGAATTGGACAGTGAGAAGTGGGGATATGATCTGGGATATGGAGAGAATGGCTGGGGGAATGACGAATGGCAGAATTACACAGGATCTCCCGAGAATGTCCGAGTGGAGGATGGCAATCTATTAATATCAGCGATATGGGATTCGGTGAATTATGCAGAACCGGGCAAGCGTGACGGTTCTGTAACTTCGGCGCGGGTAAATACGAGGGATAGATTTTCCTTTAAATATGGCAAGGTTCAAGCCAGGATAAAGCCTTCTGTGGGAATGGGTGCCTGGCCGGCTTTCTGGATGCTGGGCACAAGTTTTGACAGTGCTGGCTGGCCTTATTGTGGTGAGATAGACATCATGGAAATGAGTCCTCTTTATCATGGTGATCAGACTACAATGTTCACGCTTCACTGGTGGGATGATGGAGATGCGGAGCACAGAAGTTATGGAACAACTCGAGAATTTAGCCAATCTTTGGGTGAAGATTATCATATTTTTGAAGTTGAATGGGATGAGCAGCGGATAACCGGCAGGATAGATGATATCACTTACTTTGTGAAAGTGATAGAGCCCGATACGATGAACGAATTTTTGCGGGAATTTTTTATCATAACTAATATTGCCGTAGGTGGCAATCTGGGAGGATCACCAGATATTTCAACGGTATGGCCCTTGCAGATGTCTATCGACTGGATTAGGGTTTATCAGAGAGAGGGTTTGGAAGATCAGATAACCAGTTTTGGCATTTTCACAGATGAGACAGTGGTAGATGACGCATTAGAGATAGGAGTAAATGCGGAGATTTATGTATGGGAGAGCACTTTGACAGGTGGAACAATCCCGCCCTATGAGGGTTCGAATGTGATATCGTGGTCAAGCACGGGAGCCGGCTGGTTTGGTGGGGGCATTAGTTCAAATGTGCCACTTGATCTATCAGGATTTGCTGAGGGTTATATGAAATTTATGATAAAAATCCCGGGCAATGTCAGTTTTAAAATTGGTATCAATGACATAGCTGGTAATGAGAATTACGTTGAATTTCCGGCAAATCAGACAATGTTTGGTCTGGTTAGAAATGGGGATTGGGGACAGGCGATAATACCTGTAGCTGAAATCAGAGGAAACGTTGATTTGGCGATGCTGAGCTATGAATTCATGATCTTGGAAGAGCACGGCACACAATGCCAGTTTGCTCTTGATGATATCTTCTGGGATGGCGGCGGTATAACTGCAAGTAGCATAGTTTTTGATTCAGCCAGTTATACGATTGATGACAGTGGTGCCTCAATAATCTTGTTTGATGCCCTGGCAGCAGAGACAATTGCTGTGATTGAAATAGATAATGGAGCAGAAGCGATAAGCGTAGAGATAAATCTTGATGAAACCGGTGCAGGTACAGGAATGATAAATTTTGGTATTACCGATGATAATACAGACACTATTGCAATAGAAGCAGGCGGGATATTGACAGCCACCTATACAGATTTTAATGAAGCGGTTTTGACTGCCACGGCAGGGATTGAGGATGGTTCTACGGCTGGAGCTCTGGGTATATATTCAGAAACTCATACAGAGCAGATGCTCTCTTATGGATTAATAAACAGTGCTGACTGGAGTGGCAATTCAGCAGTGCCGGACGAAATGAGTACAGCGGTGACACCGGTGGATGGTTCTTATGTACTTTCAGTCGATTTTGAACAGGGCAGCCACGGCTGGGGAGGAATAGCTTTCGATTTTGGCAGTCAGGGGCAGGATATAACTGCCTACAGCACTTTTGTGATCAATATCGATTCTTCGTCAATGGCTGGATTTGCCAGACTGGGTCTTAAGTTTGAAGACACCAATGGCGGGCAGACTGAGATCAATATAGCGGATTTCACGCCGGTAGTTAACGGCAATTGGTCAAGATATGAGATAGCGATGAGTTCCTTTTCGGGGGTAGATCTGGCAGATGTAAAGTATCTGGGCATCTGGAATCCAGGCAGCAGCAGCAATGTTTATCTATTTGGTAACTTATATTTTGATGATATTCATCTGCTGGCAAGATAAAAGGGAGATAAGATCAAATGAACAAACAACATCATCAAACCAAAGCGGAAGACCGCATTTCTTTTGGTCAGAAATCAGCTTATGCAGTAGGTATGCTGGTAAACAATCTTCAGGCAGCAGCTTTGCCGGCTATGGTGGTAATATTGAATCTGGGCTTGGGCATGGATGTAATGCTGGTAGGTTTAATAGTCTCAATACCGCGGATATTTGATGCAATTTCTGATCCGATGGTAGGTTATATTTCTGACCATACGCATACCAGATGGGGTCGCAGGCGTCCCTTTATCTTTATAGGAGCGTTGCTGGCAGGGCTGATATTTGCGCTGATGTGGCAAGTACCTTCGGGTTATATTGATATCCTGGGTAAGACACCGGTGCAGCATCACGAAATAGTGTATCAGGAAAAGACAAAAGCCGAGTGGAATGATTCCAAAGGAATAGAATTGGAATATCAGTCGGATCAAAATTCTGATGCTACCTTTATTTTGTATGGGCCAGAGCTGCATTCCGAGAGGGTAGGATCAGTTATATCCACTAATCTGGAAGGTTTTCCGCAAATTGAATTAAATGTGAGCCTGCCGGAATATGAGACAATGGAGATAATATTCAGAGAGGCACTTTCCGAGAACGGAGAGAGTGGCTTCTCATACCATATAGAACTACAAGAAGAAGATTCCCAGGAAGGCAAGGGTAATTTATACAAATTCAGTATTAGCGATTTGTCACTTCTTTCTTTAGGGGCTGATATTGAGGGCAATAGTGAGCTTGACATTCACTCTATAAGCAATATAGAAATAAATATAAAAGGGCTGGAAGGTGAAGGGAGATTAACAATCAATTCGCTTAAATTGCGTAAAAGTGAGATTTTCTTCACCAAATATTTTATCTATTTTCTGATAATGTCTATATTGTTCTTTTTAGCTTATACAATCTATGCTACGCCGTTTGTGGCATTTGGCTATGAAATGACACCAGATTATCATGAACGGACGCGGCTGCATGCATTTGCCAATACAGCAGGACAGCTTGCCTGGCTGGGCGTTCCCTGGTTTTATGCCTTGATGAGCAGCAATCTGTTTCGCGATACGGTACATGGAGCTCGCACACTGGCAATAGCAGTGGGTATTTTGGTAGCTGGACTGGGTATCTTGCCGGCAATTTTCCTGCGGGAAAGGCAGATACTTGTTCCGCTGGAAAAGGCAGCGAAGGGTTTAAAGCAAAACATGAAGGAATTTTTTGCCGGGGTAGTTACAACATTTAAATGCAAGCCATTTGTTAAGCTGTGCGGTGCAACTTTCTTAGTCTTCAATGGATTTCAATTAGGGATGTCCTTTTCGATTTACGTGATGATCTATTATCTCTTCAATGGTAGTGATGCCAGTGCTGGCAAGCTAATGGGCTGGTTTGGCATGCTCACTTCGATAGCCACCCTGGGAGTTATTCAGTTAACCGGCTGGGTAGCAACGCGGATTGGAAAGCGTAATACTTTTTTGATCACGATATCTCTATCCATGGTTGGTTATGCTATCAAATGGTTCGGTTATAATCCAGAGCATCCATACTGGCTCTTATTTGCTGCTCCTTTTGTAGCATTTGGGACAGGCTCACTTTTCACGCTGATGGGCTCGATGATCTCGGATGTCTGTGATTATGACGAATTGGAAACGCATCAGAGGCGTGAAGGCGTTTTTGGCGCTATCTACTGGTGGATGGTGAAGATAGGAATGTCTCTTGCCGGTTTACTGACTGGGGTTCTTTTGAAGGTTGCCAGATTTGACCAGGCATTGGGTTCTGGGCAGGATGCTGAAACTCTGTTACGTTTGCGTATATTCGATGTTGGCATTCCCTTAATTACCTCCGCTATCGCTTTGGTAATTATTGCTCGATACTCAATTACAGAAAATAAGGCCTATGATATCAGGGCAAAATTAGAAGCCTGGCGTAAGGCGAACCTGGCAAGCGTAGAAAAATAGATAATCGGCAGGTTGAGATGAAGATAAAATATTTTTGCAGCAGATTTGGAAGAACAGACTATTTGATTATTCTGCTGCTGGTCTTTATGGGTTGCACAAGAGAAAAAGCTGCCAAACTTCTCTCCACTTCAGAAATACTGCTGACTTCATCAGGAGGCGAAAAATTAACGCAGCAGGAGAACATCAGATTCACTCCCGGTAAGGCAGATAGTAATGTGATTTATATCTATCCTGACAGTTTGAAGCAGATTATTACAGGAATTGGCAGTTCTTTCACAGAATCTTCAGCCTTTGTGCTGGCTCATCTGGACAAAGACAAGAGACAAGAAGTGATGGAGAATATCTTCAGTTCGCGTGGGGCTAATTTCAGTTTGACCCGAACTCATATCGGTGCCTGCGATTTCACAGTTAAAGGAAAATATTCCTATGCTAAACAGAAGGATGACTGGCAACTTACCGGTTTTAGAATTGGTTGTGATCAAAAAGGATTCAAAAGCTCGGAATTTCCTGGAATTAAAGACGAGACTTATGACCTTTTGCCCATGATCAAAGAAGCTTTTAGCATTAAAGAGGCACAGGAAGATAGTGAGCTAAAAATTATTGCCTCGGCATGGACAGCCCCAGACTGGATGAAGGATATTGAAGATTGGTATATACCAGGTGCACCTGAAAACAACTGGCAGGGAACGGGTGGTTCGTTGAAAGAGGAATATGTGCCTGTCTACGCAGATTATCTGGTGAAATATCTGAAGGCTTACAAGGAACAAGGGATAGATATCTGGGGCATCACTCCGGTAAATGAACCGCATGGCAATAATGGGCAGTGGGAAAGTATGAATTTTTCACCGCATAGGCAGAATGAGTTTATAAAAAAATACCTGGGCCCCAAATTAAGACGTGGTGGCTTTGCAAATATAAAGCTTTTTATCTATGACCAGAACCGCGACGGACTGGAAGACTGGACAGATGTAATTCTGGCAGATGCCGAGAGCTCACAGTATGTATATGGCTCAGCTGTTCATTGGTACGAGAGCACCTTTAAAGTTTTTGAAAATGTGTTTGAGCGCGTGCATAAGAAATTTCCTGATTTTGCAATCATCCATACGGAAGGCTGCATAGACGACCTTGGTAAAGGTGCTCCGGGCGGAGTGACCGATCCTGAGGGGTACAAAGAGGAGAACTGGTTTGCCAATGATGAATTCTGGTGGAATAAAACTGCCAGTGACTGGGCATATTCGGTAACCTGGGAAGGTGTGAAGGTGGAAGACCATCCGCTTTATGTGCCGGTGCACCGTTATGCCAGAAACATCATTGTGAGCATGGACCACTGGCTGGAAGGCTGGATAGACTGGAACATCGTGCTTGATTCAAGGGGTGGGCCCAATCATGTGGGTAATTACTGCGGAGCTCCCATCATGATTGATACAGAGAGTGGACAGGTATATTATACACCAATATTTTATGTGCTGAGCCAGTTCAGCAGAACCATAAGACCAGGTGACAGAGCAGTACAAACCCATAAGAAAACACCAGGTTTTGATAACGATGCGATTCATGCCTGCGCTACGCTAAATGATGACAATATCCTGAGTGTTCAGCTTTTAAATACGACCTCAAAGCCAATGATTTACAATTTGCAGCTTGGTGACAGTTTTGCTGAAATAGAGATAGCGGCTAATGCTATTCAAACTGTGAGGATACAATTATGAGAAAGATACTGGTGATATTGCTTTTAATCCTGGCAGCAGGCACATTACTGGCAGAACAATCTCAACTGGTGATAATAGAAAGAGAAGAACCTTTTATTATACGGCAGCATGATCCTTATCTTGATGGTGAATGGATCGGTAAAGCAGTATCTTATGGCTGTTATAGAAAGGGACAGGCACCGGGAGCCAAGGGGCCCACCAAAGCAGAAATTTTCGAGGATCTGCAGATAATCAGTAATTACTGGAACCTGATTAGAGTATATAATGCCGATGATGATAGTGAGCGAATTCTGGAAGTTATCTGCGATAATGATCTGCCGGTCAAAGTAATGCTGGGAGTGTGGCTGGAAAATGAGAAAAACCACCAGAAAATGAACCAGATCAATACTCAGAGAGCTATTGAATTGTCAAAACGTTTTCCGCAAATAATTATCGCAGTCAATGTGGGAAATGAGACTCAGGTTTTCTGGTCCTGGCACAAGATGGCAATGGAAGACCTGGTCAAATATATTCGAGAAGTCCGCAGCAAAACTAAGATTCCCGTAACCACGGCAGACGATTATAATTTCTGGAATAAACCAGAGAGTAGGAAAGTAGCAGAAGAAATAGATTTTATTGTAAGTCATATTTATCCTTTATGGAATGGCAAAACGCTGTCTGAATCAATCCCCTGGCTGGACAGCATCTACCGCGGGATCGATGAACTTCATGCTGATAAACAGGTTGTACTGGGAGAGATCGGCTGGGCTACAGAATATAATGCAGAAAAAAAGGGTGATGGCGAGCAGGGCAGTCTGGTCAAGGGAGAAGTAAGCGTGGCAGCTCAGGGGGAGTTTTTGAGAAAGCTTGAGATATGGAGCGTAGAAAATAAGGTAACCACTTTCTGGTTTGAGGCATTTGATGAGCCTTGGAAAGGCGGTGGAGAAAATACTGGAACTAATGAAATCGAAAAAAACTGGGGAGTATTTTATGAAAACAGGACTCCCAAAGAATCGTTCAAAAATTTTATAAAGCAAAGGAATAATTTAAGTAAACAAATACTTAAGGAGGAAGAATGAAGAAGAGCAAACTTATATTAGTATTTTTTGTCTTAATGATGAATGTGCTGATATTCGCCCAGAATGCGCCAGTAGATTTTGAGGAAGGCGGTAATGGAGCAGACTGGACTTGGACAGTTTTTGAGAACGCCACAAATCCGCCAGTTGAGATACTGGCAAATCCTGATGCCAGCGGAATAAACACGTCTGCCACTGTAGGCAAATTTACTACGCTTCAGGCAGGACAGCCCTGGGCTGGATGCGAAACTCTGGATATTGGAGAATTTACCTTTGATTCCAGTAACAGCACCGTGAGTATAATGGTTCACAAGGCTGTAGTAAGCGATGTACGGATGAAATTTGAAGGTGGCAGTGCACCGGCAGAAATCAATTCCACCAATACGGTAACCGGTGAATGGGAAGAGATCATTTATGATTTCTCAGGTGCTATAGGAAATACCTATAACAAGCTGGTTTTTTTCCCTGATTTTGATATGGAAGGCAGAGAGCAGGATAATATCATTTATTATGACAATATCACCTTTAGTGAAGAAATTGGCGGTAATGAACCAGAAGTAGCAGCACCAGCACCGACTGATGAGCCGGATGATGTTATTTCTATTTTCAGCGATACTTATGATAACCTGACAGGTACTAATTTCAATCCTTTCTGGGGACAATCTACCATCGTTACCACTCCTAATATCGGTGGAAACAATATGCTCAAATATGCGAATTTTAATTATCAGGGCACGCAGCTTGCCGGCACACACGACATGACACTGATGGAATATATCCATCTGGATGTGTGGACTCCCAATGCCACGGTGGTACTATTTACCCCGATCAGCGCTTCCACCGGAGAATTTCTGGTTGCTCTTGAGCCACTGGAACAGGGCACCTGGAACAGTATTGATATTCCTCTGGTAGATTTTAACGGTGTTTCTATGGTTGATATCCATCAGTTAAAATTTGATGGACAGCAGGGCGTGACTCCTTCTACCTTGTACCTGGATAATGTTTATTTTTATAAATTACCCGAAAATCCGGGTACGGACGCTACTTTGAGTGATCTGCAGGTAGATGGACAGACTGTAGCAGGATTTACTCCACTTACCTTAAATTATAATATCGAACTGCCGGAAGGGACTATAGAAGTGCCGGAAGTAACAGCGGCAACTAATGATCCGGCA
The DNA here is from genome assembly GCA_964604155.1 of uncultured Candidatus Cloacimonadota bacterium. Classification (GTDB taxonomy): domain Bacteria; phylum Cloacimonadota; class Cloacimonadia; order Cloacimonadales; family TCS61; genus Stygibacter. The sequence goes on along the minus strand of CAZRXY010000101.1, from coordinate 98,203 downwards.
GCAAGCTATGAAGTTATTGATACGGTTGAGCTTCCCGGAACCACTCAGGTGATAGTTACTTCTGCTGATGAGACAAATCAAATCACCTATAATGTGAATTTCTTCTTCCCCACGCCAATACCGCAGGAAGCTGCACCTGATCCTGGTCAATTAGCTGATCATGTAGTATCTATTTTTAGTGACAGCTATGATGATCTGGCAGGCACTGATTTTTATCCTAACTGGGGACAAAGCACTGTAGTAACCTTTGAAGAAATTGCCGGCAATGCCATGCTGATGTATGATAACTTCAATTACCAGGGCACAGCTTTTGCCGGTGCCCAGAATTTTTCTGCGATGGACTATCTGCATATTGATATGTGGACACCGGATGCCACAGTGGTACTATTTTCGCCGATCAGTGCTGCCACAGGCGAATTTCTGCTACCGCTTGAGCCGATAAACCCGGCAGTGTGGAACAGCTATGATATACCATTGGGAGATTTCACCGGCTTATCCATGGCTGATATAAATCAGCTTAAGTTTGATGGACAGCAGGGAGTGACTCCTTCCACAATCTACCTTGATAATATATATTTCTATACAGAATTCACACCAGGCAGTGATGCCACCTTGAGTGATCTGCAGGTAGATGGCGAAACCGTGGCAGGATTCTTGCCTTCGATATTGAACTATGAAGTGGAACTGGCAGCGGGAACTACAGAAGTCCCCGCAGTCACAGCTACTGCTAATGATCCGGAAGCGGAATATGTAATAAATGATGCTCAGGAGCTTCCTGGTACTACATCAGTTATTGTTACAGCAGAAGATGGGCTTACTGTGCTCACTTACAATGTGAATTTCACGCTGGCAGATGCCGTACCAGAAATTTGTGCTCCATTACCTGATGTACCGGCAGAATATGTAATTTCGCTTTATAGTAATGAATATGAGAACGTAACGATTGATACTTGGAGTGCACCATGGGATCAGGCAGATCTGGAAGATATCCAGATAGCCGGCAATGATACCAAGCTCTACACAAATCTGATTTTTGCCGGAATCGAGTTTACCTCACAAACTATTAACGCCTCAGAAATGACCCATTTCCACATGGATATCTGGACACCGGATGACACTTCGGCTCCTTCCGTATTTAATGTGAAACTGGTAGATTTTGGAGCTGATGGTGCCTGGGGTGGAGGTGATGACGTAGAACATGAACTTGTTTTCGATGAGAACGTTATGAACTCGGAAGTCTGGGTAAGTCTGGATATTCCTCTCACAGATTTCGCAGGGCTTGTAACGAATGAGCATCTGGCACAATTGATCATTTCCGGTACTCCAAACACCCTATATATGGACAATGTATATTTCTATAACGCAGGACCTTACTGGGTTTATGGAGATATTACCGGTGATGGACTGGTGGATGCCTTTGATGCAGCCAATATTCTGCAATACGCCGTACAGCTTGAACCAATTGGTGCTCCCCTGCCATGGACCTGGCAATTGATCGCTGGTGATGTGGATGGCAATGGCTCCGTGGAAGCCTATGACGCGGCTCTCATCTTGCAATACAGCGTTGATATCATAGATATCTTCCCGGTAGAAGAAAGAAGCGGTTCTGCTCCCCAAGGCAAAATCGACCTTAAGATAGAGAATAATGAGATTATAATAACTGCCAGAGAAGACGTATTTAGTCTCAAGCTTTCAGCAATAGGTTCAGCTCTGGAATTTGGTGCCCCGCTTATCAAAAATGGGGTGTTAAATGCCATTAATAAAGCAGAAAAAGCCATTGCTGTCGCCAGCGCAGAAGAAATGACCGGAGAAATTATCCGCCTCCCCTATAAATTAACGCAACGCAGCAGCATTGAGCTGATGATCACTATCAACGGCAGGCTCAAAATTTATCCATTAACAGACCGGGAATTAAATCAGCCAATCGACTTTGAGCCGGATGGATATGGAGCTGACTGGACCTGGACTGTATTTGAAAATGCCACTAATCCACCTGTGGAAATACTGGCAAATCCAGACCCCACGGGCGCTAATACGTCCGCTAATGTAGCCAAATTCACTGCTACGCTGGATGGACAGCCCTGGGCCGGCTGCGAATCCCAGCATGGTGCTGATCTGGGTGAATTCACCTTTGACAGCACAAACTGCACAGTGAGTATCATGGTTCATAAGCCCGTGATCAGCAATGTGGGCATAAAGTTCGTTGCCAGCAATGCTTCCTCAACAGGTGAATTATTGCAGCCTAATACGGTTATCAATCAATGGGAAGAACTGGTGTTTGATTTTTCCGGCAAGATCGGTGAGACTAACGACCAGATAGTGGTCTTCCCTGATTTTGATCTGGCAGGCAGAGAACAGGATAATATCTGCTATTTTGACAATATTACCTTTAGTGAACAAACAGAAATAGAGGGACCAGAAACACCGGCTCCCACTCCGATATATCATGCAGATCACGTCATCTCATTATTCAGCGAACCATATGAAGACGTGGTTGTGGATACCTGGAGTGCAGAATGGGATCAAGCAGACGTGAGTGATATAGAAATAGACGGCAATGCTACCAAGCTTTACAGCAACCTCGTATTTGCCGGTATTGAATTTACTTCGCAGACAATTGATGCTTCGGCTATGACTCATTTCCACATGGATATCTGGACGCCGGATAACACTTCTGCTCCGGCAGTTTTCAAGATCAAATTGGTCGATTTCGGTGCCGACGGCGCCTGGAGCGGTGGTGATGACGTGGAACATGAAATCACCTTTGACGAAACCACCAATCCACCGCTGGTATCTGAAGAGTGGATCAGCTTCAATATTCCATTCAGTGATTTCGTGGGACTTACCACGATAGAGCATCTGGCACAATTGATCATCTCCGGTGACCCCAATACTGTGTATGTGGATAATATTTTCTTCCATGACAATACAACCAGCATCACAGGAGATACTGCACAGATAACGGGTTCATGCTTAGAAAGCAATTACCCCAATCCCTTTAATCCGGTTACTACTATCAAGTATAACCTGAAGGAAGCAGGACAGGTATCGCTAAAGATTTATGATGCCAGAGGCAGACTGGTGGAAACTCTGGTTGATAAATATCAATCACCTCAGACCTATCAAAAAACCTGGACGGCAGATAATGCACCTTCTGGTATATACTTCTACCGTCTGGCACTTAATGGCAATACCATAGACACCAAACGCATGATCCTTCTCAAGTAAATATAAAGGGGCATCAGCAGTAAAATGCTGATGCCCCGCTTTTTTAAAAAAATATAAGGGGGCTGCCTTGACTGATAAGAATACAGAATATCACTTAAATAAACGCGGTGAATTCATCATTAATAATTACAATTCAGCAAAATTATTCTCCAGCTTTTTCCCGGGTGTAGCCGGTAAAGACGGGATACCGATGTGGGTGTTTTATGTGAACAGAGGGCAGTGCATCTGCAGCATGGGGATCAAGGATAAACAGCACCCTATTATGGAATTTTTACCCGCTAACTGGGCATATAATCTGGTTTCCAGTCAGGGCTTTAGAACCTTTATAAAATTCCCGGAAAATCAAACTATTAATTACTACGAACCTTTTCAGAACCATCTGCGGGACAAAAATATTAACCGCTCGCAATCGATGATCATATCACCCTCAGAATTGACCTTGCAGGAGATAAACCACACGCTGGGTTTAAAATTCTCAGTGAAATATTTTAATATCCCCAACGACTGCTACGCCGGACTGGTACGGAAGCTGGAAATTAAAAACCAGAGCGATGAACCAGTATCTCTAGAAGCTCTGGATGGACTGCCGCTGATCATCCCCTGCGGCATTGATAATTACGGTCTCAAATTCATGCGCCGTCTCTTTGAAGCTTTTGTAGAAGTAACTAATTTTCACAATAAAGTACCTTTTTTTAAGGGAAAAGTAGAACCTGCAGACCGACCCGATGTTGTCAGAATAAAAAAAGGTAATTTCTATCTGGGGCTTATCCACCAGGGGCAAAACACTAAAATTGTTACCCCCTTAGTTGATCCCGTAAAGATATTTGGTATCCGCGGTGACTACAGCTATCCGGAAAGATTTCTCACAGAACCATCAGAAAATTTAGCAAACGGGCAGATATTTGAAAACCGTCTGCCATCTGCAATGGGACTTTTTGATACCGTCATCCAGCCTCAGGAAACATTTACTTATTACTCTATTATCGGTAATGCAGCCTCGGCAGAAAGGCTAAACGATCTGGTGCCAAGGATTTCGCAGAAAAAATACCTGCTGGCAAAAGAGAAAGAAAACAGAGAAATTATCAAAGCAATTACCCAGAAAAACTTTATAAACAGCAGTCAACCGGTATTTGACCATTATGCCCGGCAGAACTTTCTTGATAATGTTCTGCGTGGCGGAATACCCTATACGATAAAAGGCGATAAAGCACAAACTATAGTGCATCTCTATTCCCGAAAGCATGGAGACCTGGAACGCGATTATAATGATTATCGCCTGGCTCCTACAAATTACTCTCAGGGCAATGGCAATTTCCGCGATGTAAACCAGAACCGACGCAGTGACCTTTTCTTTAATCCTGATGTGCAGGAAGATAACGTGGAGCATTTTTATAACCTGATCCAGTTAGACGGCTTTAACCCGCTGGTGATCAAAGAAAAACGCTTTGCCCCGGATGATAAAGATGAAACTATGTCTTATCTGGCAAAGCATTTCCCGGCTGAGGCAGTGGAATCGATCACAGCTTTTCTGAGCAGTTCCTTTACTCCTGGTGAATTGCTGCACTACCTTAGTGAGAATGATCTGCAATTGAAAGGAGATACAGAGCTGTTTCTGGGCAACCTGCTGGCTGTCTGCCAAAATATCAACGATACGGATTACGGCGAGGGTTACTGGACTGACCACTGGACATATAACCTTGATCTTATTGAAAACTTTTTAGCCGTATATCCCGAAAAACTACGGTATCTGCTCTTTGAAAAAAAGACATTCTCCTTTTATGATAATCCGCATATAGTAATGCCTCGAGATGACAAATACGTGATCTGGGAGGGGAACCTGATGCAGCTTAATGCAGTGGCTTTTGATAAAGAAAAAGATAACCTGATACTTAGCCGCACCAAAGATCATAACAAAGTTAGAACCGCCTTTGGCAAAGGCGAGGTTTATTACACTAACCTGATGAATAAAATCCTCTCTGTGATCGTCAATAAAATGGCATCGCTTGATCCCGCAGGTGTGGGCGTGGAAATGGAAACTGATAAACCAAACTGGTATGATGCGCTTAATGGCTTGCCGGGGCTGATCGGCTCCAGCCTGAGCGAAACTCTGGAAATTAAGAGGCATATCCTCTTTCTGCTGGATTCTTTTCAGAAACTTAAGCTGGAAGACAGGCAATGGCTGGTATATATTGAACTTGCTGACTATATGCGCCAGTTGCTGAATCTGCTGAAAGCAAAGCACTCTGCCTATGAATACTGGGAAAAAGCTGCTGCCGTCAAAGAAGCTTACCGCAAAACTACCAGAATGGGCATAAATGGCGAAGAAACAGGATTAAACATCAAAGATATAAAAGAATTTCTGGTTCTCTGCCTCAACAAACTGGAACACGGCATCAGCCTGGCTTGGAATAAAAAACAGAATGTGATCAATACCTACTTCATCAATCAGGTTACTGAATATGAAGAGATCATGATCAAAGGGGATAATGGAAAAGATATAATTAAAACTAATGCCCGAGGATTAAAGTGCTTTAGAGCGCAAAAATTTCAGCAACAAGCTCTGCCACTCTTTCTGGAAGGACCTGTGCATTACCTGCGCTGCCTGACTGACAGAGAAAAAGCCAGAGAGCTGGCTGCCAATATCAAGAATAGCGGCTTATACGACAAAAAACTTAAGATGTATAAGGTGAATGAATCTCTCGCTGATCAGGTGATGGAAATAGGCAGAGCACGCACCTTTTCTCCTGGCTGGTTTGAAAACGAATCCGTCTGGCTGCACATGGAATATAAATATATGCTGGAGCTGTTGCGCAGTGGATTATACAGTGAATTTTATGCCGATTTCAAAAATGTATTTGTACCCTTCTTTGAACCGGAAATCTATGGCAGAAGCATTCTGGAAAATTCATCTTTTATTGTCAGCAGTGCCAATCCAGACCCCTCGCTGCACGGAAATGGCTTTGTGGCAAGGCTCAGTGGCGCTACAGCAGAATTTATCCATATCCTCGCCCTGATGACCTTGGGAGAAAAACCCTTTGATCTCGATCAGAATGGCGTTTTGTGCTTAAAACTAAAACCCGTACTTCCCGGCTGGCTCTTTTCAAATAATACACAGGAAAGAGAAGTTCTCGTTGATGATAATCCGCAGAATATTGAATTCCCTGCGAATTCTTTTAGCTTTATGTTTTTAGGAAATACTTTGGTCACCTATCATAACCCAGCCCGAAAAGATACATTTGGTGACAAACCCCTGCTGCCTGGTAAATGGATTTTAACTGAGCACGATGGCAAAGAGTACAATATAGAAGCAGCTCATCTGATTGGAGACACAGCTCAAAGAGTGCGAAATAGAAATTTTAAAAAAATTGATATATATCTAAAATAAACTGCAAAATTGGAGAAAACTATGGATAATTTAGAAAAAAAAATTAATGTTTTACTCGGCAAAATGACACTGGAACAAAAAGTTGGACAAATCACCCAGCCGGAGCGTCAGTTCGTCACTCCACAGGAAGTTAAAGATTATCATATTGGTTCGGTACTTAGCGGTGGCGGCTCCGTACCGGGCGATAATACTCCCGAGGACTGGATTAAAATGAATGACGAGTACTGGGCAGCTTCTATGGAAGAAGATGATGGACATCTGCCAATTCCACTCATCTATGGAATTGACGCCATTCATGGTAACACCAATGTCCTGGGTGCAGTGGTTTTTCCTCATAATATCGGACTTGGTGCTGCCCATGACCCCGATCTTATCGAACGCATCGCCGCCGTTACTGCCAAAGAGATTGCAGCTACCGGCGTGGACTGGACTTTTGCCCCCACACTGGCAGTAGCAAGAAACAGTCACTGGGGGCGCACCTATGAAAGTTATTCCGAAGACCCCGAAATTGTCAGTTCTTACGCTCCCAGATTTGTCAGAGGCATGCAAGGTGATTTTTCCGAAGATAAGGTGATCGCCTGTGCCAAACACTGGATAGGTGATGGCGCCACACTGCACGGCATTGACCAGGGGGATATGTGTATCTCGGAAGAAGAACTCCGAAAAATTCATCTGCCACCCTATAAAGCTGCGGTAGATGCCGGCGTATTAACTGTAATGGTTTCTCTCAGCAGTTGGTTTGGTGAAAAATGCCACGGACACAAATTTTTGATAACCGAGCTTTTAAAAAAGGAATTAGGTTTTGAGGGACTGGTAATATCGGACTGGGATGGAATTGACTATCTGGATGATGATTACGAAGAAGCAGCAGTGCTGGCAATTAATGCCGGCATCGATATATTTATGATCACCGATAAATGGGAAGATTTTATCGGCTATATCAAAAAAAATGTGAAGTCCGGTCGTATCCCGGAAGCAAGACTCGATGATGCCGTTAAACGCATCTTAAGAGTCAAATTCCAAGCCGGTATGTTTGATAAACCACGCCCGGCACAAAGAAAACTCTCGCTTAATAATTCCTGCTTCGGCTGCCATCAGCACCGCGAAGTTGCCCGAGAAGCAGTTAGAAAATCTCTTGTCATGCTCAAAAATGAAAACGATATTCTGCCACTTGATAAAAATACCCGCCTGCTGGTTACAGGAAAAAATGCCCATAACCGCGGACATCAATGCGGTGGCTTCACCATTGCCTGGCAGGGCGTTAATGATAATGAAATTGAAGAAAAATCATCTTATACCCAAACTGATAGAGAAACACCAAGAGATCCCGAACTGGCTGATAATGTAGATTTTCATCACTCACAAATCATCGGGGGTACTTCAATCTGGGAAGGCATTCAAAAGGTGGCTCCTAATGCAGTGCTCAGCAAAGACGGCTCAGATGCCGATCCCGCTAAGCATGATGCCGCCATCGTGGTTATCGGAGAAGTGCCATATGCGGAAATGCTGGGTGATGTCCGCATTGAAGGACTGGCTAAGGGACTTAAGATCGGAAAGGGTTCTACTTCCGAAGATATTTTGCCAGAAGAAAATATGCCTCTCATGAAAAAGGGTCCATACGGCACGCATCTTTATCTGCATGAATTGCACCCGGAAGATATCGCTGTTATTCGCAATATAACAGCTAAAGGCATCCCCGTGGTGACGATCATGATCTGCGGACGTCCCCTCGTAGTGAATCAGGAAATCGAAGAATCGGCAGCATTTGTGATTGCCTGGTTCCCCGGCTCAGAAGCACAGGGCGTCGCTGATGTCATCTTTGGTGATCATCCCATGCAGGGCAAACTCAGCTTCACCTGGCAAATGTATGACGACCAAAACCTGAATCTCGGAGATGATAACTACGATCCCCTCTTCCCTTACGGATTCGGACTGGAGTATAAATTTTAAAGTGCATTTGACTTCTAGCCAACACCATGAGCACGATTCTAAGGAACGATTAACAGCAAACCAGATGACAAAGGCTCACATCGGCTCCGTCCACTGTGAGCCAAATGCTCTTATCAGGATATCCATTACTAAATCTTCTTTTAAGTGCTATCCGCCTGCCATGAGGGACCTTGTTCGTAGTTGGTGGTTCATAATCTTCATTTTTTTTAATTAACTGGGTTGATAGGTCATCGGTAATAATGGGATTACGCATGCTACACCGGGTGAAGAGGCGAAGGGGTGAAGAGGCGAAGGAGAGGGAGAAGGGCTGCTGAGCATAAAATTCCCCGAACTGAAAGCGCGGGGCTACTCATTCAACATTCAACATCCAAAATTCACAATTATCCCCTCACTCCTGTAGAGTGATTTATAAACCACGCACAAAAATTTTCGTGGGGATGCCAGAGGATAATAATTTAGATTGACAGCAGATTAGTGTAAATAAAGTTGAAAAGCCTAAACTGGAACTGAGGAGAACATAATTGAGAAGAAAGGCTGAATTTGAGCAAAGCGAGATCAGGAATTTTTGCATAATTGCCCATATTGACCATGGTAAATCTACTCTGGCAGATAGATTGCTGGAGTCCACCGGGGTAATGGGTCGTGGCATGATGATGGACCAGGTATTGGATAATATGGATTTGGAGCGGGAGCGAGGTATCACTATCAAATCTCATGCTATCAGGATGCCGTATAAATTTAGTGGAAAAATTTATGTTTTAAATTTAATAGACACTCCGGGTCATGTAGATTTTTCCTATGAGGTATCGCGCAGTTTATCATCATGCGAAGGTGCTCTACTTCTTGTGGATGCAGCTCAGGGAATAGAGGCACAAACAATGAGCAATCTCTATCTGGCACTGGAAAATAATCTTGAGATTATCCCTGTTATAAATAAAATTGATCTGCCCAAAGCCGATATTGATGGCACTTCTCACGAGATTGAGGAAACTATGGGCGTTCAAAAAAGCGAAATCTATTGCGTAAGTGCCAAAACCGGTGATGGGATTGAAGAATTATTAGCTGGCATCGTCGCTAAGATACCTTGCCCTCGCGGGAATCCGGAAACCGCCGTTAAAGCATTGATCTTTGATTCATATTTTGACCCCTTCCGGGGGGTAATAGTACTTGTCCGCATGGTGGATGGGTCTCTGCAGCGAGGCGATCTTATCAAGCTGTTTTCCAATGATAAGGAATTTAAAATTGATGAAATAGGCTATCTCGGTATCACTTTTGAACCCCGACCAGGATTATCTGCCGGCGAAGTGGGATATATAATTTCCGGAATAAAGGAAGTGGCAGACGCCAGAGTGGGTGATACTATAACCTCGGTAAAAAACGGCTGTCTCCAACCGCTGCCAGGCTTTGAAGAACCCAAACCAATGGTCTATTCCGGCATTTTTCCCATGGATAAGGAAGATTACAGTGATCTCAGGGACAGTATAGGAAAGCTGAAATTAAATGATTCTGCCTTAACTTATGAACCGGAGAGTTCTCTTGCTCTGGGTTTTGGGTTCCGCTGCGGCTTCCTGGGAATGCTCCACCTGGAAATATTTAAAGAGCGGCTATACCGTGAGTTCAATGTGCAAATAATTGCTACAACACCCAGCGTACGCTTTAATGTTCACCTCACTAATGGAGAAACAAGGATTATTTATAATCCCATAGACATGCCTGATCTGGTGCGCGTCAATTATATCGAAGAACCGGTGATGGAAGTAGAGATCATCGTACCTACTGAATATGTGGGCAATATAATGAAACTTTGCCAGGAACGGCGAGGCATTCAGAAAGGTTTGGAGTATCTGGATGAAAAGAGGGTATCTCTGCGATATGATATGCCCCTGATAGAAATCATTTTTGATTTTTATGATAAACTCAAGTCCGTCAGCCGCGGCTATGCCTCTTTGGATTACCAGTTCAAGGAATTCGTCCGCTCCGCTGTTGTGAAAGTGGATATCCTCATCAATAGCGAAAAAGTGGACGCCATGAGCTTTATCTGCCATGAAAGTAAAGCATTCAACTGGGGTAAAAGCGTAACGGAAAAACTGCAGGAAGTTATTCCCAGACAATTATATAAAGTAGCTCTCCAAGCCAGCATCGGCAGCAAAATTATTGCCAGAAGCACGATAAATGCCATGCGTAAGAATGTAACTGCCAAATGCTATGGCGGCGATATCACCAGAAAGCGAAAGCTTTTAGAAAAGCAGAAAGAGGGTAAAAAGAGAATGAAGGAAATCGGCAGCGTTCAAGTGCCGCAGGAGGCATTTCTGGAAGTCCTTAAGGCTGAAAGAGATTAATGAGTAACATTTTTTTAGATTCTTCTCATACTTGGAATAAATAATGCTTCATAATACTGGAAAAGAATATATCGGAGGATGATATAATGAAATTGGTGGTAAGGATTTTCGTGTTCTGCCTCTCAGCTATGCTGCTGATAATGATGGGCTGTGCACAACCAAATGACCCGGATTCTCAGACCGATGGCGTCGATTATCTTGAGCTGGAAGCTTTCTATGAATCCGAGGGATACGTTCTTGATTTTGATGTGAGTGATAACTATGTGTATATGGCTGAAGATGAAGCAGGATTCTCTATCCACGACAATATTAATAGCAACCTGATCATCAGGACAAGAAAGTATTCACCAGACTCCTTGAGCACATACATACTTACTAATGTCAGGCTGATTGCCGCAGATGAAGGCAGCAATACCATGCTCATTTACAACAGATACGGCGGCACCACATCCGGCTTGCATATTTACGATATCTCGGATATCAACAATCCTGAAAGAAAATACCAGCATTTCGGGACAAGTGATGATATCAATAGCTTTCAAATTACGGCAGTAGATAGCATGCGGCTGAGATTTAGCTGGATAAATGGAGAAAATTCTTATTTTTCGGGGCAATTTGGCAAATATCCCAATAATGCCGGATATTACCTGATACCCGAAGCAGATAATGTCTTTGATTTTGATATTGCAGAAATTGATGATCATTATGAAGCAAACCGCCTGTATTTTGCCTCAAAGCAACTCGGAATGATCGCCGTCGATAAAAGTGATTATTCCATCCTTACTACTATCAGTACAATTGGGCAGACCCTGAGTGTCAAGGTTGTTGACAATATTGCCTACATTGGCAACCGTGAAGAAGGAATTATGGTTGCGGATATCTCAGATCCTGCTAATCCTATTGAATTGTATAATTATGATACTACCGGTCTGGCCTCCGATATAGCCGTAAACCCCGCATTAAATATCTTCGCCCTGGCTTCCACCAGCGGTGGAGTATATCTTTTTAACGGATCCCAGGGCGAGATCAAGCGTCTCCAGAGAATATACCAAAGTGAAATTGGCTACACTTACAAAGTAAAATTTCATGGTTCACACCTTTACGTTGCTACACGTTATGGTGTATATAAATACGCAATCGTTAATTTGTAAATTATTTAAACACATAAGGAGCATTAAAATGAAAAAAGTTTTATTTATAGCGGTAATGTTTAGCCTTCTTTTTCTGAATAGTCAGGTAGAATGGCAGCAGGACGGTATTCCTATTCGCCAGGGAGTTAATATTGAGTGGTTTAGAAGTGCAATCGAGCTGCCGGGTGGCGGCTGTGTTTACACCTGGAGCGATACTCGCTTCGGTGACAGAGATGCTTTTGCCCAAAGGGTAGACCCAGATGGAAACATGCTTTGGGGTGAGGCGGCTGTCATGGTCAATGGTGAAATAGACAGGCAGGAAGATATCGTGGTGATCAATGGTGCAGGTGACGAAACAATCTATGCCTGGGTTGATTTCAGGCATGAAATTGATGGAGATATCTATGCCCAGAAACTTGATGGTGATGGCAATATCATGTGGGCGCCGGAAGGCGTTCCTCTCTGCCTGGTTGAAGACGTTCAGATTTCTTTGAATATTGTGAGTGATGATAATGGGGGCGCCTATATTATCTGGCTGGACAGCCGTAATCAGGGTGGCACCGATATCTATGGAACACATATCCTGAGTGATGGCTCAATTGCCGATGGCTGGGATGAAGGCGGCTCTCCTATCGTGTCTGCTATAGGTTCACAGTCACAGCATACTTTCTGGGCTGATGGCGAAGGCGGCGCTGTGTGTGTCTGGCTGGACGAAAGAGATAATAGTAACAAAAACTTGTATATGCAAAGAATAGCCCCGGATGGAACACATCTCTGGGAAGAACAAGGCTCTATATTATGCGGAGCCCCCGGTATTCAGGAAAGCGGCAAAATGTCTCCCGACGGTGCTGGCGGATTTATTATCTCCTGGCGTGACAGACGTGAAGATTTCAGCGGTGATATTTATGCAAACCGCATTGATCTCGATGGTAATGTGCTCTGGGAAAATGATCTGGTTGTCTATGCAGGACCTGCTGAACAGCTTAATCCGCGGATCACTGAAGCAGATGATGGCGGTGCTTTGGTTGCCTGGGAAGATTATCGCGGTGATTTCACCTATTCAGATATCTACGTCCAGAAAATTAATCTCGATGGCACTTTAGCCTGGTCACCCGATGGCGTAATAGTCTCAGATGCAGAACTGCATCAATTGAATCCTCGCATCGTTGGTGATGATGACGGTGGTGCCTGGATAATCTGGGATGATGGACGCAACGGAGACCACCCTAATGAAGATATCTACTATCAACACATAAATTATCAAGGCATTGCCATGCTTGAGCCAAATGGACGCATAGCCTGCGATGCCTTTGGACTGCAGGAAGCCCCTCTGATCAAAAAAGACGATACCGGACAAATCTACCTCACCTGGGGTGATAACCGTACCGGCTCTACAGGAATCTATCATCAGTTAATCGATGACAGCGGAAACCTGCTGCTCGAAGACAATGGCGAAATGATCTATTATGGATTGTCCGGGGACGCCACTCAATATAATTTGCTGAACACCAGCGATAATCGCTTCTTGTTCTGGAAAGATTCAAGGCTCGCTGTGATCGCCAGCCAGATATATATGCAGGTTCTCAATGATGACGGCAGCTTTGGCTTAATAGAAGATGGGGTTCCTATAACCGAGATGACAGGAGCAAATCAAGAGAATCTCGTCTGTGAAATCATTGGTGATGATGCCGTGATCGTCTGGGAAGAACTTCGCGGCGATAAAATGAAAACCTATATCCAAAAAGTAGATAGTGACTCAAACAGATATTGGGGTGAGCAGGGTCTTCAATTAAGTACTCGCGATACTGCTCACGAAGATGCGCAATTATCTATTTATAACGGCGCCTGCTACATAGGATGGTCTGATCTGAATAACGATGACTTTATGAACCCCATCTTTTTGATCAGTGCCCAGAAAGTGATCGATGGCGTTATCCAGTGGGATGAAGAAGGTATTATAGTCGCAGATAATCCCGGAGATGATGTCTTGGTAGCTATTGTAGATAATTACTTCATCTGGGAATTGCAGGTGCAGGCAAATTATGATATCTATGCAAGCCTGGTTACCGAAGATGGTGAAGTAGCAGAAAACTGGCCCGAAAACGGACTCCTGGTCTGCGGTGCCCAATACAATCAGCTAAACGCTCAAGCAGTTATGACCCCCGCAGGCTTGCTCATCGTCTGGGAAGACCTTAGAAACGGTGAAGATTCTGATATCTATGGACAATTGATTGCTTCAGATGGCACCACTGCCTGGCAGGATGATGGCTTGCCGCTGGTTGTTCAGCCTCAGGACCAATCAGGCTTCAAACTTGAGTATTACGAAAATTATTTCTATCTGATCTGGGAAGATATGCGTAACGAAACAGATTATGATATCTATATGCAGAAATATGATTTAGATGGAAACCAGATCTGGCAGGACGGTGGCATCGCCGCAGTTGTGAAGCCTAATCAGCAGGCAAATCCTGCCTGGACTTTTGGTAACGATACTATTCTCATCTACTGGGATGATGTCGATGATGAATATGATGTAAATTTGTTTGCCAAAATGTTCTACTTTGATGGTTCTGTTGTAGCCGGCTGGGCTCAGGACGGATTAATGATCTGCGGTGCTATAAAAGGTCAGCAGAATCCTGTAGCTGTATATGATGAGCTTGATTATTCATACGTGATCTGGAGTGATTTCCGCTCCTCAGGCAAAACCGATATCTATAATATCTACGGACAGAAACTCAGACATGCAGATACAGCCATCGATGAATTTGAAATTGATAATGCTATCAATATCAATCTAAATAACTACCCAAATCCCTTCCGCAACGGTACTATGCTCACTTTCGATCTCGGGAGAAATCAGCTTCTTGACGGCAGCGTGGAAATCTATAACGTGAAAGGACAAAAAGTGAGAACACTGGAAACTGATTCCAATCGCGTATTCTGGGATGGACTGGATAATAACGGCAAAATGACTTCTACAGGAGTCTATATGTATCAATTTAAGAACAAGTACTTCACCAGCGAAACTTCAAAAATGATCAGGGTAAAATAATAGGTGATAATGATGAAAAAGTTTTTCTTGATTATATTGGTTCTGGCAATCCAGTCTCTCTGGACGCTCGACCCGGTATACCATACCAACGAGGAGATAATCGCCGAACTGGATTCCCTGCAGCAAATTCATTACGATATTATGCAAATACACCTGCTGGGATTAACTGCCACAGACGAACAGCCGGTTTATGCAGTTAAAATCTCCGATAACGTGGAAATTGACGAAGATGAGCCTGCCGTGCTGTTTCTTGGTCAATGCCATGCCGAAGAAGTAATCGGCGTGGAAATTAGCATGAGGATGATTCACGATATCCTCACCTACCGAAACATTAATCCATATAGTGCCTGGATAAATAACATAGAAATCTGGATTGTGCCAACCCATAACCCCGAAGGCTTACAGGTGGTTACAGACGGATGGGATACTACCTACAGAAAAAATAAAACAGATACTAATAATAACGGTATCTTTGATTTTATCCCCGGGGTAGGCAGAGACCTTGACGGCGTTGACCTTAATAGAAATTATGATTTCAACTGGGTACACAGTGATACTCTATGGACACCCACCGGCAACGAATTATACGATTATTATCGAGGAGAAGCACCCTTCTCTGAACTGGAAGCACAATATATTAAACAATTAGCCGATGAACAGCATTTTATCTATTCTATCGCCTGGCATTCTTCCAGAACCGGAAATCTCTCCGAACAGGTGATTTTTCCCTGGAACTGGGCAGAAAGCAAGCCCTGCGTAGATTTAAATTTCAATACTAATATGGCGAATACAATAGCTGCTTTGATCGAAAATGAAACCGGCTCCGGAAACTATGAACCTTCTGCTACTATTGGCAGAAATTCCAAAGCTCACGACTGGTTCTATAATGAATATGGCACTCTTCAATTTGAAATCGAAGCCGGCACTTCGAACCTTCAGCCTGGTCCTGCTCTTCTGCTGGATACAATTAATCGCTGTCTGCCAGCTCCTTATTTCCTTATGAACCGCGTTCTGGGCTATAACGCCAGTGCCGCCATGCTCACAGGACATATCACTGATGCTGCCACAAGCGAACCGCTCCAGGCTGAATATATCATCGACGAACGCTCCGCACCCTCTTTTACACCCAGATTCTCTGATGAACTATATGGCAGATTCTGGTGGCAATGCAGTCCCGGAAACTACACTCTCCGTATTCGTAAAAAAGGATATATAGAACACGTGCAATCTGTTGTAGTCAATAATTCCATGTGGACTACCCGTAATGTATCTTTGGAACCAATCCCGGAAGCAAATCTCTCCGGCTCAATTAATTTCTCTCACCAGGATACTGAACTTCAGATAATTGCCCGCCACGAAATGGGTGACGAATATTTTGTTTTCCCTGCCGGTAGTGAAGATTACCAAATCCAGTGGTGGGAAGGCGTCACAGATTTTGTCTTTGTTGCTGATGGTTATGCAACCGGATTTATCAGCTATGACCTGACAGCCGGAGAAAATATCTACGATGTCTATCTTGAACAGGAAGTGATTCTTTTCAGCGAAGACTGGTCTGGGGACTTCTCTCAATGGGATATAGATGGTGCCTGGTATATTGGTATCGATGACGAATACGGGATCAATTATGCCAAAGACAACCCAAACAGATTTTATGAAAACTCTTCACAGGCTTATCTCCAAACCGGTTCTTTGAATTTGAATGGAGCTTCTCATCTTAATCTGCAAGTCTCACATAAATATCATACGGAGCATGGCTACGATTTCTGCAAAATTCAAATCACTACCGATGGCATCACCTGGCACGATTTGGATAGCGTTTCCGGCGTGAATAACTGGCAGAGAAATTACTATAACCTCGCAGGTTATGAAAATAACTTCGCCCGTTTACGCTTTATGCTGGTCACAGACGCCTCCCTTTACGATCCCGGCTGGTGGCTTGGTAGTATTAAACTCGTATCTGCCACTAATGTCCAAACGCAGATTGATGAAGTAGCCCCCATTACTTCTTTAGGAAAAAGCTACCCTAATCCTTTCCAAATCAGCAGCCAGAGATCTAATGACTGCCGGATAAATTTTACCCTCTCTCAAGCTGGTAATACTGATCTTTCTATCTATAATCTCAAAGGACAAAAGGTCCGCAGCCTGATTGCGGATTATCTGGAAGCGGGAACACATTCTATCTCCTGGGACGGGAAAAATGCCCGGGGCGAATTCGCCGGCAGCGGTGTGTATTTTTATAAATTGAATACTCAGCAAAAATTCCTGACCCAGAAATTGATCTTAATAAAATAAAGGAGGCAACGTGAAACATATTATCCTGACTCTGATGTTGATAACTTTATGTACTGCTGGTGCAGGCGCTGCAATCATCTATGAGACTTCCAGCGACTATATAGATATCCACATAACAAGTGCTACAGAAATATCCACAGAAAACGGAGTACATTACCTGAACCTGGCATTTCCCGCAAAAAATGTCAGTCTCGAACTCATAAATTCGCAAGTTAATCTGTATGATAGCTCCGGTAATTTCTTAAGCACGGAATCTAACGCAGACACCGGGCGGTTCTCACTGGAAAACACTATCGTTATGCGGGACCTGATCATGCACAGAATCAAAATTGAACTTGTGGATAATCATACGGAATATACTTCCCGCCTTACGAACGCCGTTATCAGATTACAGGCAGAAGGAGAAATCAGGCAATTTAATGCCATCTCTTCTGTCTTTGCTCCCATCTATAAAAAATTGGCTGATAATTATCACACGTCATACCTGAGAAACCTACAGGAAATGCCCGCAAAAATGCTCATCGTCTCACACGAAGAACTTACGAATCTTTCATATTTCACAGATTGGAAAAATGAATGCGGCATCGACACGGAAGTTGTGTTTAGAAGTGATCTGGGCACCACAGTAGGACAAATCAAAAACTATATCCAGGAAGTCTATGACTCTCAAGAACATCCCCCGGACTACCTCCTGCTTATCGGTGATGTCAATGGCTCCTTTATTGTCCCGTCTTATTATCATTCCGATGCAAATAATGTTACCGATCATCCCTACACCCTCCTGGAAGGAAATGATTATTTCCCCGAAATGATCGTCGGACGCTTTTCTATCGAACAGGCTGATGACCTAAATACTATCATCTCAAAAGTGCTTAGTTACGAAAAAACCCCCTCAATGACTAACCCGGAATGGTTCGATAACATGGTGATTGTCGCCGGAAATTATAGCGATACGCAGCCTATTCCCACTACTCCGGTTACCACCAGTATGTGGCTGGCTGAAAAAGCCGCCGATTATGGCTATGATAATATCACCGAAATTTATTACTGGCCACCAGAATATCCCACCTATCCCGGAACTTCCGAAATTAGAAATGCCATTAATGCCGGTGCCGGAATAGTTACATACCGCGGCTGGGGTAATGCCTGGGGCTGGAACTTCCCCTATTTCCATACCGAAAATATTCTACAGCTCACCAATGGCTTATACCTGCCGGTTATGACTTCTATCGTCTGTAATACCGGTGATTTTGCCAATCAGCATGTTGACCCCTGCTTCGGCGAATTATGGCTCACTGCCGGCAGCCCCGGCTCGCCAAAAGGCGGCGTCGCCTTCGTGGGACCATCAGACCTGCATACTAAAACTAATTTCAATAATTCTATCTTCTCCGGCTTCTATCAAGGACTGCTCGATGAGCGTATTCATACCTTTGGCACTGCTGTCTTACGCGGTAAAATTGAGCTTTACGAAAATTTCCCGCTCAATCATGCCTTCGGTGATGATGTGGAATTCTATTTCTATGTCTATAACCTCCTTGGCGATCCATCACTGAGTGTCTGGACAAAAACTCCCCAGCTTATGACCAGCAATCTGCCTCAAGAAATCAGTCTGGGACAGAACTACCTCGATATCCATGTCCCCGAAATAGGGCACGGCATGGTAACTGCCAAAAAAGATGACGAGTTTCTGGTTGCTGAATTTCTGAGAGACCACTCTGCCACTTTATACTTTGATGCACTGTCCCCAGGCACTATCACTGTCACGGTCACTGCGGTTAACCGTCTGCCTCTCATTACCAGTGTAGATGTCGTGGAAATTGCCATAGACCCCGTAATTACAGAAATAATCCCATCCGGCGAGATTTTAGCCGGTGATAATATCACGCTCAATATCACCCTCGCTAACCAGGGCACTCAGGCTGCTCCATTTTATGCCACCGCTTCCGAACTTACCGGCATGGCAGATATCCAAAATCCGGAAATAGATTTTGGCAATCTTGCCCCGGGAGCCAGTGCTACCCTGCCCCTTGATATCGCTATTTCACCAGAATGCCCTGATAATTACGAATTATCTTTCGCCCTTAATTTTGCTGATTTAGATCATACTATAAAATTCCCCCTGCTGGTCAGTAATATTGTACTTGAACCACTTTCCGTTACGGTTAATGATGCAAATGGCGTGCTCGATCCCGGCGATACTGCCGATATTACGATCGATATCGCTAATCTGGGTAATATCACTGCTTATGGCGTAACTGCCACCATCACTTCTGCCACCACAGCTCTCACAGTCAATAATGATTTCTCTAATGTCGGTGACCTTATCCCGGGCGCCAGTTCCGCTGCCGCTTTTAATGTCTCTGCTGATCCCTCCGGATTCAATGGCAGAGATGCAGGAATCTATCTGCACCTTGAAGATGATGCCGGCAGAATATATGAAACCAGTTTTATTATTACCATCGGCGTTGTCACCAATACAGATCCTACTGGTCCCTGCCTTGGCGGTTATTATGCCTACGATAGCTTTGATACTGATTACGATGAAGCCCCATTATATTTCTGGCATGAAATCGACCCGGAACTCGGTGGAAATGGAAATGTGATCTTAATGACCGACGATCAAGCCGAATCTATCGCACTGCCATTTGATTTCACTTTCTACAACGCTGTCTATGATAGTATCACAGTCTCTTCAAATGGCTGGATTTCGTTCGTAACTACCTGGCAAAACTTCTTTACAAACTGGAATATCCCCAGTGCCCTTGGTCCTTACGCTCAGGTAGCCGGTTACTGGGATGACCTTCTTGGTCCCGATGGCGGAGAAGAACTACTAAGACTCTGTTATTATTACGATTCCCAGGAAGATTACTTCGTTATTGAATGGAGTAATGCCGTCAATCGTGAAGACAATCTGTCTCCCGAAATCTTCCAGATAATACTCTATGACCCTGCCGTGCACCAAACTGAAAGCGGCAATGGCATCATTCAGATAAATTATAAGGAAGTTAATAACCCGGACGTGGATGGTAATTATTGCACAATCGGTCTGGAAAACGAACACCAGGAATTTGGCTTGCTGTACACTTATGCAAATTTCTATCCGGCTTCTGCCTCTCCACTGGAGGACAACCTGGCAATTAAATTTACCACCGAACCTCCAGACGATCTCACAGAAAACTATTCCTCCGATCTCACCCCGCAATACCCGCAGCTTCACAATAATTATCCAAACCCCTTCAACCCGGAAACTAATTTCTCTTTCGCCATCTCAGAACCGGATTATGCTCAACTTACCGTCTATAATATCAAAGGCGAAAAAGTGAAAACCATTATGGGGGGCTACCTCGAAAGCGGAGATTATAACTATATCTGGTACGGTGATGATGACCGCGGCAGACAGGTTAGTAGTGGTATCTATTTCTATGAACTAAAATCAAGTCGCTTCACCACTACCAAAAAATGCGTTCTCATGAAATAAAATATATTGCAGTCAGAGAGGTGAATTCACCTCTCTGACCTGTAAAAAAAAGGAAATATGTTAGGTCTTATTATCGGGTTATTTATCCTCATTGGATGGGGAATTCATGAATATTGGGAACATAGATATTTTCGCAGGAAAATCCCCCAGATTATTCATGTTAATGGTACTCGCGGTAAATCAAGCGTCACCCGCCTCATTGCTGCCGGACTCAGAGCAAATAATTACCGCGTTATGGCAAAAACCACCGGATCTGCTCCTTGCATTATTTATCCCAGTGGCAGAGAAAAACCCATCGTTCGACTCTTTGGCGCAAATATCAGAGAACAACTCAAAATTATCAAATTTGCCGCTAAAAAAAATATTGAATATCTGGTGCTGGAATGTATGGCGGTTACTCCCGAATACCAGTGGACAACGGAACACAAAATGGTACAATCCACTATCGGTGTGATCACAAATTCCAGACCCGACCATCTCGATGTCATGGGCCCCGGATTAAGAAATGTTACTCTCTCTATGTGCAATACGATCCCTCATCACGGTATTATCTTAACCTCAGAAAACAAAGTCTCTCCCCTGATGAAAAAAATTGCCGACCACCAGAAAACCGAGTTCGTTTACGTCCCCAAAGACCATATCACCGATGATGATATGCGCGGATTTAAGTGGATCGAACACAAAGATAATGTCGCCCTTGCTCTGGAAGTATGCGAAAGATGCAAAGTTGATAAAAATACCGCTCTCAAAGGTATGTATAACTCCATCCCGGATATCGGTGCTACGGAAATATTCCTCTATAAAGTGAACGGGAAAGAACTCTTCTTTGCCCATTCCTTTGCTGCAAACGATCCCGAATCTACCTTTGTCCTCATGGAATATATTCATAAAATTCATTCGGAAATACATTCCGTTGCTATTGTGCTTAATACCAGGGCAGACCGTATGTTCCGCTCAAAACAGCTTACCGAAAGACTCGGTAAACACCAGTTCGACGGATTATTCCTGATCGGCGACCAGGAACTCACAATTCATAACTATGCCGCAGGACATGGCGTCCCTACAGAAAAAATCTATCCCCTCGGCTGGTGTAAAGGGGATGAACTTGTTAACGAAATATGCACCCTCGAAGCTGATAAAATCCTCGTCTTCGGTATCGGAAATATCGGTGGAAATGGTGGTCCCATAGTAGATTATTTTAAAGAGAGGAGTAGCTAATGCTTGAAGTATCTATCGGATTAGGAGTTTTGGTTAGTCTGTTTTTCCTGGAAACATTCGGCACCACTGCCGGAGGAATTGTCGTCGCCGGATATATCGCCATGTTCCTGCATCAACCCTGGACTATCCTGGGTACTCTGCTTATTTCCATGGTGGTATATCTCATCGTCAAACTCCTGGGAAAAATTATGTTTATTTATGGAAGACGCCGTATGGTGATCTCCATTCTGCTGGGCTTTATCTTCGGCTGGCTCGTGAGAACTTATGGGTTTTATAACTCGCTGCCCGCCGATTATTCCGTCAATGTTATTGGCTATATTATTCCCGGGCTTATTGCAAATGCCATGTCTCAGCAGGGAATTACAAGAACGCTAACCGTTATGTTTGTCGCTGCCGTCTTCGTCAGATTACTCGTTAATGTAATATTTGGCGGCGAACTAATCTCCATATTGTAAGGACAATATTATGTTCATACCAACTGCAAAATCAAAATTTAGTTTAATTATCTTATTTTTAGTTTCCATTATCTTATTTATCTGGGTCGATAATTCCAGAATGTTCATTAAAGATAAATACTATCATGAAAAAATGGTAGCTGCTCAATTAATGCAAAAATCTCTGGAAACCCTACAGCAATTCCGCCTTAGCTGCGGTATTTATTGTGATCCCGAAAATGACCCAAATCAAACCGGCATCATCGGACTGAAGGAAACACCTATCACTACAGACAGAGGTTCACTGGAAGCAAAACTCACCAGCATGAACCCAAATTTCGCCGCCGCTATTGTCGCTCTCTTCAAAAGAGCCGGTCTCTCTGCCGGTGACCGTATCGCTGTAAGCTGCACCAGCTCATATCCAGCTATTAATATTGCTGTTTATGCTGCCGCTGCCGTTCTACAGCTCGAAGTAGTCGCCACAAATTCCGTAGGCGCATCCATGTTCGGCGCCACTGACCCCGAATTTACCTGGCTCGATATGGAAACAATGCTCTACGAGCGCGGTGTGTTGCCTTATAAATCAGTAGCTGCTTCCATCGGTGGCGGACGAGACCTCGGCAGAGGACTAAATCAATTGGGACGTGATATGATCCTCATGGCTATTGATAGAAATAATGTCCAACTCGTTCAAGGAAAAGACCTGGATGATAATATCAAACTCAAAATGAAGATTTATCACGATAAATACCAAAAATACGACGCCTATGTGAACATTGGCGGTGGTCTCTCTTCTATCGGCTCCTCTATTAATGGAAGATTGATCTCAGACGGATACCATAGACATATCCAAAATAATAATATACCACGTAAAGGCACTATGTTTGAATTCTCCAAAAACCTCACTCCCATTATTCACCTGGCTGATATTGAACGGATCGCACGTATTTATGATCTTCCCGAAGCTCCTGTACCATTGCCTCAGGTGGGTTCCGGAAAAATCTTCGTTGATGAAAGATATAATGTCACATTTGCTATTATCGCCTTAGCTGTTATCATCGCGATTATCACTGTTGTGATCTTCTTTGACCACAGCCAGATGAAACTCAGAGACGATGAAGTTATGGAGTAGTAATGAAAAAAATACTAAATGAAAGAATTCTCTTTCTGCTGATTTTTTCCATTTTTGTAGTAATGGTTATCAACGCCGGTCAAAAAGAAAAAAAATTCTATGTTTTCAATAGCAATAATGGCAAATTATATAGCTACCTGTATCTC
This sequence comes from uncultured Candidatus Cloacimonadota bacterium, assembly GCA_964604155.1. Classification (GTDB taxonomy): domain Bacteria; phylum Cloacimonadota; class Cloacimonadia; order Cloacimonadales; family TCS61; genus Stygibacter. The sequence continues at coordinate 74,419 of CAZRXY010000101.1, read as the reverse complement.
AAATCCGGCGATAAATATGCCCTGCAATCTGTTAATGAAGATAGCATTACCGTGATCACACGCCTTATTCTCCCCCCAAATCTAACTGGTGATTATTCCTATAATGTCACTCACTCAGGACAAAATAACGTGGTCACCAGACCTGTCAGGAAAAGCGGTGTATCCCGCGGTATAAACGGCAAACCAGTCTCAGCCTGGAACAGCTACAGATTCCATTCCGGCAATGATGACAAAATTATTGTGCACAATACCTCCGGGCATGATCTGATCTTCAAGATCAACCAGGATTCTAAAAAAGCTGTGAAATCGCATAAGAAACCCAGCGAATACATCTCATACCCTCCCGATTATTATGACAGCAATATCGATATCATCGTAGGAGAAAAAGAATACAGCTATTATCAGGGTGCCACTAATGGCATCAGCCTCACACTCGAAGGTCCCATCAAACTTAAGATCATAAACCGCCTCATCATTGATGATATAGATAAACTCTCCTTCAGCTATACCGCTTCTATTGACAATAAAGAGGTGCTCTATGTCCAGGATGTCCTTCCTTATTCCTCTTCATACCTCGCTGGTAACGCTGGAGGAGTCACTCAGGGCAAGGTGAACATCATCGAAATCCCTTCCGGAATACATAATATCAAAATTTCTGATGAAGACCCCGCCGGCATCATCTACAGCCTCTATATCTCAAAAAAAGATTTAGGAAAGTAAGCTATGAAAAATATTCTTACCTTTATTCTGATCATAATTTGCAGCTCCGCCTGGTCAAAAAATATCGTGCTCGAAAGCAGACTGGATTTCGGTCTCGCCTACGATAGCAATATTAACCGTCTTTCAGACAAAGATAGCGACCAATTCCTCAATAACGAAAAGCCAGAAAAATACCTGATTAAATCTCTCGACGACATGATACTGGGTATGAATTATTCTCTCAAACTAAAAAACTATTGGCTCGGAGGACATACTCAGATTAATGAGCTTACTTTACAATTCGATAAATACCTGGAAAATTCCCCCAAAGATAATGCCTCGCTGGCTTACACCATTAAACAGTATTTCAGCCGCAAGCTGAATCTCACCTTCAAATACCAGTTCAACCCTAATATCTTTCTCAGGCAGTATCTTAGCGTCCTTGATGATGAATACCACGAATTTGAATACAGCAAAAACGGCTACTCGCTCGACCTTAATTGGATTACCACCAATAATCTCTCTTTCCTCTTCAATCTCGATTACTCTCAGCTCTTCTACAGTAAATGGTTCACAGAATACGACGCTGATATTCTCACCACTAATCTCTATCTTTATTATGATTTTATGAAAAACAGACAGCTCGAATTTCGCTATGGCTACCGCATCTCAGAAGCTGATGCAGATAAAGCATTCTCCGATCCTGATAATATTGATTTTGTTATCAAAGATGCCTCTTACATCGGTAATATTTTTGCCGCCAACCTGAAATTCCAAAAAATATTTGCCAGCTCCACTCTCAATCTCAGATACACTCTGCAAACCAGAATCTATGACTCCAAATTTGAGGGTGATAAGTATCACGAAAAAAGAGATGATTATATCCACCTGTTTACTACCAGTGCCTACAAACCCCTGGCAGATAATCTCAGCATGATCATCAAAGCACAGTATGGCTTCAGAAATACCGATTCACCATACCAGAACGTGAAGGATGATAAGCAATACGAATACTGGACAAGTGGCATTACTCTCTATTACGATATCAAGTTGAAATAATATGCCGACTGATAGTTACCAGAATTATATCTCCCTGCTTTCTCCTCTTAAGTCTCCACATCCACTGCTTATTACAGATATAGCCCCCGAAAGCAGGATCGTAGTTGCAGCCCCGCACCATGCCGTCAAGGGTATTCCCAAAATGCTCTGCAACCGGAATGCCGATGAAAATGCCGGCTGCCTCGCTTTGTATCTTGCCCAGATACTCAAATGCTCATACATAATCGCAAACCGCTATTTCATCGACCCAAATAAAGAAAACCATACCGACTATTTTAGATTTATTGAATTCCTCAATCCAAAGCTCGTGATTGAAATCCACGGACACGGTAACCGAAAAGCTGCCTTTGATATCGAAGTGTCATCGGGACCTCTCGATCAGCAATTCGCTCGCGATTTCGCCACTCATCTTGCACCCCTGATTGATAATTCTCCCGAACTAAAATACTTGTCTCTATCTGGAGATTATCAAAATATCTATTACACTGCCCAATACTCTCTCACTATCACTGACGATCGCTGGAATTCTCTACATATCGAGCTCCCTCCTGATATCAGAAAATCTCCCGCTTCTCAAGAACCGCCCCAGAAAGGATTTCTGCTCATGGATAAAATCGCTCAAATCGTCCGAAAGTTATAAATAAAAAAGAACCCTCGCTACCGCGAGGGTTCTTTATTTTTTTACCTATCTTTCATTTGTCTAAATTCACTAATCACCTACTGGCTCATTCTGCTCTTCCCAAGTTAGGTCTCCCCTATCCAATATATAGCCTTCCGAATAATCACTATCTGGATGTGGCTGCCACCAGTTGTCAAACAACGGCTGATTCCCGGCAAAATAATCTGCCAGCTCAGGATATGCCAATACTATATCAGCTTGCTCTCGCGGATATTCCAACCGACCCTCAAGCTTTAAACCCCAGGAAAATCCTTCCGCAGTTCGGAAACCCATACTATCATATAAGGGACTTGCTATTCCACCTATCGGCGTGGCATCGTCACCCGTGCCAAATAATCCGTATTGTGTGAAATTACTCGTATAGGGATAACCCGGAAGATGCACTTCAAAACCCGCTACACCATCCACTACTATATAGGGATTTAAGCTGTTCAAATCAAATACTGAACTGTTGTAAAGTATCAATTGGACATAATCTATACGGAACTTGATAGTTATGGCGCCCTTCCACGGAGCCGATGGTAAGGTGTTAACCGCCAGATAACCCTGAGGCAATGATATTACATCATAGATATTATCAAAGAACTTAAATGTCATCTGATTCTCAATGTCATCTATCAGCAACTCCGTGCCATAGGCAGCAGTAACATCTGCCGAATTAGCAAATAATTGATTTCCGTCACTGTCAAAAGCTGTTATGGTTATCTGATCGCCCAGTCCTTCATCAGGAAATGCTGTTGTCTCGAACATAGCTTCAAAACCGTTATGGAATGTAGCACCGGATGCCACTACCGTAGCCTGAAGCTCAATGAAACGCAAATAATCAGATTCAAATCGCAATTTACCCCACGCCTCTATCACCATGTCATTAAAATCATAATCACCCATATTGGGCCAATTGTCCTCGAATAAAAGCGTCATCACTGAATTCTGACCAGGTACAAATACCGTCCCATTTGCTCTTATATCCCTCTCCGGTTCTGTGATAAACGTATAATCTACAGCACTGCCGGATACAGGTACGGAATGCCGAATGCCGTCATGCTCAATATAAACCGTTGTCGAACTCTCAGGCATAGTTACATTCATCTCGATCCTGCCAAAACTATCTGTGTTTAATTCAAATAACTGATTGTTTTCCGTTTGATATAACGAAATCGGCTTGCCTGCCACTCCTATGCCGTTAGAATCTCTCGCAAAAATTGAGACTGCCACTTCCTGGGTGAAATCCCAGTCAAAACCTTCAGGTATCTCCAATTCAGTTAGTTTCTGAGCCGCCTCGGATGATTTTATCACATTGTCCGTTGAACAACCAAACACCACCAATAAGAAAATCAAAGGCAAAAATTTCAATATCTTTAACATTATCCCTCCTATAAGGACTTCTATCTGCACAAAAGATAATCCATTTTACCAGATGTCAATAAAAAAAATACTACCACTTCTTTTTTGCGGATAAAAGCGGGGTGATGCGGGTTTTAGCGAATAATGTTTGACAGGAACCATTGGGGGAAATTTTTATGTTTGGAGTAGGTGAATGCTTATTCTTAGATAAAATTTGTAGAAGTATATATATTTTAGGAGGTAGTAATGCCCTTTATTTCGAATACGGACAGGGAACGGCAGGAGATGCTTAGCTACTGCAAGGTTTCTGAATTTTCCGAACTTATAGCCAATATTCCGGCTGAATTCCTTCAGGATGTCTCTTTTAAGCTTGATGAACCTCTCAGCGAAATGGAGATAAAAAAAAGATTAGATATCATCGTCTCTGCCAATATTTCCACTTCGAATCACTTTTCCCTGCTTGGTGCTGGAATATATAATCATTTTATCCCGGCAGCCATCAGCCATATTACTGGGAGGCCGGAATTTTTGACGACTTATACACCCTATCAGGCAGAAGTGAGCCAGGGCACTTTGCAATATATCTTTGAATATCAGACAATGATCTGCGAGCTCACGGGAATGGAGGTTTCTAATGCCGGGATGTATGACGGAGCCAGTGCGACCGCCGAAGCTGTTCTTATGGCAGCTCGGGCCACCAAAAGATATCGAGCACTCATATCCCGCACTACTCACCCGCACTACATGGAGGTTATCCGCTCCTATACGCAGGGTGCCGGCATAGAGCTTGTGGAGATTGATGAAAAGGACGGCAGAATAGATCTTGATCACCTCAAATCTGAAATGAGTGATGAAACTGCCTGTTTCGTGATGCAATCGCCTAATTTTTTGGGTTTCATCGAAGATGCCTTTGGGGTAGAAGAGATTGTCCATTTTGTAAAAAAGACGTTATTCATCGCTGTAGTGGACCCTATATCGCTGGCTCTGCTTAATTCTCCGGCGGAGTATAATGCCGATATCGTGGTCGGCGAGGGACAAAGTCTTGGTAATGAGCAGTCATTTGGGGGACCACTTTTTGGCTTTTTGGCAGCAAGGGAAAAACTTATCCGGTCGATGCCCGGCAGACTGGTGGGCACTACCCGAGACACTGATGATAAAATTGCCTACGTGCTGACACTCCAGGCTCGGGAACAACACATCAGGAGAGAGAAAGCCACATCAAATATCTGTTCAAATGATGCACTCTGCACACTTGCTGCCACGGTATATCTCTCGTTGATGGGACCTCAAGGCTTAAAGGAAGTTGCTTCACAATCGACCACGAAAGCTCACTATCTGGCAAAAAAGCTCACGTCTCTTCCAGGTTTTAAGATTTATTCCAAGGCTCCATTTTTCAAGGAATTTGCTCTTGTTACTCCAATTCCTACTCAAAAAATCTGTGATTATCTTGGTTCAAAGGGATTGTTTCCGGGATTGCCGATACACAGCTTCAGGAACAAAAACATCCTCTTGATGGCTGTCACCGAAAAATTCAGCAAAGCAGATTTAGACCGGATCGTCAGTATGATAAAAGACATGATCAAAAATTTGGAGGAAGCATGAGCAAGACAATATTCGAAAAGAATTCGCCCGGCAGAAAAGGTTACTCTCTGCCCTCAAATGATGTAGATCTCGCTTTGGAGGACTGCATTCCCCAAGAGCTGAGACGCAAAGAAGAGCCCCGATTGCCCCAAGTATCCGAGCTGGACGTAATGAGGCATTTCATTGAGCTTAGCCACAAGAATCACTTTGTGGAAAAGGGGTTTTATCCTCTGGGTTCTTGCACAATGAAATATAATCCCAAAATCAGCGACAACCTTGTGAATAATTCTGCTCTCACAGATATTCACCCGCTTCAGCCGGAAAATTCTATCCAGGGCTGCCTCCAGATCATGCATGAGCTTAAAAGCGATCTTGCAGAAATCAGCGGGTTTGATGACGTAACGCTCCAGCCAGTTGCGGGTGCTCACGGTGAATTTACCGGGTTAAAGATAATTGAAGCTTATCACAAATATAAAAGAAATAAAAAAACCACAATAATACTTCCTGATTCTGCCCACGGCACCAACCCCGCCAGTGCCTCGCTCTGTGGCTATAATATAGTGGAAATACCCTCCAATGACAAAGGTATGATCGATCTCAATGCTCTCAAGGCAGCCGTCAATAGCGAAACAGCCGGCTTTATGCTCACTAATCCAAATACGCTTGGAATTTTTGAATCTCAAATCTGCCAGATAGCTGAGATCATCCACAGCGTTGATGGGCTTATGTATATGGACGGTGCAAATTTTAATGCTCTATTGGGACTTGTAAAGCCCGGGAAAATCGGATTTGATGTCATGCACTATAACCTTCATAAGACATTTTCTACACCGCATGGTGGCGGCGGGCCTGGCTCGGGACCAGTAGGAGTTCGTGCCGACCTGGCAAAATTTCTGCCCTATCCGCTGATCGGTCAGCATCAAGATAATGGCTATTTCTTTGATTACAGCCACAAAGACACGTCCATAGGCAAGGTTCACAGCTTTTACGGCAATTTCCTCGTAAATGTCCGCGCCTGGATTTATCTTAAGATGCTGGGCTATGAGGGCATCAGACGGGTTTCCGAAAATGCAGTTATCAATGCTAATTACCTGATGAGGAATCTGGAAGAATTTTACCATGTTCCTTATAATGATAATTGTATGCACGAATTTGTAGCAAGCGGTATCTGGCAGAAAAAGAATTACGGTGTGAGCACTCTCGATATTGCCAAAAGACTGCTTGATAAGGGTTTTCATGCTCCCACCATATATTTTCCGCTCATCGTTCCCGAAGCTATTATGATAGAACCTACTGAAACCGAAAGCAAAGAAACCCTCGATGAATTTATCCGGGCAATGATCGATATCGCAGAAGAAGCCAAAAATAATCCCCAGATTCTTCACGATGCCCCCACAAAAACTCCCATCAGGCGTGCCGATGACGTGAGAGCCGTTAAACAGCTAAATATCAAATTTGATCTCTGTAATATGCCTCTCACCTGTAAGAAATAAAATGCATAGTGTGCCGGGATTGTGGTTAAAAAGTTGACATTTAGCCCGAACTTTTTGTTATTGCCCTTGTCGTGTCAGGTGATTAGTAGAATAAAGGTAAGAGCAAGTGAGATCATTGGAACGAAAATTGCTTAGACTATGTTAGATATTATGTAATAAAAGGATAAATTTGGAGGGTATGATGAAAAGATCATTACTATTTTTAGTCGCATTAATCTTCACCCTGTCTATAAGTGCAGAGGTGATAGAGCTCAGTGGAACTGAGAATTCATTGGAATTAATCAGTTCGGATTCGCAGGTCAGTGTGTTTCAGCTTCAATTGGGCAGTTTTAATCGTGAAGCTGTAGAAATTGAAGGCAGCACCTGGTGGCGAGTAGGTCTTAGTGGAGAGACACGCAGCAGCGAATTGGGAAGTCCCGAATTGCCTATAGCAGTCAGAAATCTGGCGATCCCGGATACGGGATTGATGGAGCTTGAGATATTAGCAAGTGAATATATAGAAATGGAAATGCCCGTAGCTCCCAGCCGCGGCGTACTTCTTCGTAACGTGGATCCTGCTGCCATTCCCTTTGAATTTGGCGGGCAGTATCAGGAAGACAGCTTTTATCCGGGCACCTTAGCGACCTTGCAGACCCCCTACATATTCAGGGATATCAGAGGAATAGCAATCAATATTTATCCATTGCAATACAACGGGGCAAGTGGAATGTTGCGAGTATATACAAATCTTACACTTGCTGTCAATAATAGTGGCACTGACCAGATAAATATCAAAGAATCAAGAGGCGAAATCCAGAAAGAATTTGTGGAATTATACCGTCGTCACTTTATGAATTGGGAATTTTATCAATCTTTGTTGCGTTACGACCAGATATCAGAGGAAGCGGGGAGGATGGTGATCATCAGTTTTGGTGATTTCATGGAAGCAATGCAGCCCTTAGTGGATTGGAAGATGCAGAAAGGAATTGCTACGAGTATAGTAGATGTCACCACAATAGGCAATAATTCCACCAGTATCCAGAATTTTATTTCTGCCGAATATGACGAAGGTGGTTTGGTCTGGGTTCTTTTAGTGGGAGATGGTGCTCAGGTAGCTACCAAGACCTACAGTGGTGCTGGTGGTGATCCGCAATATACTTATCTGGAGGGGACTGACAGCTATTCAGAGATATTCATCGGCAGGTTTTCTGCCGAGACGGTTGCCCAGGTAGAGACCCAGGTACAGCGTTCAGTTTACTACGAGCGAGACGTTACAGAAGGCGACTGGATGCAGAAAGGGATAGGGATAGCCTCATCTCAGGGATCGGGTCAGGGACACTATGGCGAAGCAGATTACGTGCATATAGGTTATATTCGAGATGATCTGCTTGATTATGGTTATCTTGAAGTTGATGAGATATATGATACTAATGGCGGCAATGCCACCATGGTAGCCAATGCTTTGAACGAAGGCCGGGGTATAATAAATTACTGCGGTCATGGTTCCAATACGACATGGAGCACCACAGGATTTTCCAATAGTCATATCAATGCTCTTACAAATGACTTTATGCTGCCCTTCATCAGTTCGGTAGCCTGCGTGAATGGTAATTTCACGAGTACTACCTGTTTTGCGGAAGCGTGGATGCGGGCAACTAATGGAGATGCGCCTACTGGAGCAATCGCAATATTTGCTTCTTCTATCAATCAGAGCTGGGCACCGCCGATGTATGCTCAGGATGAATCAGTTGACCTGATGGTAGCAGACGAGCTTAACACATTAGGCGGTTTATGGTTCAATGGTGTATCTTATATGCTTGATGAAAGCGGTGCGGATGATATGGCAAAGACCTGGCATATCTTTGGCGATCCGTCTTTACAGGTGCGTTCCATAGAGCCTATAGCGATAGAGATTGATCATCTTCCAACGGCATTTATAGGTTTACCGACCTTTGAAGTGAGCACTGATGCTGCTGCAGCGATGTATTGCCTGAGTTATGAAGGTGAGATAATAGACAGCGGCTATGCCGATGAGAGTGGTGAGATATTGATAGATATGTCAAATGCGCCGGTGATGCCGGCAGACCTTACTTTAACGATCACCGCCTATAACAGGATAAGCTCAGCAGAGACACTTCAGCTTCTGCCTAATGAGGGACCCTATCTTTTATTACACGCCTATATGGTAGATAGTGATGGTGATGAGGTGATAGATGCGGGTGAGACGGTGGAGATCAGCCTGAATATCGAGAATTTGGGAAGTGATCAGGCAACCGATGCCATCATAACTATGGAGATCAATGATCCCTATATCACAGTGACAGATGGAATAGAAGAGCTTGGCAATATCCCTTCTGAGACGGTTCTTAATCTGGAGAATATATTCAGTTTTGAAGTATCGGAAGATATAAATTTTGGACATCCTTTTGAGATGACTATTACGATGAGTTGTGACGAAGATGAATGGATAGAGACTTATGTTCTGGCGAGCTATGCTCCTCCGGGCTTATGGATCACGCCGGATGATTTAGATTTTGAATTGGAGCCGGGTGAGCAGGGAACGAGCCAGATAGAAATTTCTAATTATCGTGATGAGCCTGTCCATTACTCAATCAGGACGGAAGCAGTATCCGGCAGAAGTATAGAAGGTTCTTATGTAGCTTGCAGCACCAATCACTTTGAGCCGGGTCAGAATGTGGTATGGACGTTCAGCGTATCCAATTTAAGTCTTGATAATGAATGGGTTCTCGGAGCGATGATCAATTTCCCCACCGGGGTAGAGATAATCTCTGTAAGTGATTTTATCGGCGGCACTGGTGGTCCGCTGGAATGGGATGGAGTGAGCGGCAACGGCGTGGAAGTCAATTGGTATGGTGCAACTCCCAGCGGATACGGTAGATTACGGCATGGTGAGACCGCCTATAGCGAAGTAGAAGTTCAGATCAATCAGGGATTTACGGGACAGCTTGAGATGGAATGGCGAATAAATGGCGATGGTTATGGACAGCCGCCCCATGATATCTTTGGGGAGATGGTGCTTGATTATCCCTTAAGCTGGATAATTCTCAGCGGGTTTGAAGGCACATTAAATTACGGCGAAGCCAGCGTTATTGGTGTTACCATTAATACCGCTGAGATGGAGACCGGTATTCACCAGTGTGAAATTGTGATTACAGATAACAGACTGGAAACCAGAATCCCCGTTACTGTAGAAGTTATGCCGGTCAATTCGAATGACGAAGGCGAAATACTTCACCATACTCAGGTACTGGGTAATTATCCCAATCCCTTTAATCCTGAGACAGATATTTTATTCACCTTAGCGGAGACGGGTGCTGTGGAAATCACGATTTATAATGTCCGCGGTCAATTAGTGGAAACCATTATGGCACATAATCTTTCTGCGGGTGATCATCAGATTAAATGGCAGGGCACAGATTTCTCCGGTCGTCAAGTGAGCAGTGGAATTTATTTCTATAAGTTCAGGAATGGCGATTATACCACAACGAAGAAAATGATATTGATGAAATAGGATAGAAAGGCTGAAATATAAGAGACAGCCTCGTTTTCGAGCGGGGCTGTTCAAATTATTTACAGGCTGTAAACAAAACATGCAGCAGAAAAAAAAATGATAGACAGAAAAAGGCGTACTAAGCTAGTTTGTATAAGTCATCTTTGGTGAGAGCTTGGTCAGGGAATAAGGACATAAGGTAAATTTTTCTTGACAAGTTTTTCGTGAAAATCAAGGATGGCATCAGGAGATAGGAAATGCATAAGTTTTTTATTGAATTAAGAGACGGGAAAGAAGGGATTAGCCATCGCAGTAAAATTGTGTCAAAAAAAAGCAAGAATTTCGCAAACTGGAACATAATCTGCTTTAGAAGGAAACATATATCAAAAAAAGAAGGAAAAAATGATCATCAATAAGGAGGAAGAATGTTGATGAAGTTCAAAAACCAAAAAGGGTTTAGTTTGATTGAGTTGCTGGTAGTGGTAGTAATTATAGCTATCCTTGCCGCAATCGCAGTGCCGATTTACATGAGTTATGTAAACAAGGCAAGAGCAACCGAAGCTCAAAGTGCTATCGCAGCGATTCGTAGCGCCTTTCGCGTCCAGTATCAGACCTATGGCACCACCGAGGGTTACACAGTAGAAGATGCATTAATAGACGCGAAATTAGGTAATGCTACAGAGAAGAATTGGGAATTTGAGGTTATCGGTAACCCCCCGACCAGATACGTTGCCACATCGACCAGTGATTTTCCTGCGGGCGAAGGCAAGCAGGTTTGGTATGATGTGAATGATGCATTGTATCATGGCTACGGCATAGATCAGGAAACTGAACAAGAAAACATCGATTAATCGGAGGCAAGCTTTGACCATACGGGAATTACTACAATTTACGGCAGATGCCGGAGCGTCTGACCTTCATATCAGTGCGGGCTCGGTACCGATGGTGCGAGTCTATGGTTGGATGAAGAAGCTGAATCTGCCAGTAATGACCCAGGAAGAGATAGATAATCTGATATTTTCAACGATGAATGAAAGTCAGAAGACGCTTTTTCTGGAACGGCTGGAATTTGATTTTTCCACCAAACTGGATGATGAAACTCGATTTCGTGTAAATGCCTTTCATCAGGTTAATGGACGGGCATGTGCTTTTCGAGTAATCCCAAATGAGATCAAGAGTTTTGACGAGCTCCATTTACCGGAGATTTTATCAAGGCTTGCGTTACGACAAAAGGGTTTGATTCTGGTAACGGGTCCCACCGGAAGTGGTAAATCGACAACACTGGCGACTATGATAGATCACATCAACGAGAAGAAGCAGTGTCATATCATTTCTATAGAAGACCCGATCGAGTTTGTTCATGTGAGTAAGAATTCGCTGGTGAACCAGCGGGAATTAGGACACGACACGTGGTCATTTACGGCAGCATTGCGTTCTGCTTTACGAGAGGATCCGGATGTGATCCTTGTGGGCGAGATGCGAGATTTGGAGACGGTGTCTCTGGCATTGACAGCCGCAGAGACCGGTCACCTTGTTTTAGCCACGCTTCACACATCCAGTGCCACCAAGTCTATCGACAGGATCATAGACATGTTCCCCAAGGAGCAGCAGGGACAGGTACGCTCCATGCTATCGGAATCTCTGCAGGCAGTGGTGGCGCAGACACTTTTACCTCGTAAGGATATAGATGGTCGTATACCGGCATTAGAGATAATGATCGCTAATGCTGCCGTACGGAATCTTATTCGTGAAGAAAAAACTTACCAGATACCTTCGGTGATCCAGAGTGGAACCAAGGAAGGTATGCAAACCGTTGATCAGTCATTATATAATCATGTAATGAATGGTTTGATCGATAGGACCGTAGCGGAACAGGTTGCCGATAATCCCAAAATGTTTGCAACCGGCGTAGGTTTCTAATGAATAAAATAGTAGATATACGTAATGAGTCTGGTTTCGGATTGATTCACGTATTAGCGGTGACGCTTATAGTATCAATAGCTTTATTAGGATTGTTCATGTCCATAGAATATGCTAAAGCTCAGGCAGATGTGAATTATCACACGCGTGCAGCTTTGCTTCTGGGGCAGGGTTATATAGAAGAGATCAAGTATAACAATCGCAATATGGGTTCTTATAGCCGCCCTTCTATCAATCATTTTACAGAGGTCTTAGTATTAGACGACAATAAGGGGCGCAGCATATTAGCTACAGTGACAGTTACGGGATCAACCGGAGGTAATCCCTATTCGGTACCGAGTTTACTGAGTACCTTCAGGGATGAAGCCCGAGTGACGGTGAGTTGGCAGGAGAAGCCTTCGGCGAATCTTGGATCAGCTCAGAACAAAACTCACAGCGTTTATTTGCGTGAGGATTATTACTGGAAAAGGAGTGGTGTAGATGTTCAATAAACTACATAATGAAAAAGGGATACTTCTCCCTGATCTGATAGCCGCTCTACCGCTTGGTGTGATAGTGATGATAGTGATGACGATGTCAGTAATCAATTTCATCTATGCCTATCAGGACATTCATGAATACACTAAGCTCCAGGACGATTTGTTTCAGGCAATAGAGACTGTCCGGTATGGCTATGTGCAGCGAGGAGTGAACACGAACAATCAATCCCTGAGCGGTTTATTATCCGCAAACCAGGTAATATTGAGTGAGGGCGGCAATTCCATCAGGATGAAGGTGGATAGTTCTCCTGCTTATCCAATAGAGTCAGTATTGACTCTGGATTCGGGAGGGACTTTAAAATTGCGTGGAAATTATGGGGCAGCCATGTTTTCCTCAGCTCTCACCAATTCCCGCGATATCCCGATATTCCCTGAGAGTAATACCCGTATAGACGGGCAACTTAAATATCGAATAACAAATCCCGGTACGGCTTTCTCCCCACTGAAAGTTGATTCGGATGGAAACGTCCGGTTACTGAGAATAAACCTGGAAGCACAGGTTCGCTTTCGCGAACGCAGAAATGGACAGACGGTCGAGAGTGATATACGGATGAACACCAGAACGATAAAGTATCAGACTAAGGTGTTTATTGGCAACACTCCTACTTCCGTGTCTTCATAGCAGCAGGAGGAAAAATGAAAAAGCTCTTATTAAGTGAAAAGGGTGCGATCATGCTGATGAGTACTGCTGCTGTGGTAATCTTGATTTCGGTGATTTCTTCGATCTCGCTAATGGGAATAGTAAGATTCGATAATATGCAGGTACAATATGCCAACGATGTTCTTCAGGCGGAGACTTTTTTGCGCTCTGAGCAGCTAAGAACCGCAATTATCATGCAGGATGCCCCTAATATCTTTCCCAATAGTGATTATGACATAGAGATATCCAGTAATAACAGGGTGACAACCTACAGGATAGATAACCAGCCGGTTATCAGTGATGGCAAGAACCGGATAGGTCCTACACTCATCACGGTAAAACGGGGCCGGGCATTCCAGGTTGGAGCTAATACTTACAAATCACCAGTCAAAAGATATGCCGAAAGCGTACTCTCAGGAAGGAGTCTGGCACAATATCAGTATTTCACGATGTGGGAATCATCAGAAAATGATGAATATACCGGCGATGATAGAGTAAAATTCTGGGGACCGGACGTTTTGAATGGCCCAGTCCACAGCAATGACGATATCTGGATCCAGCAAGCTGGTGGTGGCAACAATAATGGCTGGCCCACCTTTAATGCACTGGTTACTACTAACGGTAGGATCATGAATTATGCAACCGGTCAACCGGCAGTAAATTCTGCGCCCATGGACGACATATTCCGCGGAGGCTACATCGAGAATTCTGCCTACATCAATATTTCTGCAGGCAAAGCCATTGATATCAGAGCACATGGTTACACTCTTGACACTTCATTGGATCGTGATATCCTCTACGTCCAGATTGACGGGAACACGGCTACATGCAGGTATGCAGATATCATCACAGAGCGTGATACCTTCACGGTTTATAATTCTTTCCCTGATCCCGAACATCCAAACTTTCCAGTGGGCGATTCCATCTGGACTAATGTGATTGATGTCAAGAAATATGATTGGGACGATAATTCATTCAGCCTGAACGTCCAGAATAATTCTGTATTTGTCCATTGTCAATTATGGATAGAGGGTAATATTAGCGGGAAGATGACCTGGGGCTGTGCAGACACGATATACATCACAGGTGATATCACCTATCAAAGTATAGCTCCCGGAGACCCGCCTGATGAAGGTCTCTGCCAGGATATGTTTGGCTTAGTGTCCGAAGAAAGAATCTATATTCAATACAAGCACAGGGATCCGGTATCCAATGAAGTGATGTCTCCAAATTGCAGCAGCATTTATCTTTATGGCTGTTATGCAGCGATAGGCAAAGGCGACTTAGAGGTATATGGTAATCTTAATACTCATTATGAAGGCATTTTTTCTTTTGCCTATCAGCATCCTCATGGTTCCACCCCTCCATTTACAATCTTTATGCCTAATGGCACCCAATGGGATGTGGAGTATCCTGATTTTCACAAATTCATCTTCCCCCCCAGCCCCTACTGGAACTTAGACCCTGGTTTTCAGATGCATGGTAATGCCCCGGCTCCAGGTTATCCTGCCTGTGGTTACCCCTACGAAAGCTCGAATTATTCAAATCCCCTGGTTCCGCCTTATGGAACAGACTGGCCCTGGTATAATCCTGTATGGCCAGAAAGCCAAACGACAATAGTAGGAGAGCGGGGAATAATACACATGTTTGGTGGAATCCAGCAGTATAGACGTGGTTATATCCACAGGTCTGGCACTGATCCGCTTAATCACCCGCCGGGTGGTCAAGAGTGGAATATAGAAGAGTGGTTATACGATGGGACGCACGGTTCTACTGGTTATGACAAGGATTATCACTGGGACGACAGAATAGATTATGGGATGTTACCACCACATTATCCCCAGGTTTACGAAGGTATGGGCAGCACAAGTCTGCTCTACAGTTCATCTGGCTGGACAATGAAGGTACCACCCAGGCATTAATATCGGCGGCACCAAAGATGCCCGAGAGAGTAATAATGAAATTTAATTTTATAAACAGGTGAGATATATGGCAAAGAAGAAAAAACAGAAGAAGTTTAAAGAGTCAATAGGGCTTGATATAGGTACACACAGCATTAAGCTGGTTCACCTTAAGCGGGTTCATGAGGGATTTAAACTGATGAATTATGCCGTCAGGTCAACTATACCGGAAGGATTGGAGCATAACCAGTCAGACCTTATGTCAGACAGGTATGCTCCGGTTTTAACCGGGATGCTTCGCAACCTGAAGATCAATCCCAAGAAAGTGAGTCATCTGGTAACCTCTGTAGGAGGAGACAACACCAGCATAAAGCAGATCAAGACAATATTTCTGCCGGATGAGGAGCTTGAATCAGCCCTGTTCTTTGAAGCAAAAAAGCATCTGCCAATCAGTGGATCAGAGATGGTTCTTGATTATCAGGTATTAAGTGTGGAAGAAAAGACGAATAATATGAATATCCTTTTAGCTTCCACCACCAAGTCTTTGCTGAAAGAGCACACCCAGATTTTAAGTTCTGGGGGTCTTCAACCAAATGTTGTTGATTTGGAGGCTTTGGCAGTGGCAAACAGTTTTGCATTAACTTCCGGGACAGATGACGGCGTATATGTGCTGCTGAATCTGGGAGCATACAAGACGAATATGGTAGTATTCAGCAAAAGGGCAAAGTTTTTTACCCGCGATATCAGTTGGGGTGGCTACCATTATTCTAAGGATTTGGCAAAGCTGCATAAGTGTTCATTTGAAGAAGCAGAAAAGATGAAGATGGAATTCGGAGTGGATGCCCACAAAAAGAAGGTGACCGGAGATTCCCTTCTGGCTTTGGATATCACAGAAAAGACCGCCATCGAACAGATTGCAATGGAAGTAAAGCGTTCGCTAAGATTCTATGTGAAGGAAGCAGGGGATAGTGATTTCCGCAAAATCCTTTTAGTAGGCGGGACGGCGAAGCTAATTGGCTTACCAGAATATCTTGCAGAGCAATTGAATATCCCCACAGAAATATTCAATCCTATGGCAGATATAGAAGGTATAGAGAAATTTGATGATGCAAACGATCCTCAGCTGGCACTGGCACTGGGCCTGGCTTTGAGACCAGAATAGAGGAGAATCTATGAATCAGTTATATTTTAAAATTAACTTAAACAAATACGGCGAACTCAAGCAGGCAGTTCTTAAACAGAAAAGAGCCTTTCGGACAACAGCTCTTGCTTTTGTAATACTCACAGCCATTATTTATGGTTTTGTGCTTTATTATAATGGTGTACTTGAGCAAAAAGTTCAGAATCGCCGCAGCCTCTTGAGCAATATCACACAGGAAATCAAGTCCTATCAGGAAAACGATCAATATCTGTCTTCCAAGGATTTGACCAATATTGCCGAAATCAGCACAGACCGCATTTTCTGGTCAAAGAAACTCGTAGCATTATCAGAAAAAACCAGCGATAAGATCGCAATAACCAATTTCTCATTTAAAAGCGATGTACTGAGCATTTACGGCATCACCCGCTTAGACAGAGATGAGAAAGAATTTGATCTGATCAATGAATTTATTAATAACCTAAAGAACAACGAACAGATCAGTGTAGATTTTGAGGATATCTACTTCGTCAGGTCATTACGTGATTTTGAGAAAGATGTTGAGATCATAAGATTTCAGATAGATTGCACCACTAGAGGCGGGAGAATATCAACAAGGAGAGGAAGATGAGACAGCAATACCTAATTTTACTTTCAGTTATGATATTGGTAACGATACTGTTTTTCCATTTCAGCTCCCAGATAATCTCTCAAAAAATGTCTCGTATAGACCGGTATGACGAAAGAATTAAAGTTGAACAGGAAAAATTGAATAGTGCAAAAGTGCTCAATGAGCAATTGCGTCAGGTTTCCAGAGTGATACTTGGCAGCATAACAACCGAGAGACGATTTGATGTTGACGAAATTGGTACATTTACCAAGGAAATTCACGATATGGCAGATAAGTATAAATTTGCCATTCACTCTTTTTCTCATAAAAATGTATCTTCAATAGGCGGAGACCTTTTGGAGCATCTATATACGATGGAGCTAAACTGTACATACGTGCAACTGGGTAAATTTCTTACAGATCTGGAAGCGTTGGACTATATCATAAAGGTAAAGACTCTTGATGTGGTACCTTATGCAGCCAGAGGCAAATCCGAAGTTATTGATACCGTTAGTGAGACTCGCTACAAAGTGGCTATAGATCTCTCTACATTCAAGATCATAAAGGAGGTATAAAGTGGAACAGAAATATTTAAAAGACTTTGTAATTATCCTTGTGGTGATCTTGCTATTAGCTTATGGTATCAAGGCTTCGTCTTTGTATAAAAAGGTACAGGAAGTCCCGGAAGAATCCATTTATAAAAAGATGGCATTAAGTGAGAGATTGCTGAGTCAGATTCAGGAGATAGATTCTTCGATCAGAGATAGGAAGAATTTTTATTTCACAGTAGAAAAGGATCCTCTTGAGCAGAATCTGATCGTGAAGACCCAGAAAGACCTCGAAATGCAATGGCGTGAAGAAGTGGAGAGTTTAATTCGGCTTGAAATGACTATCATTCCGGAGATTGGAGAGAAGAAGGCTGCTATCAGCTATAAAGGTATGACAACGCTCTATGGGATTGGAGATATGTTTGATCTGGGTGGAGACTTTTCGGCTGGAGCCCGAGGCACCATAAATGACATTCAGCCTGGTATGATCAGTTACACTTATAAAGGCAATCAATATGATATGGAGCTTAGTGAAATCCCCCCCAAACCGGCACAACTTAAAACTGATAGCAAAGCCAAATCAGTTAGAGAATACAATTGGTAATAAAGTATCAAAGGAGTATAAATGAAATCGTTCAACATTAAAGCATCGTTATCTTTTTGCATAATAGTTATATTGCTTACGGGGTCTTTTTCCCTGATGGCAGCTAACCTTCTGGATAACAAAATCAGCCTTGATGCAACGGATGGAAAGGTTTCCAACATTATTGCGACCATGGCACAGATGAGTGATTGCAATATCGTTCTCGCCATGGCGACTGATGAAAAAGAAGGTGATAGTGCTGCAGACAAGAAAATCACTATCCATCTCAAGGATGTCCCGATTGAGCAGGCACTTTCCCTGGTAGTTAAATCTGTCGGTCTTTCATACAGACTGATAGGAGAGAAAACGTTTATCGTTGGCGATAAACAGAAGATTGATGAAGAGATAGGGGAACGCACTTATGTAGTTCACCTCAATTATGTAGATGCAACGAAGATAGTTGACGCAATGAAATCTATGCCTGGAATGTTTTCAGAAATAGAGGGTCAGAATGCACTTGTAATTAGGGCAAATCCTGAGACCTATGCCGAAATTATCAAAAAAATAGAGGAAATAGATGTTCCTCAAAAACAGATCGAAATCCGCGCCAGATTGATTGAAGTGCATGTTACCGAAGCAGAGAAGTATGGTATCGACTGGCAGAGGCTTAACCGTCTCACAACGATAATAGCAGAGGATCCCACTAATTCCAAGGGAATTGGACTGCCTTATGGCTATACGGATGATACAGGTTCGTCACCTCATGGTGATCTGCAAGACCTTAACGTAGTTCCTGATGATCAATATTTCCAGAAACTTGATGGTTTTAATGACATCGGTCATTTCTCGCGTCAGTTGACAGCATTTGATATCACCTTGGATTTTCTATTGGAGAATAATGCTGCGGAATTGCTCACAGACACGCACATCACTTCATTGAACGGAGAAGAGGGTTATATCCATATAGGTGAGATAGTGCCTTATGTAGTCCGTGATGAGGATGATGAGATTCAGGTTGAGCGTGAAGAAGTGGGAATCATGTTACGAGTTCGTCCTACAGTGAATCGTGATAATCAGATTACCACAATCATCGAACCGGAAGTGAGCTCAGTAACCGAACTTGTGCAGGGCAGAATTCCCCGCACCAAAGTAAGAAAAATTACTTCTACAGTTACTGTGCCAAATGGTCAGAGAATAGTTGTCGGCGGATTGCTTTCCACAAATATTATCACAACAAACAGCAATCTCCCCTTCCTGAGCGACATTCCTTTTATCGGAGGACTTTTCCGGCATAAGAATATCTCGATGGAAAAAACAGATTTGATCATAGAAGTTACTCCCAGAATTGTTGATATCAACGAAGAATACAAAATCAGGATAACTGATGAGAGACTCGACAAGCGGATTTTGATTGAAGAAAACGAAGAGGAGTAAATAATGAAGTTCAAGAAAGCAAGGGTAATACTTTTTGCTGTAATTATCCCGGCAATTCTGCTTTTTACTGGCTGTGATACCAGGAAAGGTGATACCATCAATTATGAGATCACCTCAATGGTCATCAACCCCAGATCACTATATGCAGATCAAAATTTAACCACAAATTCAGAAGTCCGAGTGACTGTTGAAGATAATGAGGGTTATCCTGCAACTGGGATTCCAGTATCATTTCAAGCAGATTTGGGATACATCCAGGGCAAAGTATACACGAATGAATCTGGCGTAGCTGCCACCCATTTTAATGATGATGGACGCGTAGGTATGGCTCATATCACTGCAACTGTCGAGGGTAGCAGTTCATCCCAGGTATTAGTAGATTCCGTAGAAATAAAATCTAATCCTCATCTAAAAATAGATAGAATTAGTGCTTCTCCGGGTCTTATATATCTCGATAATGGAATCACATCAAGTATAATTGAAGTGAGAGTAAAGGATCAGGATGGCTTTGCAGCTACTAATGAAGATGTATATTTCAGAGCTGATATTGGCAATATTATCACGCGTGTTCCTACAGATTCCAGTGGTATTGCCAAAAGCACATTCTGGGATGCAGGTATCATCGGCACAGCTTCTATAGATGCCTTCGTAGGCGTTACAGATACCACTATCTCTGTGGTTATCGCTCCGCAGCCAGTGGTCACAAGTCTCGAACTGGATGTGGTGAGCAATGATATCACAATAAATAAGGTGCGGACAATTGAAGCGTCCGCAGCAAATGTAACAGGTCCTGTACCTAACGGTACACAAATAACTTTTGAGACTCAATTAGGCTTTTTCCAGGTTAGCCAGTCTGATCAGACATATCTGGGAAAATCCGTAACATCTTCAACATCTAATGGTTCTGCCAGAGCATTTCTCAATGCCGGCACCCAGGCGGGAACCGGAACGGTTACTGCTATAATAGATAGTGATGGCAATGGAAACATGATGTCTGATTCTCAGGAGCTCACTTACCTGGCTGGAAGGCCTACTCAGATGACACTTATCCCCAGAAATGCGGATAATGAACCTCAAAGCGTCATCCCGGTTAACAGTTCGGAAGACCTTTATGTATGGGCTTACGTGCGAGACAGTTTTGGCAATCCCGTCAGAAGTGACTATGTGGTGAGCTTCACTAGTGATCTTGGCAGTATTATGAGCCCTGTTCCTCTCGCTGAAGGTGGAATAGCGGTAGCCACTTATTCTGCTGGAATACAGGCAGGAGTTGCTCAGATCAGCGCAGTAGTGGATTCTGCGGCAGCTACCACTGCTATCACAGTAATATCTGACGACGTCAATTCTATCCAGTTTGTTAATCAGCAGCAGATTTCAATAGACGTTCAAGGTACAGGTGGTATAGAATCGGCAGAATTAGCCGTTAACCTGTTTGATATGAATGGGAACATGATAGATTCACCGGTGGAAGTCTGGTTTAAATTCCAGGTGAGACCTGAAGGAAATTGGAACACGGGCAGCAATATAAATAATGTTGTCTATAATCTCTCAGATTCCACTAGTACAGTTGCTTCCAATGGAGTGGCGGTTGTTTCAGTAAACAGCGGTTCAGATTCGGGGATTATTAAGATTAGAGCCTGGTGCAAGAACCTGCAAGGTACTGTGATCTCGGCTTCCAAGCCAAATATCATCGTTCAAGCCGGACCTCCCAGCAATTGTGAATTTACTATTGGCGGATACGACAGTGGAGACGATATGGGTGGTGGTATGTGGAGAGTGCAGATAGCTGCCCTGATCACTGATGATCAAGGTAACCCCGTTGGCAATGGTACTGCAGCATATTTCTATCTTGATCCAGTCCCTCAATATGCATCTATCGTAGCAGCTAATGCCTTTGTGGGTAATGAGAATGCTAATGGCGACACCCTGGAAGGAACTGCTTATTCATACCTGCTCTATGATGGTTCATATACTAATGAAAAAGTCCATGTCAAGGTAGATGTAGGTTCTGAAATCACCTTTGAAGGAGACCTGCTGCTCCCGCTTCAGATGGGACAGCTCACCATGGTTTGCGTACCTGCCCATCTCGACTGGATTATCGAAGGTGATATGGAAGATAAGCTCACCCAGTGTCGTGTAACTGTCCATGATGGTCAGGGAAATCCTGTTAATAACCAGAGAATACTCTTTACATCGTCGCTGGGCGAGCCCACTGATTTAGATATTCATCCTCTGGAATCTGATATAACCGATCCTGTAGTGCTTCAAGCATACGATTGGGATGGGCTTAATCTTGATGGAGATCCTCACGACGGCTACACTGGCTGGTATGAAAATCATCTTGGCAGGCTTTATAAGTGGGTAGTATTCCATAAATATGAATGTCTGCCGCCGGTTCCGGCACCTCCGGGAATGACTTCTGCTGCAATAACAGCGAATATATTTGGAACAAATACATCTGTAAATCAGACGATAACCTTGTTTAGATACACAGACTAAGAGGAGCTGCATAAATGTCATTTAATCCCCAATTTGCCCGTTTAGGTGAGATCCTGGTTCATTTGGGCTTCGTCACTGAAGATCAGGTGAAAGAAGCGCTGGTGAAGCAAAACAATTTCAGACTAAAGATCGGGGAGACCTTGGTAAAGCTCGGTTATTTATCAGAAAAGAACCTGCTAAAAGCTTTGCAGCAGCAGCTTGATATCGCATTGGTGGCTGAGGATGACCTCCTCGGCCTCGATGTGTCTGTCGTAAAAATTATACCGGAACCCTTTGCTGTGGAAAACAGGTGTATTGCCATTAAGAAAACGGAAACGAGTGTTCTTGTGGCAATGACCGATCCTGAAAATATTGGTATTCTGGACAGTTTAAAAAAGATCATTGATCTGCCGATCACTCCACTTTTAATCGGCGACAGTGTGCTTACTGATACCCTGGAAAGGTACTATAAATCAATCAGGACTTCTTCACAGGTTGAGGATGCCGTTGGTAATTTTGAATTCGTTGCTGTAGATGAGGACGAAAATGAGATCAGTATAGATGCAAAAGGTGATGAAGATGCACCGGTTGTAAAATTGATCAATCTCATTATCACCGAAGCCATAAAATCTGGTTGCACCGATATTCATATCGAGCCTCTGAGTAAAAATACTCGCGTGAGATTCCGTATAGATGGAGCTCTGCGTGAAGTAATGTCTCCTCCCATTCATATGCACCCGGGACTTGTATCTATTGTTAAGGTGATGTCGAAACTGAATATTGCAGAAAGAAGATTGCCACAGGATGGTCATATTTCTCTTAAAACTGCAGTTAAAAGCGTAGATGTTCGAGTGTCTATCACGCCTACTGTTGTTGGTGAAAAGGTAGTTATGCGTCTTTTGGATAAAGGCGAATTTGGCTTCACGCTCACTACTCTTGGCTTCACCTCAGATAACTTGGATATGTTTAAAAAATGGATCAGAAGACCTTATGGGATTAATATAGTTTCAGGTCCTACCGGTAGCGGAAAATCTACTACTTTACATGCTGCCCTTAAAGAGATCATGGATATTGAGAACAATATCGTAACCGTCGAAGACCCCGTGGAATACAGGCTTGATGGCATCTGTCAGATTGAGGCTAATGAAAAGATTGGTCTCACCTTTGGCAGAGCGCTGCGGTCTGTACTTCGTCAGGACCCTGATATTGTGCTCATAGGTGAGATTCGTGATCACGAGACTGCAGATATTGCCATCAAATTCTCGCTTACGGGACACCTTGTATTCACCACTTTGCATGCTAATGATGCTCCCTCTACCGTTACTCGTTTAATCGATATTGGCATCCCGCCCTATCTCGTTGCCAGTTCTCTCAATCTTGTGATGGCACAGAGACTGGTGAGAAGGATTTGTCCTCATTGTGGAGCGGATTATAAGCCCACAGATCAGGAAATTGCAGACATCGGGATGACCAGAGAAGATGCTGATAAAATTAATTTCAAGAAAGGTACTGGATGCGTCCATTGTGATAATACCGGTTATTCAGGTAGAACCGGAATATTTGAGATGCTCGAAGTTACTCCAAAGATCAGACATCTCATTTTTAATGGTGCTAATCAAGACCTTATCCGCGACGCTGCTCTTGAAAATGGCATGCTTTCTTTGCATGATAGTGCCATCCTAAAAATGAAAGATGGACACACTTCCATCAACGAAGTGATCAAATTTACCGTCGTGGAATAGTGTAGCGCTTGTAATCAGGCAGAAGGAAAATATATGGCTGCTTTTCAATATATTATTAAGGATGTCAAAGGGGCTCGCTCCGAAGGTATCATCAAGGCAAATTCACTGGATGAAGCCGTTGATAAATTGACGGCTGAAGGCAATACTGTCATCACAGTGAAGTCTGCTGCCGAAGGTTCCTTCAGGGGAAAGATGTCTCTATTTGACAAATTGATGTTGCAAATTTATAAATGGCGTACCGGTGTAGGCTTAAAGACCCTTGTTTTCTTCACCAGACAGATGGCTACGATGTTCTCAGCAGGTCTTACAATAGAAAAATCCATCAGCAATCTGGAAAAGAGCGAGAAGAATAACAAATTCCGAAAAGTGCTCGTTAAAATTGCTAATGACATCAAAAAGGGTTTTAGCCTTTCAGAGGCGCTCGAAGAACACCCGGGTATTTTTAATCCTCTGTATGTTTCTCTCGTGAAAGCGGGTGAAGTCTCTGGTACGCTGCATACAGTGCTCGATGAACTTGCCGTGTATCTGGAAAAACTGGAAGACACCAAAAGAAAAGTTACTTCAGCTCTCACCTACCCGATTTTTATACTTCTCTTCCTCATACTGGTAACATTTATTCTATTCTATTTCATTATACCCATGTTTGCCAGAGTATATGAAGATTTTAATGCAGATTTGCCTGTACCTACTCAAATTGCAATTTACGTTGCTGACTGGATCGGGGCAAACCTCTTTTATTTCTTCCTCATAATTCTTACTCTGGTTATGGCGGTCTTCCTCATCTATCTTAGCGATCGCGGAAGATATATAATAGATAGAATGATATTGCATATTCCAGTACTCGGTGGTATGCTGAAGAATTCTATTCTCAGTAAATTTTCCAGGACTTTCAGCATCTTGATGACTGCCGGTGTGCCTATAATGGACACGCTGGAGCTTTCTCAGGATGTAGTACAAAATGCAGTTGTGGAAAAAGCAGTTGCCGAAGCACGTGACCTTGTTAAAGAGGGGTACACGGTAGCTGGAGCACTCAAAAGAACCGGTGTATTTCCTCCTACGCTCCTGCAGCTCGTGGCTACCGGTGAAGAAACCGGTGACATGGACAGGCTTCTTGCTAAAGCTGCTGAGTTCTATGAAAAACTCGTGGATTCTGTGATCGATAGACTTTCATCACTCATAGAACCACTTCTAATTGTGCTTATGGCTGCTGTAGTCGGCACTATAGTTATTATTATTTATCTGCCAATTTTCAATCTTGGACTTGCCATCTCTTCTGGTGCAAAATAGCCCCTGCGAAATTCTGGCAGTACTCTTTAATGCTCGGGTCTTCTTGACCCGAGCCTTTTATTATCTATAAAATAAGAGGTTATTATGGCACTTATCTATTTCTTTATCTTTATCACCGGGGCTGCTTTTGGCAGCTTCTTTAATGTCTGCATCTGGAGGCTTCCCAGAAAGCTCTCACTCATTACACCCAGATCGCAATGCCCACAATGCCATGCCTATATAAAATCTTACCATAATATTCCTATAATCAGCTATATCTTGCTGCAAGGTAAATGCAAATATTGTGGGGAAAAAATGGAACTCAATTACTTTCTGGTGGAATTGATCACACCTCTTATCTGGCTGCTGCTTTTCTGGAGATTCGGAAATGAATTCAATATCGTATTTGCCAAATATCTCGTGTTCTTCAGTTTCTCTATTATCATTTTCTTTATTGATCTGCATCATCAGATTATCCCCGATAAACTCTCGCTCCCGCTATTGATCATCGGTCTGGCTTTTGCTCTGGCAAAATCCTCAGATATAAATATTTTCCCAGCACTTGCCGGTGCAGGTGCCGGTTTTCTTTTCTTCTACCTGCTTGCCTTAGCTGTGAGCCACTCGCTAAACAGAGAAGCTATGGGAGGGGGGGATATCAAGTTTATTGCCACTATTGGTGCCTTCCTGGGCGTTTATGGGGTGCTGTTCACCATATTTATCGCCGCAGCCATTGCTCTTTCTATCGTGATCATTTCAGGAAAAGATAGAAGCCGAGAAATTCCTTTTGGCCCATTTCTCATCACTGGAGCATTCATTCACACACTGTTTGGTGATTGGTTATTGGGATCGTATCTGAATCTCTTCTATTGATAATACATTTGCCCGGTGCTGCCTGTGTAACTCTATTATTACCACCGAGCTATCATCTATCCTAGTAAGAAATACGGAGTGAAGTCTGCATTTTAAACTGGTACAGTTTATGAGAATAATTAATCAAGTTGATTTGCCTGGATTGGATGAATGAGTTACAAAAAAATCAAAAAGGTGTAAATATATTTCAGAAAAAAGGAAAAAGTGTGGCAGACACAGTTTAAAACTATATATATAAATCATATACGGTGTCACTTTAGTGCCACTCTTTGTTTGTATAGTGTAACATGTTGTATTTCTGCGTGTTATGTGGGGAGTAAGAAGTGATAAGTATACCGCGTCCTTGAAAAAGTGGATTCTTAAAAAAAGAAAGGAGTTAATAATGGAATCAGAGAAGAAAATATAGCGGACAGGGAATGTGGAGTGGTTACTGAGTTCGGAGCTTGTTCAAAATGGTGCTGATTAGAGGACTCTTAATTAGAAAATTCGTGATGCGTAATGAATAACTAATCCTCATGCACCTCTTTTTAAGAATTTGTAACAATGGAGCTAATCAAATATGCACACTATGTAAATAAAATTATACCATAGTGGCAAAATAAGCTCTTTAAGATTTTATCTATTAATAGATCGGCGATCTTGGTTTATTTTACTCCCTGGATAGGAAACCGCAGCTATAACTTTAATCTTGACAATATCTTCGTTTACAGAGAGGTTTCACTATCAAGGTGTCTTAGGGGTGCCGGGTTTAATTGATCATCCCAAAAGAGATATTAAAAGGAGTTATTTTGAGCGAGGCTTGGCAAAATAAATTTTCTGAGGATAGTTTTTATTCACATTATTACCAGAAGGCACTCACTATCGGTGAGCATTTCTGCCATAAGTCTCATATTGCCCAGGAGATAGCTCAATTAACCACTATTAAATTATTTCTCTGGAAAGAGCGGGTGGAGAAACCAGATAAATGGGTTTATCAGGTAGCACGGAACTTTTCGCTACAGATGCTCGATAGGTTAAAAAGTGATACCGAGTTTTTGCAGCTTATCGGTGCAGTTAGCGAGGCAGAAAATTATCCTGACCTGATTGACCACCCTAATCTGGAAAAAATCATCAGTGAGATACCTCCTGAGATTTTCTGTGAATCGGATCGTGAGCTGGCAAGAGATTATTATGTTCAGGAAAAAGATGCAGGATATCTGGCTGAAATCTATAATCTGTCCGAAGACAGCATTATCCCAAAGCTCTATAATATCAGGCAGGAAATTATTCTTTATATAAAATTTACCGGAAATTTTAAGATCATCTGTAAGGTACCAGGCACAAAATTGAATCGAAATATCATGTACTTAATTGAGAAACTAAAGCAATCACTGGAAACTCAGGATTTCAGGGAAGTCGGTAAATATTTGGATTCCGACAAACATTTAGACAGTCTAAAAACTGCCAGAATTGTACATAAAGTTCACAGCTATGAATTATCATTCCTAAATCCCGGACTATACAGGCTTAATGCAATATACTTGCTGGAAAACAATGTACCTTACGTGATTTCTATTGATATCCAGCTCGCAGACTGGAAAAGAATCAGAATCGTCTCCGATTTTAAATTCTGTAAAAAAATTGTGAAAATCAGCCGCGAAGAAGTTGATGACAACATCAGAAGGTTGAAACTAAGAAAACATAATGGTGAACTGCTCTTGAGCAAAGAAGAAATATTAGAGATCATCGATAAAACAAAACATACCCTGATTGAAATCTGATTGATCTCTGCAACTCCCTTTTTTTATACAATTACCTTACAACATACTTTTCTTTTATAACTGTTAATTAATTACTATTTAGATTGTTATTAATGCCTGATATCGCATTGTTTGCAGAATATCTCTGTCTGGTAAATAATATTTCATAAAAAATATAGATATTTATCAGTGTGGAACACTATGTGCATTAGTATATAGATAAAGAATAGTGTGGAAGTAAAAAGTGTTAGCTTTGTTGACAGCGGACTTAAGATCAGCCTGCCGGCAAAGTTCTTCAGTAATCAGCGGGGAACTGAAATTAGCACTTAGTGTAAAGGACATAAAGGGCTGCAGCCAGATCAGCAATGCCAAAGCTGCGGCAATTATAAATAGTTTTTTTTAAAAACCCCTCCTCATACACCCAAGGACCTGCCTACCTCCCTCAGGCAGGTCCACCCTTTTTTATGACAACACAGTGACAGACCAGTAAACGAAATAGACAGTTCACTAAAGGTACATAACTGTAAACAAAGTTCATTTTCACAATAAAAAGTTTTTATGAATAGTGATAAATTTGGAGCGGGTTGATTAGTATTCAGTATCTTCCTGCCAGTTTTCGTCACTGATTTGCAGGGTTTTTTCTATCTGCCCGAACAGGTTACAATAGGCATTTATTTTTATAACATCCCCGGGATTCAGGTCTTTTATAAGATAATGAGCCCTTTGTTCATTTCTAATGGGCTGGCTGAAGAATTTTTGTGATATGATCAGCTTGTCTTGCATCTCTATACCCTTTCTGTTCAGGTAAATCTCAATTAGGTTTATATAATGGATCGAAGTAGAATTCACTTTATGATATATCGTTATTGTAAGATTTCCGCTAATGGCGCTGTATTTAACATCCATATCTGTGGGTTCATGGCAAAGCACCCCAGTAGCCGCCACCAGAACCAGGAGGCAAACAAAATATTTTATATAACTGATATTTATCATAATCTCAATCCATCATTTTTGTGATTTATAAATCCATAAGAGGCAAAAAAGTCAAGAAAATTATCCTTTTAACCCGCTGGAGACAAATGATGCCATTATTTGTTTTTGAGCAACCAGGAAGAGCAGCACAAGTGGCAGGATACTAAAAGTGGAGGCAGCCATAAGCAGGGCAGTTTGTGAACTGGCTTCTGCTGAGAAGTAAGAAAGCCCCACCTGGAGAACTCTCAGCTCTGGTCTGTCTATCATTACAAGCGGCCACATAAAGCTGTTCCATGAACCGATAAAGGCAAAAATTGCTGCCGTAGCGATAACGCCTTTCGATAATGGCAGCACAATATACCACAAGGCAGAAAATCTGCTGCAGCCATCGATGGAGGCGGCATCGAAAAGTTCTTGAGGCAGTGATTTAAATTGCTGCCTGAGCAGAAATATTGTGAAAATATTTGCCAGCCAGGGAACAATGAGGGCATAATAGGTATCCAGCCAGCCGAGATTATGAAGCAGAATATAGGAAGGGATAATATAAACCGGCTGCGGCACCATCATCATCGAGATAAAGAGATAGAATATTAATTCTTTTCCCCAGAATTTCATACGAGCAAAGGCGTAAGCAGCGAGACAGCCCGTAAAAATCACACCTAAAACACAGGAACCGCTCACAATAATAGTATTAAGAAAGTATCTGCCGAATGGCACTTTGTTCCAGGCTTCCAGAAAGTTTGAGAATAAGAATTTAATACTTTTTTTATAAGTTACCTGAGAGGCAGCAACTTTGAGGTAAGAACTAATGATAGCCCCGTCTTCACTAAACACATTCACCCAGAGGCTGTCATTATCGGCGGGTTTCAGGATTTTGCATCTAAGCGGTTCATCTACTGCTTCTGTATCAAGATAATGTGCCTCTACATAGGGAATAAAGCCATTATTACCTTTATTAATCTCTGTTTGCGATTTCAGAGAGGTTGACAGCATCCAGGCAAAAGGCATGATCAGAAAAATGCCGCAGAGCGAGAGAATCAGGTAAGTAAATAATTTTTTATCTTTCATTTATACCCCAAATTAATAATGAACCTTTTTTTCCAGTCGCCGCTGAAACAGCGTGAGGCTGAGAATAATGAAGAATACTACCAGAGCTATTGCACTGGCATAGCTGAGATTCTGGCTTTCACCAAAACCTTGCTCAAAGAGGTAATATACGATCACTTTAGTGGTTCCAAGAGGTCCACCCACCGGAGGTCCTGTCATCAGATAAATTTGTGAGAACACCTGGAAGGTGGTGATTGTAGTCATCATGAGCACATAAAAAGAAGTAGGCGAAACCAGCGGCAAAGTGATCTTAAAGAATTTGGTGAATTTGCTGGCTCCATCTATAGATGCTGCCTCATAATAAGTCTCCGGAATATTCTGTAATCCTGCCAGATAGATTATTGTATTATATCCCAGGCCCTTCCATACTGTCAGTATAATTATAGAAAAAAGAGCCAGCGAGGGTCCTCCTGCCCAGGCAGGCAATCCTTCACCAAATATCAATTGGAATATTCCCCGGCTCTCTGCCAGCCAGCCCAATGGAGCTATCCCTGCAAAACTTAGTAAATAGTTCATTAATCCATTCTGCTGATTAAAAATTATTTTCCAGACAATAGATACTGCCACCATGGATGTTACGGTGGGAATATAATAAACCGTTCTGAAAAAGGTTCGCAGTTTTGTGATACTATTTAAGAAATTGGCAAAGATCAGAGAGAGAAACAAGCTAAGCGGGACGACAAAGATTACCAGATAGAAAGTATTGAGCATGGATTGCCAAAACCCGCCATCGGTTAGAAGACGGGTATAATTCTTGAACCCGATAAAATCTCCAGCTCCATTAATATCCCATTCAAAAAAGCTCACCAGAAATGAAAGCACAATGGGTAGCAGCCTAAACACTACTACGATCAGCAGCGCTGGTAAAAGATATAAATATGGATAAAAATCTCTTTTCTTTGACATATTACCTCTCTCGACAGTAAAAAACGATGTATGCCCGTCAGTTGTCAATAAATTTGGCTTTCAATCTCCGTATTCTTTCAAGGGAACGCCAGATAGAGGAAATGGAAATTTGTCCTTCAGTTAGCAGGTTTTTTATGATTTCCACAATTTGCCTGATACCAATATTTTCGCTGAAACCGCTATTTCCAAAAAGTAGCAGATCATTACCCGCCAGAATAGCCAGCCTTATCCGCTCCTTTAATGAATATTTGATGCTGACAGCCTTCATTTGCAGATCATCTGTAATAACCACACCCTGCCAGCCTAATCTTTCCCGCAGCAGACCATCTACCACTTTTTTGCTAAGCGATGCCGGGTGTTCGTTATCTAAAAATCCATTTTGCACGTGGCTTACCATGATGAGATCGCTATATCCCACTGCTATCATCGCTTTATAGGGTAATAGTTCCTTATCCCTCCAGGTAGCTGTGATATCCGAGGTAGAAAAGTGACTGTCTGTAACCGCTGATCCGTGCCCGGGAAAATGTTTCAGGCAGCAGTGTATCCAGTGCGAATTCATTACCGTGCAAAAGATTTTCGTCTGCTGCGTTACTACCGAGGGATCATCAGAAAAGCACCTGCCGGATTTACCCAGACCCGGTGATTGCGGATTAATACTAAGATCAACAACCGGAGCAAGATTAAGATCAATGCCTGCAGAACAAAGATCACTTGCAATAGCTTCCGCCCAGAGAAAAGACTCAGCTTCATTATCAAGCCTGCCAATTTCACGGGCAGACATAATAGTCTGGAAACCATGTTTTTCTTTAAGCCTGGCAACGTCACCACCCTCCTGATCCACCGCTATCAAAGGCGGCAGGCTGCGAGAAGCCCGGATCTGCCCTGTGAGGTGGAGAACCTGTTCCTTCGAGGTGATATTGCTCTTCTCAGGTTGAGAATCGCGATTATATAAAATCACTCCGCCCACACCATACTGGCATAAATCCGATTTGAATTCAGGATTTTTTGACAGATCATCACCATGAAATCCTATCACAATCATCTGAGAGATCGTATTTTCCAGCGATATCTCACTGCCGGTTTTCAGGGCACATATCCCTGATATTATTATACCTGCCATCAATATTAACATGATCAAAGAATCTTATTACCCGCTGTGGAAGTAAAGAAAAAAAGATTTTTCCTTTACAGAAATGAAAACTAATTAAAGATAAGCAGCAAATGTCAAGGAGCAATAATGAAGAAAAAGCTTTTTCTCTTAGACGGCACTGCTTTGATTTATAGAGCATATTATGCCTTCATCCGCAATCCGCTCTATACCACAAAAGGGATAAATACCAGCGCAATGTTCGGCACTTATAACATGTTCCTCTCATTTATTCAACGTTATAATCCCGAATATCTTCTAATTTCCTTTGACCAGAAGGAGAAAACCTTCCGGCATGATCTGGATGAAAATTATAAATTGAACCGCCCCCCTGCTCCGCCGGAAATGATAGATCAGCTTGAGCCTATCAGGCAGTTCTTTGAGCTGGCTGGTGTACATGAAATCAGTATACCCGGATTTGAGGCTGATGACGTATTAGTCTCCGCTGCCCTGAAATTTAAAAATATTCTTGATATAGTGATAGTAACCGGTGACAAAGATTTCTGTCAGATCGTGGATGACAGCGTAGTACTTTATGATCCCAAAAAGGAAATTGTGACCGACCGCGATAAAGTGATAGAGAAGTATGGCATCACTCCTGAGCAATTTATAGATTACCTGGCTATCTGTGGAGACAGTGCGGATAATATCCCGGGCGTGAAAGGGCTGGGCCCCAAGGGCGCTGAGAAATTACTAAATGATTATGGCAGCCTGGATAATATCTATAAGCATCTTGCAGATATCAGCTCCGCGAGCACCCAAAAGAAGCTCGCAGAGCATAAAAACGAGGCTTATCTCTCCCGTAGACTCGCAGAAATTGTTCGTGACCTGCCTCTTGATATTGAATTAAACAATCTGAAATTTTCTGCCGCTAATCTTCAAAATACTATCAAACTTCTGGGAAAATACGAATTGCGGACACTGATCAATAGAATAAAGCCTCAGGAAGAACAGGATATTTTTAGTTTCATAGATGAGGAGGAGGATAATAACGGCGAAAAAGCACCGTTTTCTGCTATTTTAATCGATAATACAGCAGATTTTTATCAATTACTGTCTGATTTTAAAAACGCTGAATATCTGGCAATTGATACAGAAACCACCTCAACTGACCCGCTTCTGGCAGAACTGGTTGGGATTTCTCTCTGCTATGCTACTGATAAGGCATACTATCTGCCTCTCGCACACCAAATGGCTGACAATCTTAATCACGATCTGGTGAAAAACGAATTGCAAAAAGCTCTTAAGGGAAAATTACTGATTGCTCATAACTATAAGTATGACTATCTGGTGCTCACTGAAGCCGGCTGGCAACTCGATAATTCCGTATTTGACACCATGATCGCAGATTATCTGCTGCAACCCACAGAAAGGCACAGCCTTGATCACTGTGCCAAGAAATATTATAATCACACTATGATACCTATCAGCGACCTTATAGGTAAAGGGAAAAAACAGATCACCTTTGATCTGGTGAATACCGCTTCTGCCTGCCGATACTCGGCAGAGGATGCCTGGATCACCTGCAGGCTCTATGATTATTTAAATAGTGAATTAGCAAAAAACGGCTTGATAGAACTGCTTTATGAAGTGGAAACCCCTCTCATTTTTACCTTAGCAGAAATGGAACGCCAGGGTGTATTCCTTGATAAATCTTTCCTGCGAAAACTCTCTAAGCAGGTGCAGCAAACCATTGGAAAGATTAATATTGATATATATAATATCGCCGGAGTGCAATTTAATCTTAATTCCACCCAGCAACTCGGAAATATCCTCTTTGAAAAACTAAATATCCCTCCGGTAAAAAAGACTAAAACCGGCTATTCTACCGATCAAAGTGTGCTGGAAAAACTGGCACCCGATCATGAAATTGCCCGGCTTGTTCTGGATTACCGCCTCTTAAATAAGCTTCTGAGCACATATATAGATGCCCTGCCCGTCCTCATTAATCCCCGCACCGGCAGAATACACTCATCTTTTAATCAGACTATTGCCTCCACTGGCAGGCTCTCCTCGTCCAATCCTAATCTGCAGAATATTCCTATCCGTACAAAACTCGGCAAAGAAGTACGCAAGGCTTTTTGTCCCCAATACGATGGCTGGTCTATAGTTTCTGCAGATTATTCCCAGATAGAATTACGTGTTTTTGCTATTCTTACCAAAGATGAAACTCTGATCAATACCTTTAAAGCTGATAAAGATATTCACAGGAAAACCGCCAGCCTTATCTATAAAATACCGGAAGGCGAAGTTACCAAAGACCAGAGGCGTTATGCCAAAGTGATCAATTTTGGCTTGCTCTACGGTATGGGTGCCTTTCGCATCTCAAATGAACTCTCTATCTCTCGCAAGGAAGCACAAAAATTTATCGACGACTATTTTCAGAACTTCCCCAGCGTGCGTAAATTTATAGATGATCACCTGGAAACTGCCGCCCAAAAAGGTTACGTTGAGACAATACTGGGCAGAAAGCTTGATCTTCCTGATATTGTCAGTAAAAATCG
This sequence comes from uncultured Candidatus Cloacimonadota bacterium, assembly GCA_964604155.1. Lineage (GTDB taxonomy): Bacteria > Cloacimonadota > Cloacimonadia > Cloacimonadales > TCS61 > Stygibacter. The sequence goes on along the minus strand of CAZRXY010000101.1, from coordinate 40,033 downwards.
TCAATTCAGGGAGGCTGCTCAAAGAATCGCCGTTAATATGCCCGTGCAGGGCAGCGCTGCCGACATCATCAAAATTGCCATGAACAGACTTCATAAATTGCTGGCGGATAAACCTGATATCAAAATGCTGATCCAGGTTCATGATGAGCTGGTTTTTGAGATAAAAGATGAAGCTCTTGACGATGCCAAAAAATTGATCAAAGAAGTTATGGAATCTGCATTGCCTCAGGAATTCCAAGGCATCGTTCCGCTAAAAATTGAAATCGAGAGTGGCTCAAACTGGTTTGAAGCCCACTAAATTTTCCGATAAGCTTCTAACCGATGATATATCACACAATATCCGATAATCTCCCGCTAACAAGGTTAAATCTTATCTTTATCACAGCTACGGGTATAGATATCTTCATATCTTTCAGCTTTGTATAATCCTTTTCAGTAGTCACCAGATATTCTACCTGATGGATAGCAATCTCCTTTTCTATAGCCGATACGTCCTGCTTTCGCTTATAATGGTAGTGATCGGGAAATTTACAATGAAATTCCCAGATAAACCCCAGACTGCTGAGTGTGTCTTCCAGTCCCGCAGGATTAGCTATGCCTGAAATCAAACCAATTTTCGCTGATTGCAGGGTGCTTAGCTTAATCACTTCCGCGCCATTCAGAAAAAAATCTTCCAGCACATATTCGCCCTGACAGATTTTATCGTGATACTTGTGCAAAAAATCCGGTATCTCACCTCTGCCGTTAATTATAATCAAATCTGCGTCCTTCAAAGCAGACAGCGGCTCTCGCAAAATACCGGCAGGATGCAAAAACCCGTTGCCTATGGGGGCTGGTAATTTAAAAATCACAATATCTATATCATGCACCACCTTGAAATGCTGATAGCTGTCATCCAGAATAACAATCTCCAGATCGGGATAGCACTTCATTAAGAGCTCTATCGCCCGTACCCGTTTTTTACCGGTACACACCGGAATACCCTGCAGACTCTCTGCCAGAAGCCGGGCTTCATCTCCTGCACTGGCAGCTTCCGGCAAAATCACTTCCCGTGTGCTTATGATCCTCGCCTCATTCTCATAATCTCCTTTATACCCCCTGTGAGAAACTGCAATCCGTTTGCCTTTTGCCCGTAGATATTCTGCCAGATATATTGTAAATGGGGTTTTCCCACTGCCTCCCGCTGTGATATTGCCCACAGATATCACCCTTACTTCTGCTCTCTCACCCGGATGATAACGCCACCACGTACGGCGAACCTTTTGTATCAATCCCCAGATTAATGAAAAGGGGTACAGCAGAAGTGAGACTGGTGTGATATTATGCAGGTGCCGCTGGATAAATCTCTGAGCGAGCATTAATATTCTATGCCTTCGCGACTGGTTATCCCCTTATCATAATAATGCTTTATCTGCCGCATCTCAGTAACCAGGTCCGCCCGTTCTATCACTTCTAATGCCGCATATCTGCCAGTCATCACCAGTTCACAATCTGCAGCCATTCCCATTAAATCCAGTTGTTCCGATAAATTTAGAAGCCCCATATACACGGCTACATTTATCTCATCAAGAACCACTAATTGATATCTCCCGGATTTGATCACTTCCACAGCTTTCCGCCAGCCGGCTGCTGCTTCACTGATATCTATTTTGCCCGGGGATTTTGCATCCACAAATTCCGTTGTGCCATATTTAAAGATATCAATTCCCTCCAGTTTCTGAAGGCTCTGTATCTCTCCATATTGCCAGTCCCCTTTCATAAACTGGATCAGGCATACCTGCTTTTTATGCCCCAGCGCACGTAAAATAAGCCCCATTGCACTGGTGGTCTTTCCCTTGCCGTTACCCGTGTATAAATGAATCATAAGAATTTCTTCCCTGAGAATTCCTTTGCTGGAATTTTTATCTTCAATTGCTGAACTTTTCCTGAAGCTTGATGAACAGAGTATCCGTCTTTATTGAGGTAGTGTAGCCCCATTGCTCAGCCCGGCGAAAACAATCTCCCGCTTTGCTTAGGTTACCTTCGATCTGCAAATTTCGATTCTCACTTTCTTCAAATAGAAAATAACTGGACATCGCCAGTAACAGATGACACCTGCCCTTGGCATGCCAGGTTAATTCATCCTGAAGATCAAAGGTGAGTGCCTTGGCATAATGAGTGATAGCATCTTCATATTGCATATTCTGCTCTGCACGCAAGCCTCTAAGATAGTACTCCCGATTTTCATCTGTCTCGCGGCAGCCGGCAAAAATCAATACTCCGATTACCAGCATAAATAACATAGTTCTATTCATAATTAACCCTTTTATCATTTTTCCCGGATTATTTACCTAATCCTTCTGCTTGAAGGAATCAAAGAAATAAGATACTGAAGCCCGATCAGTTTCTTCTGACGGAAACACGCAGATCAATTGGAGAATTTTTCCGGGCAATACATAAGTTCGGCTAATGGCTCTACTCCTTCGATCTTCCTGCAACCAGCTTTGTTCTTCAACCAGTAATTCACCCTGCACAAATCGCCTGCTTCCGGTTTCTATTGCCTTCACCATAAATCCTACAGCCGGACGTGGTGCCGCATTTAATACTTCCGCCTGCATAAATAAATCTATCTCCTCATATTCATGATCCCCACTCACAATATAGAATTGATAACTGCTTTTTACATCTGTAATTGTCCACTGCTCAAATTCTGCTATTCCCTGAGTTGTCCCTGCTGCCATGCGAAAATGACGCGGCTCAGATGGCACCTTCAGCTCTATTCCCAAATCCTCAATTTCAAAACTTTTCCAGCGGTAATAAAGCAGGGCAGAGCAACCTGTTAATAACAGCAATACAGATAATGATACTGCGAGTATCAACGATTTTTTTTTCTTACTCAAATTCATAATTCTCATTTACAATCTCCAGGCAAATTTTTGCCACCTCAGGGTGATACAACACACCCATATTTTTCCGGATTTCCTCTCGAGCCAGTTTCTTACCTAATGCTATTCGATAGGGACGTGCCAGCATCATAGATTCTACCACATCTGCCACTGCCAAAATCTGAGATTCCAATAGCAATTCCGCATGTTGTTTACCACCAGGATAGCCCTTCCCGTTATATCTTTCGTGATGCTCAAGCACTACTCTTGCCAGGGGCCAGGGAAAATCTATTGGCTGCAATAATTCATACCCGGTTACCGGATGCTGCTTGATCATTTCCCAGTCTTCTTCTAATAGTCCTCCCTCTTTGCTCAATAATTCCAAGGGTATCTTTATCTTGCCAATATCATGCAGATAGCCTGCCAGCTTTAGCATCTTACAAATCTCTTCACTAAGACCCATCCGCCGAGCAATCTCCTGCGCCAGTTTACCCACATGCCGGGCATGACCCGCCGTATAGGCATCGCGTAATTCTATTGTGGAAGATAGACTGCTCACTGTCTGCTCAAATACCTTGTCCAGAGTTTCATAGGCGGTCTTTAGCTCATATTCCACCTCTCTGCGAAGCTGGTTTTCGTATTCCAAATTGCGAAGTGCTGCATATGACCGCAACCCCCCTATCAAACTCGTCAGCATCTTCTGTGCCGTAAGCTCGGTTTTTAATTTGTAGTCATCGATCTCATATGCCATTATTATTCTGCTCTCGGGTGCCTCCCCCGGCTGCCCCGTACGCAATATCAGACGCGTGGCTTTATTACCCAGTGTTTCACGCAGATAACGCACTACTTCCAAGCCTGCTTTACTACTCTCCATCACCACATCCAGAAAAACAAGTGCTATTTCCGAATCTTCTGCTAATATTTTCCGGGCTTCAGCCCCACTATAGGCATCCAGAATCTCCACCGGCTTATTTTGATATTTCACATCCTCAAACAGCATCCTGGTGATCGTATGCACGTCCTCTTCGTCATCCACAACCAGTATCTTCCATAATGAAGGCTCTGCCGATGTACGTACCACATACTTTTTACCCGTTGCCTGAGCCTCCATATCTTCCAGTCCGGCAATGTTTTCCTCTTCCGGAGCAAATAGTATTTCGCTGTCTTTATCAGAATTTTCTGGCATCACTTTTCCCTTAGTACTTCTAATGCTTCGTCCAGACTTTCATAAATTGTCGCGAATTTTTCAAATTTGGTGATTTCAAATACTTTCATCACTTTCCCGCTGGCGCAGCAGATCAGTAATTTTCCCCCACGCTCTTTCATCTGATCCAAAATCTTGATCAATACTCCCAAACCGGAACTGTCTATGTATTCCAGTCCCTCTAAATTCAATACGGCTTTATCTTTCTGCTTTATCAGGTCGATCAGGCTGTATTCCAAAGAACCTGCCTGGTCACTGTATAATTCACCGAATATATTGATCACCATCACATCATCTATGAAGCTTTGCCCTATTTCCATATAAACCCCATACTATTTATTGCCGGCGAAATTAAGCTGTATCTCCACAAATCCATCGTAAGATGTATATTGGATATCCAGCGTGATATTTTCTAAAGAAGGCAAACTACTTTCCTGCTCTTTAAGCACCAATCTTGTACCTTTCGCTAAATTTATGGTTTTTATCCAGATTGATACTATCACACTATTCTTACTCGGTTTTTTTATTTCTGCCAGATAACGCACTTCCTTTTCCGGCAGATAAATTTCCAAATCCATCAGATCCTTGAGCCAGCCTGTATTTAAGCTGGAGATTTCTTTACGGAAAGCTTCATCATCAATTTCTTGCTCCACGTATGCCAAAAGACGCTGCAATATTAAGGATGATTCAGATTTGAGATCTCCGGAAAAACAGTCTGCTTCTCTTGCTTTTCGCTGCTCCGGTATCCGGCGCAATGCCACTAAAGTAAAATCATCTCCGCTGATATCATAATTATTCTTCTTCAACGTGTCACGGATCATGACAGGTAATAAGACCAAGGGGTAATTATTGGTGGTTTCTTCGATAAATTCCTTCAATCCATGCAATCCCAGTTCCTCTCCCGGCGCGTTTTCACATTCGAATAGACCGTCTGTGTATAAGAGCAAGGTCTGATTGCTGTCAAAACGCATCTTTAATTCTTCATCTGGAGTATATAGATAATTAGGCACCCAGCCAATTGGGATGGAGCCCTCCTGAACCAGCGTTGTGATTGTCTTTTTCTTATTGTGATACAGTATCAGAGGTGGATGCCCCGCATTTAATATCTTTATGTAATTCTTTTCACAATTTATATAGCATAAAAGCATTGTCATATAATCACTGCTGAATAATTCCCGCGTGAGAATTGTGCTTAGCCTGTTTAATATCAGATGCGGCTCGTGAAGCTTCTCATCCTCTATTATCCGCGTGATCGTTGTCTTCACTGCCGTCATTAATAAAGCTGCCTTCACGCCATGGCCAGATATATCACCTATATAACTGATATATTCTGTCTCAGATATCTTGATTATGTCATACAAATCACCACCTATCTTGGAAGAGGGCACATAGGTGGATGAAAAAAATAAATCCCGCTCCACGATCAGATAATCAGGCAAAAGGTAAGATTGAACACTACCTGCCGTCTCTAAATCTATGATCAAAGCATTATAAAGCTCATTGATCTTTTTCGATTGCTCAATCACCTTTTTGTCTAAGATTATTATATCTGCCTGCTCCTCGATCAGCTTAAATAGCTTCTGCGTCTGGAATGGTTTTAAAATGTAACCCTGTACTCCTATCTCGATCGCCTCCAGTAGTGATGACGTGTCGCTATGAGCAGAGAGCATGATAAATTTGGTATCTTCCTTGAGCTTGCGAATCTTCTTGATCATCTCTAAACCATTTAATACCGGCATCTTGATGTCTGTGATCACTAAATCCGGCTCATATCGCTTAAAAGATTCCAAACCCTCCAAACCATTCGCTGCAGAATATATCTTCTTCACTCTTCGCTCCAAACTCCTCACCATATTACTGCGAATATAGTCCTCATCCTCGACATATAAAATTGAGATACCTACTTTTTCCAAATTCTACCTCCGGCTATCTGGAATTACCACTGATACCTATTCATAATTCTATTCAATTTATGTAAAGCAATTTATTGAATATACAAAATTGCAAATGCCTCCTCACAATTCTGAGACCCACAGATAATTTTAATTGACTTTATCTCGTATAAGTAGGGAAAGTCTTCTCTAAAAATAAAAGGGGAATCTTATGAATGTTGCCCTGATCATGGCAGGCGGCTCCGGCACAAGGATGCAAAGCAAAGAAAAAAAACAATTCATTGATATCAATGGCAAGCCAATAATAGCATATACTCTGGCAAAATTCTGCTCACATCCCCGGATTGATAAAGTGATCATCGTCTCGCATCCTGAGGATATTTGCCAAATGCACAATATCTGTAAAATGCACTTCCCCGGTAATGATATCACTATCACCGCCGGAGGGAAAACCCGTCAGATTTCTGCCCTTAACGGCATCAAAATCTGCCCCGCAGATACACGCCTTGTGCTCATTCATGACGCCGTGAGACCATTTTTGGAAGAAAATCTCATCTCCAGACTCATAGACCTGGCAAAATTATACAATGCTGTAATCCCCTGCAGCCCCGTTCGATTCACCATAAAACGCGTACTTGATCATAAAATCATGGAAACCATACCTCGACACTCACTCTACAACGCTCACACCCCCCAGGTCTTTGACTATAAGCTCATCTATAAATATCACCTGATGGCTGAAAATATCGATTACGAATTCACCGATGACAGCTCAATACTCGAATATTTCCAGATACCTGTATATATTCACATCTGCCAGGACACTAACCAGAAAATCACCACCACCCAAGACCTTATTACTGCAAAATTTCTCCTCAAATAATCAAAAACCCCCTTTTATCATACTTGCCAGATAAACAGAAATTGATAAATATATTCTCAGCACCTATACCTCTGAACAACAAAGATCAATCTAATATTTTTTCGTTTGATTGATCTTTGTTGCTCCGGCTTGATAATTCTCGAGCGAAGATTTGCTAAAAGACTTTTTATTGCTTTCAGAAATGAAAGATTTGGCATCCCCCTGGTTTTATAATTATTGGTATTGTTAAATGGTTTATATTAAGTGAGATAATAGTTGTTGTCAAATTCAACCATTGTATATTGACACCCAGATATTAGAAGGCAGGATATAGTAATGGAAAATGGAAGGGGATAAAACTTGGTCAATCATAGAGACAGCAAGCTCGATCGCAATGGTGACGACCAATAACTTCACAAGTTCAATATTCCAAACTTACAAATAAATTTCGGGGGTATGCCAGTTTTTTCAGGAAATGAAAGATATATTGACAAAAAATGGCGTTTAGAGCAGTTGGAGCATTAAGTGACAATGGAGGGAAGCATGAAGATTTTATTTAGTTTAAGTTTGGTATTTATAATACTGTCCTGCTGGGGATTTTCATTTAAGATGCAGTATGTGGAAAAAAGTTTATTATCACCTGCGCGTGAAATGCGAATAAGCCTTGCTGATGCTAAAGGTGAGGCAGAAGATATAGATTACAGCGGTCAATTAGCCAGTCCCCGCATTTTTCTATTGGCTGAGCCTCTCACCCGAGATGAATTTATATCCAAAGATGTGGATTTGCTGAAAGAGCTTAAAATAATCCAGAACGAGAAGGAAATCTCGGTAGAGAGCATCGATTATCGCAAGGATGCCAGTGACAAGACTCAGAGTATGCTTTTTCATTTTTTAAAATCCGAACTCAGTCTTGACGAAGAATTCCAGGTCAAGGCTGGAGATTTTGTCTCCGATAAGATTCGCTTAGACGAGCGATTCCGCCGCGAGTATCACGAGTACCATGAGAAATATGAGCTGGGCAGGTCTGCAATCAACAAGCTTGACTACGTAGGCTGCTACCGTCATCTGGAGCCGTTTTTGACAACTGCGAAGGAGGTGAGGTCGCTTAGTTTTTATGATTCTGCTATTAAGGAGCTATCCGGCTGCACCGAGCAACAGGTAAAGAGAATAAGTTCTGATCTTGATTTCCTAAAACTACAATTAACGGGTAAGATAACCCGCGATAATCTGGTGGCAATAGATAGTCTTTTGAGCTTCTGCAATGAGTGTGAAACATTGTTCAGCGGTTATGCTGCTGCCATAGACAGCACGGTGCAGATCACATTAGCCCAAGCCGGCACTGAGCTTGAGGAATTGTATCAGAATAAATACGCTCAGTATCTTAAGCAGGTACAATCAGATTTTATCCAGATGGATTACAGGTCATTGAAATTTCATAGTTTTATAGGGGCATTAACTCAGATCTTACTGGACGAAGAAAACGTCCTGAATATGTCTGAAGCGTCCTTGGATATCGGCATATTATCAAAAAACAGTCGATATTACAAGAAGATTCAGGAATTTGGTTTCACGGCAGCTTTTGGTGAATTGCTTGAATTGGTGAAGTATAATATTTTCCATAAGAATTTCGTTTTTGATGAAACGGTAATGGTGAGGTTAGAGAATTTACAGGAAAATGAGCCAGAACCATATTACATGATATACCGAGGTATAAATAATCTGCTTACTGAGCAGTATCAGGATTTCTGGCAAGATATGAATTCTGCCATGTATAAATGCACAGATTCTCATTTGCTGCGTGGTCTGGAATTACTTATCCTTTTCAATGATGAGTATATCATAAATCTCAGCAATTCTGACAGAGCACCTTTTGAAGAGGGCTTAGGATTATTTGATTCAGGAAAAAATGATGAAGCCAGGCATAAATTTGAATTGATCAAGAGTCTGTATCCTGATCTGGCAGTATCCTATTATCTGCTGGCGTCTCTGGCTATTCAGAAAAATGATACATTTACGGCTTATTTTGAATATGAAAATGTAGTAAGGTATAAGCCGGAGATTATCACAGCCTATGAATACTATATACAGCAGGAATATAATGCGGGCAATTATGCAGTAGCAGAGCAGAAGGTAAAGGAAGTGATAAGGACTCATCCTGCCTGGAAACTTAATTTTCTATTCGCCAATATTCTTAGTGCTCAGAAAAAGTATCAGGAAGCGGCTCAGGTTTTGGAGACCAGGTGCATTGAAACCAATAAGAATAATTATGAGGAATTTATTCTTCTGGGTGACGTATATAAAGAGCTTGGCAATAAAGTAAAAGCCCGTGAAAGCTATCTGGAAGCTGGCAGACTTGATCCCACAGATGCAGTTTTCCGCGAAAAAATAGAAGCTCTTAATCAATCATAGACTGGATAATCCTGAAAGTTCTTATTTCATAGGGTTCAATAGACAATCTGGTGGCGTGAGCATTTTTGCTGAGCAGGTGCAGATCATTTTCCATAAGGTCTGTTTCGATGAATTTTGACCATTTATGAGCAGCCTTCAGCTTCACTTCGGTGTGCGTTCCATAATATTCATATAATCTCAGGATGATACCATTGCCATCTTCCGCTGGTTTTATCGTCTCAATTTTAACATTATTTCCTGCGAGAGAGAAATAGGATTTTTCGCGATCTACTGGTAAGGCAGCTATTTTTTGGATAATCAATTCGCTATTAAATTCATGTGCAGATTGCAGGACCTGTGAATTAACGAGGTTTCCGGTATGAGGCAGCCAGGCATAGCGGAAAGTATGTTCGCCGATATCAGCGGTATTATCAGGATACTGGGGGCTGCGCAATAACGTGAGCTCCATCACGTTATCTTTTACGTAGTGCCCGTATTTGCAGTCATTCAGGATAGCAAAACCGCAATTAGACTGGCTGAGATCGGCATAGCGGTGTCCGCATACTTCAAATCTGGATTGTTCCCAGGTGGTATTATCATTAGTAGAGCGTCTTATATTGCCGTATTGAATTTCAAAAGTGGCATAATCGCTTTTAATATCCGGCACAGCCCGTACCCGCAGCATCTTGTTTTTTTCCTGCCAGTTCACAATCGTCCAGCACTCAATCAGGCGTGAATTATTTTTCAGGCTAATCATCTGACTGATAGTAGAATTTCCGATTTCGTAATCCAGCCATAAGGCAGCCCAGAGGTAATCATGCTCAATAGTGCGGATAGCGGTGAGTTTTGCCTGTTCCGGCTGGGTTTGACGGTAATAATGATTTATATCCCAGGCACCCCAGTCGTTAGGTTTATCTTCATACATCAGTATCAGGTTAGCGGCATCGAGCAACATTTCGTGCTGCAATTCTTTATCAAAAATACTGGTAATTGTTCCATCTTCGGCAAATTCCACTCGCAGCAGATCATTTTCCAGAAGATTTTGGGTTACTTTTATTTTGCGGGAATTTTTGGTGATTATATCAGTTTTCTGCAGTTTAATAGTGGTATATCCCATAGAAGGCACAACGATTTCTACCAGCATCAGGTTCTGGCTCACCTTAGCGGGAAGAGTATTACCCAGCGTATCACTGGCAAGCCAGTTTTCATCGGCATCCGGCAATTCGAGACTAATAATCTCTTTTCTTTGCCAGCTTAAGGTGTTATAGACCATATAGTGGTAATCTATTTCTTTCCGGGCGGTTTCATTGATGCTATTCAGCAAGTCTTTTTGCATAAGATCAAGCAGCAGCAGATTTTGTTCGCTGAGAGCGTGAGCATCTTCATAAACTTTTTTGATAGAAGAGCCCGGCAGGATATCATGAAACTGGTTTAGTAGTGTATGTTTCCAGATACGGTCAATAGTATCTTTATCAATATTCTGTGAAATTGCAGCCAGAAATTCCACATCACGCAAAGCAAGCTCCAATTGTCTGTTATACTTTTTCATCATTGCCTGAGTGGTATATGTCCCGCGATGCAGCTCCAGATAGAGTTCTCCTTTCCAGACGGGCAGCAGGTGATCGGGAATTTTCCCCAATTTCACAAAGAAATCAGCAGCAGCGGCGAAGACAAAGCGTGGCGAGCCCTCTGTGTTCTTCTGTCTTTTAGCCAATTCTATGTGAATTCTTCCGGGACCTCCGCCACCATCGCCGATTCCATAGAGATTAAGAAATTCTTCGGCAATATCGCTTTGGGTAAAGCGTTTTTCTGCTTCAATAAGCTGTTTAGGCAGATTTGAGCAATTGTAATCATTAGTGGGCAAAAAATGGGTGGCAATTTTTGAGCCGTCAATACCCTGCCAGTAAAAGGTGTGGTGCGGGAATTTATTTGTATCATTCCAGGATATTTTCTGCGTCATAAAGTAATTCACGCCGGATTTTTTTAGTATCTGGGGCAGGGCGGCGGAATAGCCAAACACGTCAGGCAGCCAGAGGTTATCAATATCCAGACCAAATTCAGATTTCCAGAAATTCCTGCCAAACATGATCTGACGGATCAGTGCTTCTCCCCCACTGAGATTCATATCAGGCTCCACCCACATAGCACCCTGGCATTCCCATCTTCCTTCGGCAATTCTAGCTTTAATTTCTTCATAAAGCTTGGGATAATCCTCTTTTACCCATTCATATAACTGAGGCTGAGAAGCTCCGAACTTATATTCCTCATATTCTTCCATCATCCTTAGGGCAGTAGCAAAGGTGCGGCCCGCTTTGCGGCGGGTTTCACGGACTGGCCAGAGCCAGCCCAGATCAAGATGAGCATGCCCAATACCGAATGCCTTCATTGAGCTGGCGTTTGCAGGTTTTGCCAGAAGAGTGGCGGTGAGTTCCAGTGATTTAGATATTCCCTTTCCATCATTATAACTATTAATCGCCAGATTAGTGGTATGGATCAGTTTCTTGCGGCGTGGCGAATCTTCCGGCAGGCTGGCAATAAGCGAGGCTATCACTTCCAGATCATAATACAATTGCCATACCTTTCTATCGATGAGGCATAATTCTGCCTGTTTGAAGCGGTAGAATTCCTGCCCAGCCCCAAAAAGACCATTAGCTCCTGCTTCCACCAGCAGGAATACGGGTTCATTGCCTTTTGCTTTTGAGTGCAGTAAGGCAAGGCGTTTGGCTGAGGTAGTATTCCAGTGGATAGTATTGGTGATACCCTGCCAGGGTGTGCCATTTTTGAATATACAGCCTTCGGATTCCAGATCAAGCATCACCCCTACTTCCCTGCCTTTCCAGGCTGGGGGCACCTTTCCGGTAAACCGAAACCAGCCACTACCCCAGGTTTTGCCCCACTCCTCGCCAATCTTAATGTGTTCAAACTGCCAGGATTTACCTGCCTCACCCTCTATTTTTTTTAATTTTTGATTTTCCATATCCTTTGTGTATGGAATTGGATAATCACTATCATAGATATATTCTGCTATAAGTGGCATTTTATCTGTGAACATCAATGCCGACAACTCGTCTTTGAACCTTTCAATCCTGGTTACATATATTTTTTCATTTATCATCTATATCCTCCAATATACTAAAAATTTAATATTGCCACAAAAATTTGCAAAACATTAGTTCGCTGATTCTGCCCTGAAACTTTTTACCTCTTTCCAGAGGAATAATGAGGTGATGATCACGGAGAGATAATCCGAGACGGGATGAGATATCCAGGCACCATAGAGCCCAAAATAATGAGGCAGTATCAGGAGCAGGGGGATTAAAAAAAGCAATTGCCTGCTGATAGATAAAATAAATGAGGGCAAAGCCTTATTAACAGCCTGGAAAAAAGTGGCTCCCACAACCTGAAAGCCAATCACAAAAGTGCCGGCAAACATCAGGCGAATGGCTTTGGATGCCATCTCTATTAATTCCTCATCTGTAGTGAAAATGCTCACAATCAAGCGGGGAAAGAGCATCACGAAGATAAATGAAGCGATCGAGATCATTGAAGCACGTATAGACGCTATTTTGAGAGCCTGCATAACCTTGTGAGGTTTCCTGGCACCAAAATTGAAACCTACTATAGGCTGCATTCCCTGAGAAATACCTACAACGGGCATAAAGGTGAAATGCAGAAAGCGGAAAATAACGCCTGCCGCAGCAAGAGCCAGTCCACCACCGTGAAAACGCAGCACATTATTGAAAATTATCATCATCAACGAACCGGAGATATTGCGGAAAAATGAGGCAATACCTATTCTACTGATTTTTTTTACTATGCTAAAATTAAATTCATTTATTTGCAATTTGTATAATAATGAGCTTTTGGGACTCTTAAAATATAAGTACTGATATACGGTTTGAAAAATCTGGGCGATAACCGTTCCCAACGCTACTCCCGGCACGCCCATTTTTAGTATAATAATAAAGATTGCGTCCAGAATAATATTAAGCCCTGCCCCGCCAGCCATTGAGATCATGGCAATTTTTGCCTGCCCCTCGGAACGAATGATATTATTACCTGTCATGGCAGCAATCTGGAAGGTAGATCCCAGCATGATGATCCGCAGATAATCACGGGCAAGCGGCAGCACATCCGGGCTGGCACCAAACAGTACAATAATTTTGTCTAAGAATACCTGGATGCCAATAGTAAAAGCTAATCCATATATCACGGTTAGAAGCAGGGCATTATGGAAAATCTTATTGGCTTTATCACGATTACCCTCGCCTAAACTGATAGATATCAGTGCAGAAGCACCAATACCATTCATAATACCAAAACCCATCACGATCATCTGCATAGGGAAAGATACCGAAAGTCCTGCTATTGCATTTGTGCCTACAAACCTGCCGACAAAGATTGTGTCCACCAGGTTATATAGTGCCATCACGAACATACCCACCATAGCTGGAACAGCTAATTTCCAGTGAAGTCTGCCGATATTATCGTCAGCCAGAATATGATCTTTTCTGATATTTTCCATTATAATCCGACCTTAGATAGCAGTTCATTCGTTTTAGCACATGAAAATTGTGGATAACAATCCAGAGATAGATAAGATTGAGGATAATCATGAATGTATCTACTTCCGGTTTAAATTTTTTGAAATTGAGCATAATATAGGCAATAATGAGAATGGCAATTCCTTTGAGTATAATCATCGCAGGGATTGGACCAATGAGGTTAAAAAGCATTCTGGCGAGGGGATTTTTCTCATTTTTATTATTGCCAATCTTTACGACTTTCCAGGTGGAAACGGCATCGAGAATATTCAGGATAGTGAGCATAAAGAAAAGACTGATTAAGATATTTTGAGGCAGATGAATAGAACAGAAAATTAATTTATATATCCGGGACAGCATTAGAATTCGAGCCTCAGTGCAACGGGACGGTGGTCTGAGATCAATTCATCATAATCATTCCAGCCCCCGGGCATAAATTCATCTATTCTGATAGTTTTTATCAGAGAGCCGGGATTTGAGAATTCTGAGAATAATTCGTTACTGATTATAATATGGTCAAGATGAGAAGCGCCATTATTCCATGACCACTGATCAGGCGGTCCATAGGCAATATCATAATCGGCAAAGAGGAAATCATCCGGTTGCTGCAAGAATACTTGAAATACATTATTTGCCGGAGGATCAATGATCAGATCATTAAGGTCTCCCGCTATGATCACGTTGTTTTGCGGTAAGGTGGAGATCACATAATCTGCCAAAGCGAGGCAGGCGAGTCTTCTGCGTTCTTCATTTTCTTCACCACCACTTGCTTTCAGGTGATTATTTATAACAAAAAATATCTCATTATTCCAGAGAAATTCGATTTGCAGTGGTGGTCTTGGAAAAGCGTACCAGTCATCTGTGAAAAGCTCGCGGATAGATAGAAGCTGAAAATCGGAGGTGTTTTTATATAGCAAAGCGAGATTGATGCTATAGGCAGCACTATCTGTTCTAAAGCCGTCCCACCCGGGTAGTTCGTTGTTCAGCAAGATAAATTTGGCATTATCTTCAATTTCCTGCAGGCAGATGATATCTGCATCAAGCTGCTCAATAAAATCCACTACAAGAGTAACTGTTTCGTTACCGGCTTTAGGGAAATTCTGGATATTCCAGGTAACGATTTCCAGAGTTTCATCTGTACCAAAACTAAGCTCGTTGATATTCGGTTCATCATCATGATTATCCAGAATGCTGTTTCTACCGCAGCCTGCGATAATACTGAAAAAGACCATCACCAGCCAAATTCTATTTTTCATATCAATCCTTAACCAGCATTTTAATGAGGAAGCTTGCTGCCAGCAGGTCTTGCGCGGCATAATCCGGGGCAAATTCCGAATCAAGCAATCCTTCACTAAGAAGGTCTTTTTTCCCATCTCCCGTCAAAACCAGGATACTGGTAAGATTTGCCATGTGGGCAAAGATCATATCAGACCTGCGGTCACCAATCATAAATGAGGTTGAGGGGTCAAGAGCAAAATCCCGGCAGGCTTTTTTGAACATGCCGATATCGGGTTTGCGGTCTTCGTGATTGATATTATAGGGCGGCACATATCCATCAATGTGGTAAGGAGAAAAATATATTTTATCAATGATCGCCTTTTGGGCAGCCAGATCATCAATAAGTTTCTGGTGAATAGCGTTCATCTGATCTATTGTGACCAGACCTCTGGCAATGCCGCTTTGATTTGTAACCACTATAACTTTATAGCCAAGGCAATTAAAATTTCTTACAGCCTGGGCAGTGAAGGGGTACAGGTTTAGAGCAGCAGGATTATTAATGTAACCCGGATCGGGATTGATCACACCATCACGGTCAAGAAATATTGCTGCCTGCATCATCTGGCGGGAAGAAATTTACGGATGAATTGAATAGTTTTATCCCGTTCTCCGGCAGAAAGCATGAGGAACCAGGCAGAGATAAGATATAGCAGCGTGATGAGAGCTGAAACCCAGACCAGGGTAAAGAAGTGCCATTCTAAAAGTGGAATTTTGAAATTAATATAGCTTACAAATATAAGCGGAGGCAGGCATACTAAAGCAAGCGGGAGATAGATTTTGAAGATTGTTTTTGCAATGGAAACCTGGCTATAACGAGCAGCTTTGGGGAATATAACAAATAGTCCGAGGATAACATTAGGGATAAGCGTCCCAATGGCAACACCGACCACCCCGATCAATTTAATAAATAAAACCGAAAATCCAATATTCATAATGCTCTCTGCGATGGCTACATAGGAGAGGAATTTGTGAGAGCCCGTCATCAGCAGCACCTTGGAAGAGCCGCTGCGGAAAACCAGTAAGAGATAGATAGAAACATTCATAATATAGGCAATGTGGATAATATCGTTATAAGAATCAGCGAATTTTGGGTTTGAGGGGTCTATATCGAGCCAGATAAGGAGTACGGGTTTTATGAGAGCAGTGAGAATTATGAAGAGGAGTGTGGAAGCGATGGCAATAATGCGGTTTGAATTAAATAAGATGCGGCGCAGCCTGCCATGCTGGCCATCTTTATGCAGAGCAGCGGCAACTGGGGTGAGAGTTTCCTGGAATTGGTGAGTGAATTGGAGCAGCAGGTTAGCAGCACGAGATGAGACTTGATATATAGAAACTGCTGTGATACCGAGCATTACACCGAGAACGATCTGATCCGTTTTGAAGATAATGATATTGGCAAACATAATCAGATAGGCAAATATACTGAAGCTAACGACTTCTCTGAGCATCCCGAGCTGAAAGAATTTAGGCAGAATTCTTAACTTAGGCAGAAACTTAAAACAGGTGGCAGCCATGGAAAGGTTTTTAATAAGATTGATAATGACAGAAAAAATAGCCAGTTCCAGTAGCCCGTAACCGAAGTGGAAAATGATAAGGATACCGGCAAAATTAAGCCAGAGGACGATAAAACTAATCAGGTTGCGAAGATAGATCCTATTAATGCCTCGCAGAATTTCCGTGAAGGCGCCTGTAGGGAAAGTGAGAGCAGAACCGATGCCAAAAAAGATAAAAACCCTTTGATAATAAACTATATCCGTACCTTCGGGGAAGATAAACAATTTTGAAATAAATTGCGCCATGATGAGCGTGGCAGAGATAATAACAAAGGACATAATGGCATAGGAAGTTATCACGGTGGATACTTGACGATTATATTTCTCATAATCACTTGTTACAGTCACTTCAGCCGAGTATTTTTGGACAGAGGTGCCAAAGCCGAAATCGAGCAGGAGGCTATATCCGAAGATAGACCAGATAAGAGCCCAGAAGCCATAAGAAAGCTCGCCAAGATTGAGAAAGAGGATACGGGTAAGAATGATCTGAGTGAAGAATCGCGTGATAGTTAGCGCATAATTTGCTGAAGTATTCCAGAAAATGAGCTTTTTAATATTATCTTCCATCATAAATCCTGAGTATTTTTTTTATGACATCGAGAGCAGCAATCGTAGCACATCCTGGATTATAGAGAAATTTTTTTATCATCTGCTCCTGTTTTTCCTTCTGAAGAGAGATTTCTTTACCGAATTCACTGTCATTATTCATAAGTTTTATCACATAATCGAGGATTTCATCTGTTGTAGTGAAATTTATGGCAGTTTGGGTGATGGTTCTTTCCACTTCTGTATTTTGGTTATTCTCAAACCATTCCTGGTTATAAAACACAAAGACCGGTTTTTTTGTGACGGAAAATTCAAAAGCTGCGGTAGTGCCGGTATCAGTGATCAGCATGTCTCCCAGCGGAAATATCTCCTGGGTGTTTGGCCTGGTAACATAGATGACGTTCTCGTGTTTTGCGGCAATATCCTGCAGCTTGGTTTCCCATTTTTCATCTTCGTACTTTGTAAAGAGAAAATGATGGACTTTGATAAGGATTTTCACATTTTCTAATTTTGCCAGTTCCTCTAACATATCAAGTTTAAGCAGATGTAGAGAACCATAAGGATTCCAATGCGGGGTGTAAAGAATCACGAAATTATTACCAATATCATACAATTTCCTGAGTTTTTTAGTGTGCTCATCACTGGGTTCAAAAAGGGCATCCAGTTTTGGATAGCCAATCAGTTCGCAATTATTTTGATTTTTTTTATTATGTGGCAGAGTTTTGACAAATTCCACAAATTGTGGACCTATTGCGAAATGGATATTGAAATGAGAGAGGATTTTCTTTTTGTGGTAAAGAGGATAAACGCCAACTCCATGATACATCTGAATCTTGGGAGTATGGAATATGGACGAAGGCAAATCGGGACCATTGATATCTGCAGTGATAAAAAGATCAAAACATATGAAAGGGGAAAGAGTACTTGGAATAATTCGGTTTGGGGGCAAAAAATCCCGCAGGAATTTTTTCAGGGATATATCTCTATCCAGGACTGCAAAGAATACCTGGATTTTTGGATTTTGTAATAGAGCCAGATATACGGGTTCAAAGATATTATAGAAATAATCAGTCTGGATATTGAAGACTATAATCTTTTTTCTTTGTAACTTCAATAGGATAATTTTGCAATTCCAGAATATAATCTCAAAGCAATTTGATGGCCGGGATATAATATATCTGATAAATCTATTTTTCAAGATTAAGCTCCCTGTAAATTACTTTAACAGCCGCCTGCGTAGCTGTGCCTGGATTAAAAAGGAATTTTTCTATCAATTCTTTTTGCTTCTTCTTTTGTACTTTGATCTTATCTATCATTTCGGGTTCTCCTGCCACAAGCTGTCTGGTATATTCATAGACTTCATCGGCGTTTGAGAAACAAATTGATGTATTCACAATCTCTCTTTCCACAGCACAATGCGGGTTTTCTTTGAACCATCCCGGGCTGCTGAAAGCAAAAACCGGTTTCAGTGTTAATGAAAATTCAAAGCCGGCGGTAGTTAAAGCATCTGTGATCAATAAATCACCCAGTGGAAATATCTCCTGTGTGTTTGGTCTGGTAACATAAAACACGTTTTCATAAACATTAGCGAATTGCTCAAGCTTTTCCTGCCATCTTTCTTCTTTAAAACGCGTATAGAGAAAATTATGGACTTTAATCAGGATGATCACATTTTCCAATTCAGTGAGATTAGCTATCATATCAAGAGAAAGAACATGCAGCGAACCATTTGGGTTCCAATGCGGGGCATAAATTATGACGAACTGGTTTGTGATATTGTACAAATTTTTTAGTTTTCTTTCAGCCACAGGGTCAGGATTACATATAGCATCAAGTTTTGGAAAGCCGACCTCATCATATTCATTTTGACCTTTTTTTTTGTTTGGCAAAGTTTCAATAAATTCTACAAGTTGCTTTCCGAGGGCAAAATGAGTATTAAAATTGGAGAGTACGCTGCTTTTTTTATGGAGCGGTGCCACTCCTATGCCATGATATAGTTGGATTTTGTGGGTTGGGAAAAATGAAACTGGGAAATCGGGTCCATTTATTTCTGCAGTTATGAACATATCAAAATACACAAAGGGCGATATTTTGCTTGAGACAAGTCTTTTGGGGGGTATGATCGTTATTAAATAGTTATACAGTTTTTGCAATCCTTCATAATAGGAAAAAAAAACAACTATTCTCTTATCCTTTAATAATTCCATATAGATAGATTCAAAGGTATTATAAAAATAATCCATTTGAATATTATAGACTATAGTTTTTTTACCGGAGAGTTTTAGAAGAAGTGTTTTGAGATTATAAAACACAATCTCAAATAAACAGAGTGGATTCTCTGCAATTAGTTTAAAAAATCTGTTTTTCATAATTAATAGTGGTGGACAGTGATTTTGCCCTTCTCCCTTTCAATTTTCCTGAAAGCTTTTAATTTCTTTTTCCACTGCAGCCATTTTAATCTCTGCTTATTTTTATACATCCTGTCCATACTGGCGATAATTGCAAAGCAAAGCAT
Organism: uncultured Candidatus Cloacimonadota bacterium; assembly: GCA_964604155.1. Classification (GTDB taxonomy): domain Bacteria; phylum Cloacimonadota; class Cloacimonadia; order Cloacimonadales; family TCS61; genus Stygibacter. The sequence continues at coordinate 20,387 of CAZRXY010000101.1, read as the reverse complement.
AAGCTGATAGAAATTATTTGACTGCTTCAACACCCATTCCAGGGCGGATTCCAGATAGATACCCATAAGACCTCCAGCCAGACCGATGGGCACCCAAATATAGTCTGACCTTCGATGTTTTACAAAATTATTCATATTCTTAAAAAAGAAATAAAAAATGAGAATTAGATATACCACCATGTTGTGCCAGCCGGTTTCGGCGGCAAAACTCAAGTATATGGTCTCCACCAGCCCGCCTCTGGTCTCGTCTGTTACTCCTTCAATATGACTGGAGTAATTATAAGGCGGATTGATTTTCAAGCCAAAATTATTCAAGCCAATACCAAAAGTTCTGTCATTAGCCATTTTAACCGCAGCCACTGCGAGCATTTTTCTCACATTGGAAGACGCTTCAGGGGCTGTTTCAAAACGAAGAACAATAGAATCCATTGATCGAACTGCCCCCAGTAACCCTATGAACATGATTAAAATAGTAACTCCGATTTTGCGTGGACTCACCCCGCCGGCAAAAGAAAGCATCACAATCACCATGCAGGAAAGGACAAAGCAGACAATACCTGCTCGGGAAAAGGTGGAAACGATACAGAGGCTGCCGAGGGAGAACGTGATGACCCACCAGAACAATTGGATTTTCTTTTTTTTATTCAAGATATAGGAAAGTACCATGGAATTAAAAACAATCATATACATCACTAAAGAATTCTGGTGAGGAAAAGGTCCTCTGGCCTGCCAAATCCCAAAAAAATATTTTTGCCGGATCACATGATAGCTGATATAAATGATTATCGCTCTTATGCTGTATATGATAGAATCATAATGGGCATAGGTGATTATATTATTATAATTAACCCAGAAATAGATATACATCCTCACCATCTTCCATATTTCAAAAAAAGAATGGATCACATAACCTGGGGCAGAATTTGTAATAGATATAAGACAAAAGGCAAAAAGGATAAAATAGATAGGAGCTCCGGGAGGCACATGGCGGGGCGGATTTTTTTTTGCCCGAAATAGTATGAGACTGTATAATATGATCCCGATTAAATCAACTATTCCTACTTCGAATCCTCTTGAAGTGCCACGGTAGAACTCTCGGGAAATAAAATTTACCGTTATCTCCTCTGTAGTGAGAAACAGATAGAGAAAATAAACTAACTTTTCTGCTCTTTTGTTTGAGCGGACTAATATCGTGCCAATTGGTACGCCAATAAACAGGGCAAGAAAGAAGATAAAATATTTCATTCTCGGGCATACCAATAAACGAATTACTTGTTCATCATATCATTAATTATTGTATTTACAACAAATCCTGACTGGATAGCCTGAAGAGAGGGAAGTAATTGAGAAATAACCTGGTTCCAATCTCCCAGCATAGTACGAGGGATATACACAATATCATTGGGTTTCAATATCAAATCAGTAGCATTTCCTCTCAAGATTGCGTTTGTGTCTATGATAAAAACTCGTGGGTGAGACAAAGTACCACGGATCAAATAAGCCTTTTTATGAGCATTATTAGTGAAACCTCCGGCAAAAGTGATCAATTGAATAAGTGTGAGATTTTCTTTATACAGATAAGCATTTGGATTTAGGATTTCACCCAGAATATAGAGCTCCTGATTCGCCAGTGATGAAATAAATATATAGTCTCCATCCTGAAGCGGAATATTGTGCAATTGGTTACCTTTTCTCACTAATTCCAGAAAATCAACCGGTAGCACTTTGTTATCTCGCACAATAAAACTTCCCGAAAGGTCTGCCAGTTCCTTGTCTGTACCTTTCACCAGCCCTGTTCTGAAGCCTCTGGCTTCTGCTAAAGCATCAAGTATCCGCATACCGGCATTAATCTGGTAGTTTCCGGGCAGCTCCGTCTGACCCATAATAGTCACAAAAGAGCTCTGCAATTTTTTGGGATTCATAGAGACTTTGGGTTCCAGAATACCCGTAATATGCCTTCTGATCTCATTCCTGGCTTCATCCATAGTCATACCCAGAACATAAACATCTTGATCAAGGTAATTAATACTGATCTTACCGTCAGATTTCACTATGGCATCTGTGGTAGTATATTCTGGTTCTTCCTCTCCATAAGCATATACTTTTATATCAAACTCATTACCAGAGCCTATTGTGTAAGTAGGGAGCTCAAGATTTTGCAGTTCCACCAGGGTAGCATAACGGGTTTCTTCTTCTGTTTGCTCGATCTTTAGTTCTTCCAGATACTGGGGCAAGGCTTCCCGCGTTGCATCTTTGAGCTCAGGAGCGCTGCATCCTGATATGCTGATCATGATTATTAGGCTAATAATCAAAAATTTCATTGAATTAGAAGCTTGATTGAAAATATGGCTTTTGAATATCATTTAATACTCCTGTTACTTCAATGTCCAGGTTATCTTTTAAAAATTCTATAATTGTTGAGAAATTTTCTCTGTTTGAATATCTAAAACGGGCGACCATAATAAGAATATCGGAAACAGAAGCAATCGTGGTGAATAATTGCATATTGTAAGGCACTTCAAACAGTTCCCAGATAATAACATCAAAATCCTTTAGTTTGCCTAAAAACTCCACTAAGCTGGATTTTTCCAGAACTTGAACAAATGAATCCTCATCACGCAGAAAATAGCATTTAAACTGGTCTTTGGAAAGCTCATAGATGTTCTTCTGCGGATCAAATTCTGTATCGTTATACAATGTTTCATTGATGATATATGGCTCAATTTCTTTATCCGAATCGTCAATTGTTTCAATCCAGAGCACTTTTCTATTACGGGACATATACAGATCGTGTACCTCCCTGATGAAAAAGCTTTTCCCGGTTCCGGAGCGGTCATTACCAACTGCTATAAAGGATTGCCGTTTGCCTCGCAGAATAGCATTTATCTGTCCAAAAACAATCTGCACTTGTGACCAGTAAATTTCCAGGGCAAAGGAATCTTTATTTGGTATTTCTCCCAGCAATTTAATGTTAAAAGTTTTATCAAAATCAAAGTCAGATTTAATAGTGTCATCTAAAAATTCGCGTAACAGATAATAAATAGTAAGACCTATGAATGCCATAAGCCCACCTACGAGAGCGATCATTTTTGTCCGCGTGGCTTCAGGGAATCTTGGTGGGAATGCTTCATCTATGATCTCAAAATCGCTCACATTAGAATCGAAGGCTACCTTGGCTTCCACCATTCTGTCTTCAGAGCTTTCACGCCGCCGCCTGATGCTGTCCTCACGATTTTTAAGGATCTGAAATTCATCACTTAAGGAACTGAGGTATCTGATGGAATTGCGAATTTCTTCCACCTGCTCCTGGTATCTGAGAATATTTTGACGCATACCTGAAAGAGAATTGGCATAATTACTTCGCTGTGTTTTAAGATTCAGAAGAACCGGATCATTACCGTAATGTACCGTGGATGGCACTATATTACCTTTATCCCACTCTTTTTTTTCTTCTTTAAGCTGGCTGAGCTCGTTATATAGTTTCTTTATTCTGGGATTCTCAGGCGTGTATATCTTTAATTGTTGATCAATCTCTTTTTCTTTTAAATGAATTCTTGTGTCAATAGGCATATCCACAGTGAATCCGGTGGGCACATTTCTATCAGGATACAGAGGCAGTATTTCATCAATATCGGCAATTCTTGCTTCCAGATTACTCATTTCCACCTGAGCTTCCATAATATTCAATTCTATATCGCTTAATAGCAGATTCTTCCGATTTACCTCGGTTTCTATGGAAGTAATATTATAATCTCTCTGAAATTGTCTGATATCTTTTAATACTTCCTGCAATTCCTGGTCAGACTGTTTAACCTGCTGCCTGTAGTACTCAAAGGTTTTTTTTGCCGGCTCATTTATTATCTGATTGTAGTTTTTTATAAATATCCTGGCATAGGTGTTTGCCATATCCACAGCCAGTTCGCGATTAAAATGCTGAGCACTAACCTGATAGGTGTTTGCTCTATTACCCCGCTTAATCCATAAAGAGCCATGAAGTTTTTCTACCCCAACTTGCAAACCCAGAGAATCCACCATCTCAATGAGGTTAATTCTGCGGTAAAAGGATTCCATCAATGTATTTGAAGTCATATCCTGATACAAATACGGTATATCGCGGTTAGATGTCATCTGCTTATCATATTTCACAAGCATGGCAGTGGCAATCCACTTTTCCTGCTTATTAATTTTTGCATAAACGCCAAACAGCATAAAGGTCATAAATGAAACCACCATGATGAATATTATCTTACGCTTTAGCGTGATAAGAAGAATTCGCTTATCAAACTTGAATAAAGAATTCGCTGTGCTATCTTCTATAGGAATAAAGCTTTCATCCATCTTCACCTGCTTTATCATTTGATTTTATCTGCTCACCCAGAAACTCTGCTATGGAATTCCAATCACTGAATAACCTGCTAATCCAGGTATTAATGATCAATTTAAGATCAAAAAGGAAGCCTCGCAGGTGGATATATTCCAGCTCGTCATTGATATAATTCTCGTGATTCTGATTATGAAGCATACTACCTGGATAATTGTAAACTCCCGGGTAATAAACCGGTAATTGGTGCAATTGCTTGACGCCTCCAGCTTCCCTTTTTAGAAGATGATTACCTGTCAAAAGCAAATCACTATTTAGAACTCTGAAATAAAAAGGATAAAAATCTAGTGAAAAACGGAAAAAAATTTTCTTGAAAATATTGTAACCCGATAGATGAAATGTAGGAAATTCCTTGCTCTTTCCCTCCTGATCTACAAAATAATTCTCGCGATCGGTTCGCATCCCAAATATCTTGCAAAGTGAAAAAAAAATCATATATGGCAAAGTAGTTAGTGCTATTAATATAACCGTAATTACACCATTGATCACTTTCATAAGTGAGTTTTCTATCATATTACTGCGAATATCGGAAACCAGAAAACTATCAACTATCTGCATCATTTCCCCACTCACCGGCTCTATTAATCTCTTTTTAAAAACTATTTTTTTTTCTATCTCCAGATCACTGCCTATGTAGGAATTATCATACACTATGCAATTCCTCAACTGAGTAGAGTGATCTATTATCACATTATCCCCCAGTATCACATTAGGTCCTATTACTGTATTCATTTGAATCTGAACACTGTCCCCCAAGACAATTGGCTTTATGTACTCTGTGCTTTTTTTGTCAATAATGTTTTTTCCCAGATAAGCTCCATCCTCATTATTATAACCCGGGAGCACATAATTATTGCGGTATTTTTCTATTATGCTCATATTTAGTGCATAATAAGAGCTAATAGAATCAATCGCCAGAATCCCCAGCTTAGAACACTCCTTCTCCTCAATTCCCACCAAATCCACCATTCGGATATCATCAACTTCCGATAAGAAATATAGACTGTTTTCACCTTCCCGCAGGCATAGCCCATCTCCACCTTGAAAACAGGAGTTATATTGATAATTTTTGTTATATCTTATGAATTGATACCCAGAGACAATGAATAAGTTGCCCTGGCAAAATCTGCGGTTTTTTAATAGCACATCCTCTAAGCGGTCATCCGGCTTGGCAAAGCCATAACTGAGATTGATGCCCCATTGAGTCCCATCTCCAAAATATTTTTCCAGATCAGAACCGCTTACGTTATTGATCACTCTCACCTGAGTGACTCCCAGAAGCACACAAAAATCTATGTAGTATTCCAGTAAAGGCTTATTGAGGATCTTTATAAAAAAAGGATTGATCCCAAGAAAAAAATCCGTTACCCAGCTTGTCTGACCGGGTGAGGCGTATATTAAGCATTTCATTAAGCTGTAATACTCTATTTCTTGTTATCCTGCATCGCCTCCAAAGCTGTATCAACGTCCTCATACACATCAAAAATCCGATATGCGCGAGTGATATCAAACACCATTCTTATTTAGGCTGAAGATTTGCTATATATACATCTCCATCAACTTCGGAAGCATGCTTGAATGCACTGATTACGGCACCCAGACCAGTACTGTCTATGAATTCTAATTCCGAGAAATCCATGATGAAATATATAGTCTCTTCAAGATATTTCACAAAATTATCCTTCAATTCACGCGCATTTGAGGCATCAAGCCTGCCGATTATCTTGATAACCCCAATTCTGCCTTCTTTACGGAATTCTATGGTCATATGACTCTCCTTCTATAATTTTATTCATCTCTATGAAAAATAGTTGACTGAACCTCTCCGAGCCACGCGAATTCAAGTGATCAGCGTCTCGCCATTCACTCTCATCAAATATCAGCTTACCATAATCAAAATAAAATAAATTACTGTATTTCTTTTTCATCACTCCCACTATCTCACGCAATCCCTGTTTATATCCTTCCGGCACCTGCTCTTCATAGGCGGGCTGCACCGGTGGAGTTATCACAAAAAGCCTTATACCCTTTGCGTTGCAATATTTTATTATTACTTCAAAATAGTCAATCATAATATTTGACATCTCAATCTCTTCTCCAAATTTGTAGTAATGCTCAAAAATCCTCTCTTTTACAGAAGAACCGCTCTCTGGTGCCGCCAAAGTCTGATATCCCCCCCAAAACGAATAGTTTTTATAGTGATTAAATCCTGATATAATCCGCAGATAGATGCCAATATTCTTGCTGAGTTCAATTGGAAATCCCAGACTGTATTTGAGCCAGGAAACATAATAGGAAGAATCCATTGTAAAAGCAATACGCTTTAATTGTGTATCATATAAAGCAAAGTATGTATCACAGTAATATCTCACTGTTTCCGGTGACTTCAGGGTCTTTTCCTTATTCATCGTCAGACTGTGGTAACTCAATGAGATCACCAAATTTTTCACCTGTGGATTATGCTCACAAATAAATTTCATTTTATGATAAGTGAATGGAATCAGCTCTGCCCTCATAGCTCCATTCAAAGTATTGGCTCTGAAACCTGGGTCTAATCCAGTCATCGTATATGAATCGCCCAAAATAACGGTATCTGTTGCAACCGGAAGCACAAAATGACTACTGTTTTTTAAGGTTTTTATGATTGTAAACCAGTTTAGAGAACTTAAAAGAATTGCTGTCAGCAGGAAAAATAAAAGGAATTTTCCTAGATTCCTTTCAAAAAGTCTTGCCTCCTTAGAACTGGAAGTAGATAAATTCATAATCTGTTAATATCCCCATACTTAAGATAAAAAATATAAATCCTGCATAGACAGCATTCCTGAACATTAAGGTGCGATTTGCTAAATATTCTCTAACTTTTTCTTTACCCAATATGTCCTGAATAAGGACCATAATTATCAGCGAAATGATCAATAAAAGCATATTCAGGCTGGAGAGACCCCAGCCGTCGTGCCACAAAATCTTTAGATTCTTAAATAAATGGGTTACTATATAAAAAGCCTCTCCCAAATTTCTTGATCTAAAGAATATCCAGCCAAAACAAACCAGGTGGAAGGTAAATAAAATCTCTATAATCCTCACCAGTCTGTTTTTCTTGAGTTCATCAATCTTCCGTATCTGCAATTTTCCGATGAACTGGGTGATCATATAATAAACTCCATGCAGCAATCCCCAGACTAAAAAAGTGAAATTTGCTCCATGCCACAATCCACTCAGAAAAAATACTACACCTATATTCAGATAATATCGGCAGGATTTTACTCTGTTCCCCCCCAATGGTATATAGAGATAATCTCTAAACCAGCTTGAAAGTGAAATATGCCAGCGTTGCCAGAACTCCCGGATATTGTGCGATAAATATGGCTGAGAAAAATTTTCCATCAAATTTATTCCCATCACTCTTGCTGAACCTCGAGCTATGTCACTATAAGCAGAAAAATCACAGTAAATTTGAAAGGCAAATAGATAAGTGGCAAGCAATAAAGGAAATCCCTCATATTCAGCAGGATTATTATAGATTGTATTTACCATAAGAGCCGCTCGATCCGCTATTACCAGCTTCTTGAAAAACCCCCACATCATTAGCTTAAGCCCATCACTCACATTACGATATCTGAATTCATGAAATTTATGAATCTGAGGAATCAAATTACCTGATCGCTCTATTGGACCGGCTACTAGCTGAGGAAAAAATGACACATATACTGCAAATATCCCCAGATGCCGCTCTGCCTTTTGTCTGCCCTTATATACATCAATTGTGTAACTTAGTGTCTGAAAAGTGTAAAAAGAAATGCCTATCGGTAATAACACCTTATATTCCGGCATCAAACCTGCTGCCCCTGTGATACCCAGTATAGCATTTAGGCTGCTGCCAAAAAAATTATAATACTTAAAAATGAAAAGTAATCCCAGATTCGTGAATATACTTAATGCAAGATAACATTTACGTTTTTCTGATGCGTCTGTTTTTTCCATCCTTAGCGCCACGATATAATCCACCAGAGTGGATATCATGATCAATAAAACATATTCCACTCGCCAGCACATGTAAAAGATATAACTCGCTGTTAATAAAAGTATCCAACGCCTGTTCGCCCCTATTGAATAGTATAAAAATACTACTAAAGGGAAAAATACCAGATAGGAAATTGAATTAAACAGCATAACGTATATCCACCGGCATCACCAAGTAATTACGAGTTAAAATTCTACATCCGGAATATTTTATTCTTATCTTCATTATCTAAATCTCCCACCTTCGCACTTTTTTTTCTACACCCGCAATTTATTGTCAATTATTTCGTGCATCTGGCATACTTCCGCATTTTTTTTGCCTGGTTCATAGATCATTCTGCAGGGGGTGAAATTCGTGGATTAGGAAACAACGTGCATTACCCAGTATCTCTGCCAGTACTAATTGAGTAACTAAGCATTAGTTAAAAAAATGGATTCTGAAGAGATAAACCTCGAGCGGGTGATTTTACAAAGAAATATAGCTAAAGAGTGCCGGAAAAGGAGATGAGTAAAAAACCTTCAGGACACGTAAATAGATGAAGCAGGGAAATGCGGCTCAGGTAATGCTAATATCTCTATCTCTCGATGGCAGATAATCGCATTCCCGGCAGCCGGTTTCATTTGGATCAAAATCTATCACCGTACCCATAAAGGTTTCAAAGCTGCCTGTTACCTGGTGATTATGCCCGCAACGGGGACAGATTTTCATAGTTCGATAATTAAATATACACATTAAAAACGGGATAAAGAAAACCAGAAATGCCAGGCTTCTTTCCAGCATTAAGCCACTGGAAACAGGCTCGACCACAGAAGCGAAAACTATTGGGAAAAACAACTGAAAGCCATATAATATAGAGCCCATAAGAAAAGTAGCAAAACATCCATCTGTGACGGGCATGTATTGGCGGCTGGCAATAAAGCCGGAGGCGGTGGGGCGATAATGTAACTTCACATTTTTTTTATTCTCACCATAAGTATTTGTGTATTTAAGTATAGTGGGATCAGATATAGGAGAATTTCTATAACTGTCCATTTCATGTGAAAAACTAATATTAGCAAGGAAATTTGGAGTAACATAGACGATAAAAATACCAATAGGCCCAGCCAGAAAGCCGGCTATAAAACCCAGGCTGCTGTTATACTCGAGTCTGTATCTTCTTCCTGCTATGATCACGCAGGCTAAATGAATTATTGTCCTTAGTATTAGCATCGTTACTCCCTGTAAAGATATCCAACTGATTTCTTATTTGAAAAGGCAAAAAGCCTCAGAAGAGGCTCTTTGCCATATAACTCAATTTAAAAAAAACTAAAAAACCTTTCTACGAGTTTGATATTCATCTTTTCCAGTTCAGCCAGAACCGGCAGATAAACCTTTCGGTCTATTGGCCTCTGCACGCCTTTAAGATTGATTTTGCCATCGAGGATCATTTTAACTGCGATAGCAGCAGGCAAAGAAACCGTACGAGCCATGGAAGTGTCACCACCAGGGATACCATGATCAATCATAGTAGAAGTGATACGCTGCTTTCCTTCAGGATATTCTGCAATAAATTCGTGGTGCATTAGAAGCAGATCAAGTTCACCCGGTTCATAACTCATTTTCTCCAGCATAATGGCTGTGAGCACGTCTATAGCTGCACCTTTATCGCAGGGCACCTGATAGTTATCATCAAAGAACCCCAGCCAGCCAAATTTTTTCAGAACCACACTGGCATCATTAAGATTTAGCTTTTTGGCTATTTCGCATCTCAGGCAGGCGGTTTCTTTTAGTCCCATCATTTTAGTTTTAATAAATTCGGAGACGCTCATATTTTCTGTGTTATAGATTTCACCATTTTTATCGAAAAAACCCAGTTGGGAAAGGGCAAACCAGGTTTCACAATGGCTCACATTGCGAAAAGTGCCACGGTAGATAGTGCTGATACCACCAAGACCATAAGTATCTATATAGCTCAGGGAATCACGGTTTGGATAAGCTTCGTAGGTGCCTACGCCCGGGACGTCCACCAACCAGTAATGACCGAATAACTGGGAACCCGGAATTTTGACTACTTCGCCGTCACGCAGATATTGGGCATTATTACCTGCAGCTATAAGTACTCCTTTTGGAGCCCAGGAAAATTTATAACCCATGGGATTATTGTTATGTTGAAGAGCAGGCAGTCCTCCGCAATAGCTCATAAAGCTTACGATTTTTCCACCCTTATCTTTAACTTCATCAAAAATCTTCATGGCACTCATATGGTCTATGCCGGGATCAACTCCAATTTCGTTCAGAATCAAGATATCAGCCTCTTTTGCCTGTGCATGAAGCTCCGCCATCTCAGGGCTTACATAGGAAGTAGTTACCATATTTTTTTTGTGTTTTATGCAGTGTTTTGCGACAATGGGGTGATTTTGAGCAGGCAGCAAGCTAACGCTGAGATCATGATCTGCCACCAGCTTACTCATTAATTCCTCATCGGAGGCATCTACTTCCACCGCCTTTGCGTTTGGGTGCAGCTTTGCCAGCTTTTCTGCCTTAGCCAGGTGACGATTGCCTATGGTAATTTCCACACCCTGTGATGCCAGGTAGTCCACCATAGGCTTTGATACCAGCCCGGCACCGAAAATCATAACTTTTTGAGCCATGTTTCCTCCAAAATTTCTTTTACCGGGCAGATTTGTGAGGCTAAGTGTTCACGTCAAATAATTTGTTCAGATATTCTGCTATCCAGCACTTATAAATTAAGGATTCCCATAATTTACTTGACTTGATTGACCATTGCAGATAAGTTCATTGCAGATTTTATAAAAAAAGAGGTGAATTATGAAGAGATATAGTGCATTAATATTTATCCTGCTGATAGTTGCGTTTTCCTCAGCAGAGATAATTGCTCCTGGAATATATGAAGATCAGCTTTGGGATTTTTTATTGGATAATTATAAGACCCCTGTGACTCTGGGCTATGATCTGGCAAGAGATATTTTGTATGGCGAGATAGATTTACAGCCGGGTAATCAAGTATCCTGCATTTATTCCGGGTTCACAATAACTATAGACCCCGAGCAGGATCCTTCCACTCAGGCATATCAGATGGGTATAGATTGTGAGCATACCTGGCCCCAGAGTTATGGTGCAGATCAGGAACCGCAACGCAGTGATATGCACCACCTGTATCCCTGCAAAAGTAATGTCAATTCGTCACGCTCAAATTCTCCTTTCAATGAAATACCGGATGTAAATACGGATGTCTGGTATCGCTTAAATGAGGTAATGAATCAGATTCCTGCCACCAATATCGATGAATATTCAGAAAAAGAAAATGATGGTGATCATCAGTGGGAGCCCCGCGAAGATGCCAAGGGAAATATCGCCAGGTCTATGTTCTATTTTTATGCCATGTATTATGACAATATTATTAATTCCTTTATGGATAATCAGATGGATGTGCTATATCAGTGGCATTTGCAAGACCCTGCCGATGAAGCAGAAACCAGCCGCACCTGGGCAATTGCAGCATACCAGCAAAACAAACCCAATCCCTTTGTGATCGATGATTCACTCATAGAGCGCATCTGGTATTATGAGAGCGGAAATTCTCAGTTAAATCTGATTACTCCCAATGGAGGTGAAATCTGGTATTTTGGCCAGCAGTATGAGATCACCTGGACATCTCAGGAATACTATGATCTCGTAGATATAACGTTATTGCTGAATGATGAGGAATTTATCATTGCTGAGAATGAGATGGATGACGGCATTTTTTTATGGGCACTGGGAAGCAGCTATGCAGAAAGTGAGCAGTATCGCCTCAGGATAAGCTCACCGGACGGAGAAGTCTGGGATGAAAGTGAGAGCGAATTTACCTTGATGGAAGAGATAACTGGAGGAGATTTTGTCATCATTTCGGAATATGTGGAAGGTAGCGGCTATCATAAAGCTCTGGAAATATTTAATGGCTCACCGCAATCATTAGACCTTTCCGGCTGGAGTTTGAGGAAGCAGACAAATGGCAGCGGCAGTTTTGGTAATGAGCTTTTATTATCAGGCATTATTTCTCCCTGGGATGTTTTTGTGGTATGTTACGACAATAATGGCGTAAATGACCTCACGGACGAAGATTTTGTGGATTTTGCAATTAACAGCCAGTGCCTCACTTTTAATGGGAATGATGCAGTTGCACTGTATTTTGAAGGCAGTATGGTGGATTTGGTGGGAGTGGTAAATTCATCAAGCGACTGGGGTAAAGATATGACCCTGGTTCGCCAAAGCTCAATTATGCAGGCAAGCACCGGTTATGATGCTGAGGACTGGCTTCAGTTCCCTCAGGATACTTTTACCAATCTGGGATTTCATGACCTTGATTTTATGCTTATGTATGGTGATATTGATGGTAATGGAGCGGTAGAGGCTTATGATGCCTCACTGGTTCTGCAATATGTAGTTCAACTGGTAACGGGCTGGGAAACCTGGCAATTCACCGCCGCAGACGTAGATGGCAATAGTGTGATCGATGTCTATGATGCAGCCTTGATTTTACGCTATGTGAATGATATCATAGATATCTTCCCAGTGCAGGAATAAGTTTTTGCTATCTGAATTATTTCGGCAAGAAAGAGAGTGAAGAGAAAATGAAAAGTAGTTGTAATGAGGTTGATGCAAAACTTGTTAATTCCATAATCCATGGTGATTGTCTGGAAAAGCTTAAATTTTTGCCCGATAACTCAATAGATATGATCTTTGCTGATCCTCCTTATAGTCTTCAGCTTGATAATGATTTATATCGCCCAAATCAATCACTTGTCAATAGCGTAAATGATAAGTGGGATAAATTTTCTTCATTTAAGATGTATGATAATTTTTCCACTCAATGGCTGCGGGAATGCCATCGTGTTCTAAAGGAAAATGGTACAATCTGGGTGATTGGCAGTTATCATAACATTTTCCGTATCGGATCGATTATTCAGGATATTGGCTTTTGGATATTAAATGATATAATCTGGATAAAAAGCAATCCGATGCCTAATTTCAAGGGAACCAGATTCAATAACGCTCACGAAACATTGATCTGGGCAGCAAAATCAAAAAAATCAAATTACACTTTCCATTACAAATCTATGAAAACTTTCAACGATGATTTGCAGATGAGAAGTGACTGGTATCTGCCTATCTGTTCGGGCAAAGAAAGGTTAAAAAAAGATGGGAAAAAGGTGCATTCGACCCAGAAACCCTTAGAACTGCTTAACAGAGTAATCCTCTCAAGCTCAAATATCGGAGACCTGATTCTTGATCCGTTTATGGGTAGCGGTACCACTGCTGCTGCGGCAAAATTACTGAACAGGAATTATATAGGTATAGAAAAAGAAGAACTCTATATCGAAGAAGCAGAAAAAAGAATAGATTCCATTAAGCCTATTGATAATAGACACTTATGCCAAGTGGATGATATCAAACCTCCCCGAGTGCCTATCGGTTCATTAATCGAAGATGGTATGATCAATATTGGAGAACAAATCTATTCTAAAGATAAAAATTTCTCCGCCACTGTATTGGCTTCGGGTACTCTTATTACTAATAATTCACTATCAGGTTCAATTCACAGTCTTAGTGCAAAACTGATCGGTAAACAGGCAAATAATGGCTGGAAATTCTGGTATATAATACGTGATGGAAATCTGATATCAATTGATCAATTAAGAGACGACTATATTTCCAAGTATAATTTATCCGGTATTTAATTGCTCAATTTTCATAGAGTGTGTTTTCAAAAGATACTCATATGAGCCCTGCTGGCTCAAAGACGAGAGAATATAATAAAAAACGCCGGAAAATATCCGGCGTTTTTCTTGGATAACAGAAACATATTATTTGATTATAACCAGTTTGCTGAATTTCTGGATTTTGCCTGTATCAAGCCTGGTGAAATATACACCGGATGCTACCGAACGATTCCCAGTATCCGTAAGGTACCAATCTATCGAGTGTTTTCCCGCTTCAAATACATCATTCGCCAGTTCTGCTACTTTTTGTCCTTTGATGTTATAAACACTCAAATTTACTTTTTCACTGCTGGGAAGATTAAATGATACTTTGATACCTTGAGAGCGAGAATTGCCGTAGTAGAAGGGGTTTGGATAATTTATCAGCCCGATTACCGAGATCACGTCGTTATGATCTTCAGACATCCAGACAGGAACGAAACTGAGAATTCCCTCGATATTGTGATCATCCGGCTCCAGCATTAGATCACCCTGCCTGCTTAAGTCATGTTCTATTCCATCAATTGTGATGATCACTACCACATCTTCCGGCAATTCGCTGTTTGAAAGAGAGATATTCACCGGCATAAGCTGGTCACAGGAGATGCCAAAATTCCAGTCCCGCCTCTCACTAAATAGATCATATACTGCTTTTGTGTCTTGATTGTACTTGCTAAGCTCCGCCATCGCGGAATCCATGATAGTATAAAAATTCAGATTATCCGTCCCGGGAGTATTGCAGGGTTCTGCCAGATCATAGAGTTTATCATAACCATCAGATGCCGCAATATTTAGAGCCAGCATGAGATCGTCTGCCACTCCGGTGTTCTGGCTTGCCGTTAGTTTTACCTTAAGATCATAAGCTTCCCTGATCAGCCAGTTATGATTACTGTTATAAGGCACAAATTTTACCTGTAGCTCATCTGAATAGCAATACAATAAAAAAGCTTCTGTAGGATATACATAATCAGTTTCGTGCCAGCCCTGATCATAATTATAGATCACGCTTTCCACCAGGTCATATTGCACCGCTTCGGCAAAGGTCATTTCCAGGGCAGGAGTAATTATAATGATGTCATCGCGCTTTATACCGGTAAGATGCGGGTTTGGCACAATGTTCCAGCCACTTTGTAAATTAAATTGATCATTGCCGGACTGAATGCCTGCTTCCACTAAATTAACTGAGCCAAAATAGCTGTCCAGAAAATAGCCCCGTCCATAGAAGTAGGCTATATCCTGGTTATATTCACCATTCTGCAGGATATAAAGATCGGCATCATCCAGAAGCTCCTGTATGCTGCTGATACCCATGAAAGGATTTGCCGCCAGACGATATCCTGCCGGATATGCCAGAGCAAAGGTGGATGGCACGCAACCAAATGTGAAACCTGAAGTATATTGCCGTCTGTCGCCATCTATCATCAAAACATCTATAACGATACGGGCATCCTCCAGTAGAAGTCCATCGGGCACTGTCCAATTAATCTGATTAAAAAAGGGTGGCAAATTCTCACCTATCAGTATTGATTCTGTGGGTGAGACGATGTAGATATTAAAATTCTGCAATAGATAATTTCTGGCGATATTCCAGCTAAATGATGCAGTTTCGCCTACCTGATAAATATATCCGGCAGGATTAGTAAAAACCACATCCGGCAGAATATTTCCCCAGTAAAGCGTGAAATATCTCCAGGACCCACTGCTGTTTAAATAAGTATAATCACCTTCCAGAAGATTAACTATCTGTCCCGAGAGCTGATCAATGATATAAAGTTTGCGCCCATCTCTCAGAAATTGACCCAAAGCCTGAATAGTGATCTCATCGTTAGATTGATTAGAAGTCACACGGAAGACCCAGCTTCTTAGTTCTATATCAAAATCATATCCACCTTCTATCTGCTGAATCATGCTTCCATGATAATCCCAGTCTTCTTCATAAAATTCCGCAAATACATAGTCACCTGAGGGGCTTTCATCCTGATCAATATCATAATCAGCATCCCAGCCACTCGAGGCATTGGGATTTGAGCCAAACCAGATTTCATCGGTTATTTCCCCGCCTTCATGCGTAAATAACAGCGTGTATATATCAAATGGTGTAGCTCTACTGGGATAATTATGCCAGTATTCATTACCGGTAGAATCCGTGCTGGCTGCTATGTAGGCATATTCCACCCAGTTTGTCACCAGCGTGTCTGTCCAATTGTAGGTGTAATTATTCACACCATTCAGGGCTATCAGATTGGGATTTGTCTGCCAACTGTCTCTAAGAAAATATTCATTTTCGTGTTCGGCTTTGCGGTAGATGAGGAATCCGGCATTCTGATCTTGTCTGTAGGCATTAAAAGAGAAATGTACCGTACTGTCTCTGGCTACTGCTTTCTCGTAGCGTAATCTGGCGGTTCCCGTAAGACAGGATACCTCATTGGAAAGCTCAGAATAATTATCGTTGGCATCCAAAACACGCATCTGAAAAAAGTATTCTGTATTCTGATTTAGCCCGGTGATCACTGTATATGTTCGGGCAGAATTATTCATATTGCTATCGTTGCTGTTGTCCCAAATTTCATAATTCCCATTAGCGACAGGCTCTTCTGAATATAGAATTTCGTAAGTTTTATAATCATAGCAGTTTGTTTTTTCCCAGCTAAGTTCCACGCGATCATAATTCTGGCTCACAATTTGCAATGGAGAGCATGATGTAGGGATTTCTCCGTCATCATATTCAAAAATGGCAGGTATCACTGCTGCAAGGTCTTCTATCCAAGGTGTATTGAAAGCAAGAGCACGGTCAAACAGATGATCATAATCAAAACGCTCAGTGATGGGATCATAACCGTAGAACCACCAGTAATTAGCTTCGGTCTGCGGGTAGCAATTGGGTAATTCATCCATTTCAATATGAAAAAACGGGCCGTAGGTGAGATTATCGTTCCAGCCGCTGCAAGTATAAACCATTTGTCTGTTATAGCGATACCCCACCAGATCTACTTCAGTATTTACTGCAAAAGTGGTATCCTGATTCGAATACATAAAAGGGTAATTGCTGCAATTCACAGAATAGTAATCATTCAGATGCACTGCGGGATGAATACCCACGCTGTTAGCAGGAAGCATCCACTCGTCACCCTGGTTGATAATGTCCATTCCGTAATCAGAATAATCTCTGATCGGGATGCCCGGATTATTCTTACCCCAGCCGGCAGAAATCTGGTTGCTTGCATACCAGAGGTGCCTGTTCCAGTCATAGGAATGTATTTGAATACTAAGCTCCCGATGATCATGGATAATCCGCAGATAATCACAGCTTGCCTGATACACTTTGTTAAAAACCGTATCTTCCTGACGAGTAGGGTCGCAAAGGCTGAAAGAATTGGAATAATAACCATAGCTGGTATTATAGAGCACTTCTCTGCCTACCCCGCTTGCCATAAGGGCATAAGCATTTGTTTCCCGAAAGAGCTTCAAAGAAACAGGCAGAGTAAAAAAATCATCGGTGTTATGCGGGGAAGTGATAATTACGGGATATTCTGCCGCAGGATTAAAAATATAAAGCCCCCAGCCGTAGTCAAAAGAGCCCACTTCATCATCGCCATCCCAATCCGGCGTGCCGTTGTCATCTATATAATTCATATTCAGGTTTTCTCTGATTATCCAATAAATGTTGCCGCTCACAGTATCATTAAATTCCACCAGAGTGAAAGGTAAGCCCGTACTTTGCAGCATGTTATCTGCGAGATCGTACTGCTGATTATTAAGTAACTCGGTGATAGAATAAAAGGCATAAAGCTGATCAGTATTGGGCACAGTGTAGCTGCCAAATCCGGTAGTCTGCCGGTCGTAAGGTGCATACAGATTATAATTTGGACTGGCTACCCTCTCAACTACGTGTGAAAGCCAGTTATCATATTCCAGATTCTCATCAGTGCCATACACAAAATCTTCAAGTGTGCCGGTTTCTACTACCCAGCCCAGCAGGCTGCCGGCTAAAAAAGTCATCAATAAAATTATCATCAGTTTTTTCATTTTTCCCCCTGCCCTATTTAACCAGTAAAAGTCGGGAACTATCAGATTGCCCGTTTGCAGTTGTCAGTTTAAATAGATATATGCCGGAAGCAGAAGAGCCGGATAATGCATCCCAGCTAACCGATCCTGCTTTGCTAATTACTCTTTCGGCAATTTTTCTTCCCTTGATATCATAAATACCAAGTTTAGCAGGTAAATCTGCCGTATTTAGTTCTAAATCTATTTTCAGATTGCTGCGATTTTTACCAGGATAAAAGGGATTAGGATAAATCTTTCCAATTGCAGCCCGATGACAGACAATCTCCTCATTAATTATGCCGGAAGCTTCCTGCATTATAACCTCAACCTCAGTTAATTCTCCTGATATTATCTCTATCTCAGCTTCGTATATCTCGTAGCCTTCCATCTCCACAACCATTGTATATGTGCCAATATCAATCCGCTCTATCAAAAAGCAACCAAGACTGTCACTTTCTCCCGTCCAGTTGTAATCAGATATACTTATCTGGGCTCCACTTAAAGGAAGCTGCATTTCGTTATAGATAATACCCGCAAGATGCCCATAGGGAACCGGGGAGATGGTAAACACAGTATTTGCCACCCAGTCACATAAAATTCCACTTTGCAGATTCGTGGGGTCAAAATTTCCCAAGTCACTGTAATTAAATCTGGTTCTACCTGCTTCTTCTCCCATGATCTCGCTGTATCTGAAATTTGATTGCCAGCTATTTAATTCATCTTCATAAGCCTTTTCTATCATCATCACCAGATTACCGCCATTGTATTCAAAAAGGTTTTCAAGGGTAATATTGATCAAATTTGACCCCGCTGAAAATTCATATTCGTTGTCAAAAACCAGTTGCAGGCTATCTGCACCTATCCAGCCGTCATGTAATGTGCTGCATTCAGTTTCTCCAATCCAGATTCGCAGGTTCGTTACAAAAACAGGATTGGCAAAATCATTGAATAAATCTATACTCCTGATAGCACCTGTTTGCTGCAGCTCATCAGCAAAATAGATTGTCTGATATATACTCGCTTTGCGAAGAAAATTTACCGGGATCAGGTTAGTATAAGTTTCTGCCCCGCCAATATGGGCAAAGTGATAATCTGCCCCAGCCTGGTGGATATCAAGTTTTCCACTATAATCATTTTCAGGATTTTCGTCATTAACTAAACAACCATAGCCATAAAGCGCTTTCACTGTATCGGGGCAAGCCTCTTCCAGGTCTATTGTCAGTTCCACAATACGCTCTTCTCCCGGAGGCAGCATCCAGTATATCGTCTCCGAATCATATTCCATTCCTTCACCGTTTACAAGACTCACAGAGTAACCAGTAAAATTATAACTGCCATTGTTACGAACCGTTACCTCATAGTTATACTCACTGCCACCGGTTAAATATTCAGGACCAACCAGATTGACAATTTCCAAATCATAATCATAACTCGGCTCCAGAATAAAAAAATTGACGTCGTCTATCCAACCCGTATCATTCCCGGATGATACACTGTAATCTTTCACATAGCTCCAGCGCAGATTATGAATCCCTGCCGACAGTTCATATGCCACCTGTGTCCAGGCAACCGTTCCCGATATTTGTGCCATTTGCTCATCATCCAGATAGAACCTTAAAAAGTCATAATTCAGCTCACTGCTCACTTTCCAGGCGAAAGATAGTATGCCGGAATTTGGAAAGTCAAGTGTGATCTCGATTGTAGTACTCTGATTGTGATTCAAGGTACCACCTCGGGCACAATAATCTCCACTGAAAGGGAAACTACCTGTTACAAACCAATATGCACTTCCTGATAATTCCCAATCGTAGGATGATAAATCACCACTTTCAAAGCCTTCCTCCAAAAACTGACTGAAAAGCAGCAACGGGATTATGAAAATTACAATTAATAAGATATTAGCTTTCAAAATGCCTCCTGATATTTTATTCTTTTTCTTACTTTTTTTATAATTACCACTCCTATCTGGTCAAGTTTTCATTTTCCTTGCTCACAAGGCAACATCTTTATTACTTTTAACTAAAGCAATCACAAAGGTCAAGACTTTTCTGCCCTTTCGTCAAACGCAGCATCTGAGAATTTTTTAAGTAGTCCTCTTAAAAAAACCTGGGTTACGGCCTGAGCCCTTCGCACTCTGTCTTTGATTTTAAAAAAAATAGTCAAAGACCCATAACCTTACAAAGCTCAAAGAATGAACAAC
>CAZRXY010000100.1:0-13762 GCA_964604155.1 uncultured Candidatus Cloacimonadota bacterium | reverse complement strand
GCATTTAACCTTGTGGCAGGGGTTGGATAATATTTATCTTGATAGTAGTTTCAAAGATGTCGTCGTATTTCTTGTGATCGAGGGGATATTTATTAAATTTGCTATCCATAATATGATTAATTTGAGAATATTTATCAAAGATTTTTTGGGCGAGACTTATTGAGTCTGTTTTATTCCAGATCGTGAGTTTGATATCTTTATCAATGAGTATTTGCATAAAGATATCGTCATTTTTGGTATTATTATATACATCCACATAATTATGGAAATAGGTTTCAATAATGGAATCGAGTGCAAGGCGGGTGTCGCCGGCTGGGAATTTTGACTGGATAAATTGTTCTGCAGTCTTCAAGACAGCCTTTCGGTTTTTATCTTTGAAGTGAAGAAAGAGGTTATTATCGGAGAATTGATCATCAAACAATTTAAGAGAGAGCAATGTGAAATCATCAGTAGAGAGATCATAATGGTTATCAATTAATAATTGTTTAATGATGAAGGGCATTATAGTACTATCTAAATTGTTTTTGTTTGATTTTAGCAGTGCAGTGAATCCCTGCAAGCCGAGTTCAATGCCATCCTTATTGAGGCATTCGAACAAGCCGTCGGTGTAGAACAGATAAGTAGAATTTTGATTGATCTCCAGGAATTCTTCTTCTTCCTGAGAATATTGATAAGTTTCCAGCCAGCCGATGGGGATAGAGGAGCCAATATCGTGAATTGTGGTTTGGTGATTGAGATTATCGTACTCAATGATAGCAGGATGCCCGGCATTAAGGAATCTGATCTGGTTCTTACGTAGGTCTATAAGACAGAAAATGATTGTCATATAGTTATTCTGAAAAAAATCTTTGGAGATAATATCATTTAATTTATTGATGATTCGGGCAGGCTGAATATTTTCTGCTTCTATATTAATGAGCATATTGATAGTGGATTTCACTGCGGTCATAATCAGGGCGGCCTGCACGCCGTGTCCTGAGATATCCCCCATATAGAGCACATATTCCGAGGGTGAGACCTGGATAAAGTCATAAAGGTCTCCTCCAATATTACTGGAAGGAGAATAGACAGAAGCCACACTGAGATTATTTTCATGCACGATCCATTTAGGTAGTAGATATGATTGCACCGAAGCAGCCAGCTCAATATCTTTCAAGGTAGATTCGTGCAATTTTTCGAGTTTGAACTCATAATTTTTTTTCTGAGTGATATCTTCGGCAATTTTTGCCAGACTTGTAATTTTGCCCTGGGCATTTTTTATAGAGAATATAGAGGCGTTTTCGTATAATAATTCACCTTTTTTATTACGATTTATAAATTCTCCCTTCCATTCCTTTCCTGCAAGTGCTGTATCCCAAAGCTTCTGGTAAAATACTTTTTCATGTCTGCCAGATTTTAGAATGCTGGTATTTTTACCTTTAATCTCGCTGAACGAATATCCGGTTTTTTTCTCAAAGAATGGATTTACGTATTCAATATTACCTTTAAGGTCTGTGATGACAATAATGCTCTTAGCCTGATCTATCAGATTAGATAGTTTTAGCAACTCAGATTCGGTCTGCATCCTGGTATTTTTTTCATCCTGAAGATTAGAATTTTTTAATCTAACTTCTTCTTCGAGGTTCTCCCGGTGCAGTTCCAGGTCATTATTTTTTTTGACAGCCAATTTATAGATCGATAGCAGAATTTCAATGATCCTGTAGGGTTCTGTTCTAATGCAATGCTCTTTTCCTTCGTACTGGAAATGTATTTCCTGGATAAACCTTTCCCTTGAATTAAGATTTTCCGGAGCAATCAGAGCACAAATCTGGTTTAGCAGCACTTGATTATTAAAAGGTTTAAAGACAAAATTACTTGCGCCATATTCTAATCCTATGATAATAGCTCGGACATCAGAAAATTCTGCTAAAATCAACAGAGGAATCGCATTAAGTTCACTATTTGCTCTCATCTCCTTACACAACTCGTAATTGCAATTACAAAGCATAAGATCATCTGCTATGATCAAATCCGGTTTCTGCTGCTCAATATTTTTGTAGGCAGCCTCAGGGTCTGCGGCTGTTAGAACGCGGTAGCCTGCCTCAAAAAGCAATGTTTTCAGCAGATTTGATTGTTGCAGATCACTATCAATCACCAGAATGCTCTTATCTCGCATTTTAACCTCAGATTTTTCCATACCCCATCCTTTAATCACTCACTTTTGCATCGCATCCAAACATTTGCTGCCTTTTTTGTAAACAAATATCTCAATAAATCTAGCTTTTTCTGAAGGGTATTTGATAAAAATAAGGATTTTATTGACTAATCTAAGCCAAATTGCCTGGTTTGTCACAAGAGACAAGAAGGAATCAGGGAGCAGATATGTTTGGAGAATTAAAAAGTTTATTGAGTAAGATTGAGGGAGATTATGCAGACATCCGCTACGAATTACGCCGGGATAATTCATTCATCTTGAATAATGGGGAATTGTGCGGCGTGGTAGCCAGTGATACGGATGGTTACGTGGTTCGGGTTTTGAAGGGCGGGGGTCTGGGTACTATAGCTTTCACGCAGTTATCTGATGCCGAGAAAGCAATAGCAGCCGCAGAAAAGAGTGCAGAGCTGATGGGTCAATACCGCAGCCGGAAAATCCGGCTGGCATCCGTGGAAATAGAGAAAGCAGTATATAAAGCGCAACTAAATGAGGACCCTCGGGCTGTGAGTATGGAAGAAAAGATATCTTTAGCTAGGAAATATCTGGCAATAGCTCGCAGTGAAGAAAAGATAGTTAATGTGGAGCTAATGTATCGCGATGTGATCAGAGACAAATACTTCGTGAGCAGTGAGGGGAGTGAGATCAATGAGGAATTGGTAACCTCAATCCTTTCAGGAGATATCAAGAGTAAATCCGGTAATGTGATTCAGAATTTGCGAATATCTGCCGGTGGCAGTGATGGATTTGGAAATATCCGTAACCAGGAAGACAATTTCAGCAGGCGGACGGGCTTGGCATTAGACTTATTGCAGGCTGTTCCGGTACAGGGCGGGAAGTATAACTGTGTATTAAACCCAATAATGGCGGGGGTTTTTACGCATGAAGCTTTTGGACATTTTTCGGAAGCGGATTTGATAGAATCGCTGCCGAAAATGCGCGAAAAGATGCAGATAGGCAATAAGCTGGGCTCTGGGCTGGTGAACATAGTAGATGACGCTACAATAGAAGGCTTATTAGGCTATTATAAATATGATGATGAAGGAGTGGCAGTGCGGCGGGTGCAATTGATGAAGGAAGGCGTGTTAACAGGTCGGCTGCATTCACGTCGAACGGCAGCCGAGTTTAATGAGCCGGTGAGCGGACATAGTATTGCAGAAGACTATCGGTTTGCACCCATCATCAGGATGGGCACGATATTTATCGAACAGGGGACGACTGAATTTGAGGAATTACTGGGTGAACTGGGCGATGGGATTTATCTCTGTGATCCCAAAGGTGGTCAGACATCGGGTGAGAATTTTACATTTGGGGCGCAATACGGCTATGAAGTGAGAGATGGCAAATTGGGCGTGATGCTGAGGGACATCAATGTTTCGGGCAATCTATATGAGACGCTTCAGAACATATCAGGGATTGGTAACAAACTGGAATTTACCAAGCAGGGCGGTTGTGGAAAAGGGCAGACAAACATCAGGTCTTGTTTTGGCGGTCCGCACATAATGGTAAAAAACTTAGTGATAGGAGGGAATTAATGAAAAGCTTATTAAATTTGGCAGAGAAAAGAAGTGACCAGGCTGAGACCTATAGAATAAAGGAGGAATCCACTCTGATCCAGTTTCAAGGTTCTTCTTTACATAGCATAAATAACACGATCCAATCTGCTACCAGTTTACGGATGATCAAAGATAAGAAGCTGGGTTTTGCTTACACGAGAAATCTAAGATCGGAAGAGCAATTGCTGAAGAATGCCGAAAAATCTCTCCTGGGTGAAGTGGATGCTCAATACAATTTCCCTCACAGTCCGCTGGTGGAAGAGCTTGATAGTTATGATGCCGGCATAGAAAATCTGCAGGCAGCTGAAATAGCAGAGGAGTGCAGGCGTTTGAGCGATTATATTAGGAGGCATTCAGATGCAGAGATAGATATCTATGCAAGTAAGGATATCACAGAGATAGAAATATTGAATACAAACGGCACGACTCTCACTCATAAGAGCAGTATCTATTCGCTATATTTCACTCTGATATATCCAGGCAGTGCCTCAGGTATAAGCTATTATCTCCAGGGCAAAAACTTTGTAGAGCTTAAGCGGGAAGTTTTGGAACTAGTGACGGCAAGGTATAAATCCGGTTTGCCTTTGGTATCGCCACAGGGTGGCAATATGCAGGTCTTATTTTTACCTATGACTCTTTATGCGCTAACCTGGAGACTGGCTATAGGCTTGAGCAGTAAAAGCTATTACGATAAGACCACTCCGATAGCTGATAAGCAGGGCATAAGGATATTTGACAGCAAACTAACGTTGTTTACGGATCCGCTGGATGACCGCTATCCCGGAAGCCGTCCCTTCGATGACGAGGGAGTAGTCTGCCACAGACACATTTTGATAAACAGCGGTGAATTCGTGAAGCGATATAATGATCTTAATTATGCGGCAAAACTAAAGGAAAAGCCTACCGGGCACGGTTATCGCAGGTCTATGACAGCTCTGCCTTCGCCTTCGGCAGCCTATCTTCACCTCTCCCCTGGTCACAGCAGCTATGAAGATATGGTTCAGGGAATAAAAAGAGGTGTGATACTGTGCAATATTCTGGGTGCCCATAGTGGTAATCTGGCAAATGGAGATTTTTCCATTGGCGTATCCCCGGCATTATACGTAGAAAATGGAAAAATAATAGGCAGATTAAAGGAAGGGATGGTTTCGGGAAACATCTATAAGATTTTAAAGAATGTGGATGCAATAGAAAATAAATTATATCCCAGCAATTCGGGAATGATGCCATCTCTATTACTTGATGGAGTGCGGGTTGATATTTAACAAAAAATTAATTTTATTTTAACAGGAAAGAAGTATTAATAGGGAAAATGAAATAGGCGGAGAGAACAAATGAAAAAGAGAATACTTTTTGTCTGCGTGCATAATTCTGCTCGCAGTCAGATAGCGGAGGCTTACTGCAATTATCTTGGGGAGGGGCACTATATAGCTGAAAGTGCAGGTTTAGAACCCGGAGAACTAAATCCTAATGTAGTGAGAGTGATGGCAGAAGATGGCATTGATATCTCGGGTAAAGAATGTAATAGTGTATTTGATTATTTTAGAGAAGGCAGGAACTATTCATATTTGATCACTGTATGCGATGAATCTCAATCAGAGCGTTGTCCGATTTTTCCCGGACTGATCATAGATGGCAGGTTACATTGGAGTTTCAAAGACCCCTCCGGATTTAAAGGCAGTGAAGAAGAGATACTGGCAGAAACGCGTAAGGTGCGGGATGAGATCAAGGCGAGAATACAGGAATTTATAGATAATCACTAAAAAAGGCAAAATTTTTGAAAACGGCTATTTAAGCAGGAGACATTTTTGGGTAATGGTTTTATTGGGTAATTTGAGATTTATATAGTATATGCCGGAAGCAGCGGCTGATTCATATTCATTGCAGCCGTTCCAGTGTACGGCGTGCCTGCCTTCGGGCAGATAATCGTTCAGCAGCAGGATAATCTTTTTACCGATGGAATTATAGACAGATATTTCTACCTTTTGGTATTCATCCAGGTAGAATGTAATATCAGTATGAGGATTGAATGGGTTTGGCGAAATGCTTTGCAATTGAGAGGAGTTTTGGGCAATTATATTGTTATCAAAATTTACTGCGTTAAATATTAGAAGAAATGGTTCATAAGGTGAACCGACAGTTTCATTATTTAAAAAAACAATGTCGGAAGTAGTAGGGATAATCTGATCATATAAAGCATTATAGATCATAAAGCTGATAGCTTCGCCACTCATGTTTCCCACAATATTAAAATACCAGAAGCCGTCATAGTGAGGTGGATTAGGGGGCTGCCAAAAGGCAATGCCGCGGCAATCTGCTTCACCTCCGGGACCAAATGCCGCTGCCAGATTGCCATCAGCAGCACTAAATATTACTTCATTGAGATTAATCTGCGTCATAAGAATCATAGAATATTCAGTACCGGTAATCGGCTGCCATTCAGGTGGATCGGCATTTAGCGTCACTAAAACAAGCAGCAAAGAAACTGTGAGCAATTTTCTCATAAGAAGCAACTCCAAAATCAATAGAAAAAGACCCCGAAGCTCTGCTTCGGGGTCATAAACAATTTATTTCATCAGAATACACTTATTAACGACATTCCGGTCACCCAGGCTAAGTTTATAGTAATATATACCAGAACTAAAGTCTGAGGCGTCCCAATTGATATCGTAATCACCAGGCTGCTGCATCTGGTCAACAAGTACTTCTACCAATTGTCCTCTGGTATTATAAATACTGAGATTGACCTTTCCGGCATAAGGCAGAGCATAGCTGAACACGGTTGATGGATTGAACGGATTGGGGTAATTACCCTTAAGCATCAGACTCTGAGGCAGGTCTGGCACGTTTTCGCCGGCAGTAAATTCAAATGACATTGGCTCAATTGGATTGCCGGTTATAGAATTTGGTGAATAAAGCAGGGATTCAGAAGACGATGAAGTATTTTGCGTAATGCTGTTAAAGAGCCTGAGATGCAAAGGCTGTGGAGAGTCACCGGCGATAGTGAAATACCAGAAATCATCTTCCAGCTTGCCAATACTGCGGCAGACACCATCATCGTCAAAAACACCCAGCGAATAACTGTTATCATCGCAGATGGTTTTGCCATCTGCACTAATTTCAGCCATCAGGATCATATTAGATTCATAGCCGGTGGCAAGCTGCCAGTCAGCGAGATTAGAATTATTTTCAAAAGTAAATTCCTGGCGGGTGATAGCAGATTCCGGAGGATAAAAAAGATAAACCGGGTCTTCCACTTCCTGCTGCCAGTTAAAGATATATGCTTTCCCAGGTCGCATCAATTGCAAATCACCTATCCACTCGCCATAATTAACTGCAGATTGTGTTTGGGTTTTTACGGAAGAACCCAGAGGAATAGTGAGGCTTTGCAGTGCATCATCGAGCGAAAGCGGGGTATCCGGGATATAGCTGATCCAGTTGTATCCTTCCACGATAGAAATTGGGAATATCAACGGATTAATTTTTTCGCCACTAAAAGTGAAATCATCATATGCATTTAGCATATTGATTTTGTATCCGGTATCGTAAGCGGTATGAGTGAGTCCCCCCACCCAAAGTCCGCTGGGACCGTCATACTGTGCAAAGGAAACCTGGTTTTTTATTTGCAGAATATCCGGAACATCATCCAGTTCATCAAAAACAACAGACACATGAGAATTAACCGGCAAACGGTTAAATGAAACCCAGTTCCAGTTTTCCACCAAGTCATAGGATACATCTGTGATCGGAGAATCTATCGTAAGATTAAATCCTGCCCCATACATACCGTCATCAAAAAAGATCATTTCGTTACAGTCTTCAATAATTCCTAATTCTGAATTATAAAAATCAAACCAGATATTTTCCAGACCGCTATTATCATCACCGACTATAGTGATATACCAGAAACCGTCCAGGCTAAAGGGGCAATCCCAGAAATAATGATCGCCGGCAATCCAGGTAGCAGTGCCGCGACATTCTTCCACCAAACCCGATGCGTCCCAGCTAAAGGCAGCTAACTGATTGCTGCCGGAATTATCAAGGAAATTACCATCATAAGTAACAGTGGCAAACATAGACATAGTATATTGAGTCCCCGGAACAGGTTCCCAGCTATCTATCAGATCAAAATCTATACCAGAAGTTGTTAAAAAAGCAGTAACGATAACGTCCTGCTGAGTCAATGATGAATATCCTTCAAGGCTGGCACTCACGTCATAGGTGCCATTTAAAATTGTGATTTCATAGGTGCCATCCACAGCAGGGGAAGTGGATTCATCACCAGCAGTGATAACCACGTTTTGCACATCACCTGCTCCGCCTAACAGAGTTACTGTTCCCGCAATCACACCTTCATTAAGGATAAGTGGCAGGTAAAAATCTACACCGGTAGTTTGCTGTCCTGATATCACAGCAATGTTTTCTTCAGTTTGAGTTTCATAGCCGGCGAGTGAAGCCGTAACAGTATAAACCCCCGGACTGATTTCTAAAGAGTATTCATAATATAGAACATCACCTGAGATCGGATCAAGCACGGCATAAGGATTTGTGGAAATTCCACCTGCTCCCACAAGCACTGAGGTGATATTACCAATACCTTCTATTTCGACTTCTCCCACGATAAATCCAGGAGGTGGAGGCGTGAGCGTAACATTGAGTGTAACAAGCTGTTGTGTGATATCAAGGGCAGCCTGCGTGAAGGTGCTATAGCCTGCCAGAGCAGCCGAGAAATCATAAATACCGGAGGGCAGGTCTATGAAATAATTCCCCCCAGCATCAGGATTTGTGGTATAGGCAGTATTTGGAGGAACTGTGAGGGTTACTGTGATTAAAACATTTTGTACACTTCCGGTGCCGCCATCGAGCGTTACCACACCTTGAATCCCTACCTGTGGATAATAAACAGCACCCATATCTGCTATTGTACCATCCGGATCGGGATCACCATCCGGATCACCGCTATCTATACAGGGGGACATGGTCTCGTCCGGAGTAGGTGCATTTTCCCACGAAAGAGAATAATCGCCAGCAGCAGGATTAACGAACATGGGGTCTTGCTGAATACAACCTTCACCAAAATAACTTTGTCCGGAACTAAAAGCCAGGTTTGAATACGTGGCTGCAAAAGCAGTGCCGGGCTCTACATAGATGCCATTGTAGGCATTATTCCAGACGATAGAATTTGTCATTGTAATCGTGGAATTATAGAGACAGGCAAGGGCAGAACCGTTTTGTTCGGCGATATTACCTGCAATAGTAACTTTATTGAGTACAGGATGAGAATTATTAAAGGCAGAAATACCGCCGCCGTTCCATAAGGTAATATTACTGGCAAGGATAACACGGTTCAGAACTGGATCAGAATTAAAGCAATTGATAGCTCCGCCATCGTAGAGCGAGCTATTGGAAGTGATTTCTGCATCAGACAGATTGATATCGGAACTATTAAGATAGATGGCTCCGCCGGCACCTGAGGCGACGTTTCCGGTGATTTCCACAAATTCCGCTGTTATAGCTGAATTGCTTAAATAAAATGCACCACCCGTAGTGGCACTGTTATTGGCAAATGAGCAGTACTGGATGAATAGTTCTGAAGAATCGGCACAATAGATAGCTCCACCCTGATAGTCTGGTGATACGCCTGTAGCTCTGCCATATTCAAAATTGCAATACACGAGCTGAGAAAGGGGTTGTCCGGTAGTTGTAGTATCAAAAAATCTCATGCCATGCCAGCCGGTTACGGCATTATCTGCTGTAAAAATGATTTCATTCCCAGCAGAACCTGTAGCTTCGATAGAACCATACACGTTAAACTTATGGTGTCCTGTGAAATTGACAGTGACACCGGCTTCAATTACAAGGGTTTCTCCCGCTAATATCTGGATTTCTCCATTGATATTATAGGGGCTTCCAGCCAGATCCCAGGTACCGCTCACATTACCTGCAGGCACCTCTGTTGCTGCAAATACGGTGAGACATAAAGTCAACATAATAGCAACTAAGCATTTTTTCATTTTTCCTCCTTAAAATACTTTACGGTTTTATTTTTACAATCTTCAGACCTTGATTATCTGTGATATAGGCATAACTGCCCGAGACATGTATAGAAACGGGCTGCGTATCCATATAGAGATAGCCAAGTATATATGAATCTAAAGGAACACTCGCATCAATCACAAATAAACCTTTCTCATAATCTGTGATATAGATATAATTTCCGACAGCAAAGACACTATTAACAAAGCCTCCCGTATGGATGGTGGTGATGCTCTGAGGGTTATTCATATTGGTCACATCTATAATTTCGAGTCCTTCCTCGCCATTTGCCAGACAGATAAAATCATTAGAGAAATGAACATCAATAGCCAAACCGGGCAGCGGAAGGCTGCCAATCTGGATAGGATCATCAGGAAGGGAGACATCAATAACAGCCAGACCACTATTTAGCCCATCTGCAATCAGGGCATAAACGCTGTTAGATATTTGTCTTACTACGATGCTGCGAGCGTCATTCAGATCGATATTAGAGATGAAATCAGGGATAGATGAGGCAATATACATTATAGAAAGCCCGCTATCACCTTCTGCCAGATAGGCATAATCACCTTCTACATAGAGTGATTTGGGAATACCGCTGGTAGGGGTTACATGTGAGATAATAGGGTTATCAAAGGTAGAAACATCTACTTTCTGGATACCACCCACAGCATTTGCCAGGCTTTGAGTGGCAACATAGACAAAATTTCCCTGGGCAAATGAAGAAAGAGTTCTATCTCCCCAGAGGTCGGAGTAGGTGACAATTTCTGTGGGACCTGCCGGATTATGACAATCCAGAATTGCCAGACCTTCATAACTATCAGAGATAAAGGCTGTCCACTGGGGAATATAGATATTATCAACGGGCAAAAATACTTCGAGAGCGTTCCCGGGAGTAGGATAGGAACAAAGTATTTCCAGATTGATATTAAGAGACGCGAGATCAGAATAGCCAGAAAAATAGCTGTTACTATAAGCTCGTATTCTGTAATTCAGCGTCCCGCAGGGCAAAAGATTATCATCCACAAAAGTAGTGATATTTTCTGGAACTGAGGCATAACTAATCTGCCAGTCCAACTCACCGATTTTTTTATCGATATAAAATCCAGCTTCTCCGGTACTGTTATCCTGCCAGTTCAGCCTGATTTTATTTAAATCAGGAATAGAACATTCTAAATCTGAAGGTGCCAGCAAAGTGGAAAAATGGCTTTGCGAAAGATATTCTGTTTTTGAGACTCCGATATAGGCACACAGCCGGTAAGAAACAGAATCAAAAAGAGCCGTTGTATCTGTAAATCTTTCAGCATCGGGCTCAAGCAGGAGATACCCTTCTTCCCAAGACCCATCATTGATCCTTTTATCGATTATATATCCCTGTTCCCCGATGCAGCGATCTTTCCAGGTTATTTCCAGATTCTCCTGAGTAAGCTGAGATATTTTCATATTGATGGGATTAGTATTTTCAGATAGAAAGGCAATGGTTTCTGAATATGGTGAAACCAAATCAAGTGAATAATTATAATACCTTACTTTATAGGCATAAGCTACGCTGTCTGTAGTAGGGATATAATCTGTAAAGTGATAAATATCTGAGGCAAGAGTTACTATATCTTCTGTCCAGCTTCCCGTGCCTGACTTGCGTGCTATCTGATAATAAATAGTATCTTCAGAAGTTATCTCATATTCCCAGGAAAGTCTGATACTAAAATTAGAGAGTTTCTGGATTTTTAGAGCAGTGGGAGTGTCTTCATCAATCGGAGAAGTGATAGTATTGCAACTCAACAAGATCAGAGAGAATACCATTATAATAAAGAACTGGAAGATATTTATTGAAGCTTTCATCATTTATTATTCCTTCTCATTAATATGGGATCAATCACTTCTGCTTTGATGATGATAACAAGTTCCTTTTCGGTAACATTGTGAATTTCATAGCCAAAGATATATCTTAAGCCAAAAAACCACCAGGGCAGGTCTCTCAATAAAGGTATACCACCTCGTGAGCGTGTTTCATCCTTATCATAGAGTCCGCCAATGGAAGTTTCTTCACCATCGAACAAGGTGATAGAACTGGTTGCCTTGCTTTTGGTGATTTCGGTGGATACTTCTCCGGGTATGGCAGAAGAACGCTCTACAATAATATTTAAATTGATCGCTTCATTACCATCATCATCGCTGACAATTGTAGGTATCACGTCTAGTATAACGCCGGTAGAGAAAAATTGATCAGTTGTATTTCCAGCATCATCGACAGTTTTGATAGAGAAATCCTTTCCTACCTGGATAAAACCTTTTTGCCCGGAATCCACGAAAATAGAAGGCTCTGCCAGTACTTCTCCACCCTGATTCTCTTGCAGAAAAGCGATAAGGGCATCTACTTTAATGGTTTGTCCACCAGATTCCATATTGCTGGAAGCGCTCGCCTGGAAAAGACTTGAGCCTACTGCAGAAGCACCCTTAAAGGCAATATTCCCCGTGATATCTACGGCTCCATTAATAATGCTCGACCAGTCAATTCCAATATTATCAGCAAATGATTTCTGGATTTCCAGCACTCGTGCACTAATTTTTACCTGTCTCCTATCTATAGTAAGTCCCGGAGTTTTTGTTTCCTCCTGGACCATATCACTAATTATTATCGTGCCGGCTTTTTCTTCTTGTTTCAGGTTATGGCTGGAGCATATAATATTCAGAGCATCTTTCCAGGCAGAATTTTTGAGTGGAAATCCTAAGGCGGCATCTATGGATGATAGATTATATATCTTTTTACCTTCGGTTTTGATTGATATCGTCTCTATTGTAAGTAAGGCATCATTGATGGTAGTATTTCTGCTTAGAGATATGGTCTCTTCCTGTGTTTGATTTGACATGAGCTGAACAGATATTAGACTCAGGAATAGCAAAATTATAATTTTCTTTGTATCTTTCATTAGTTTCCTCCACTCTCAACTGTAAAAATCTTCTCATCCTTAACACCTTCGCCATTATCTATTATAAAGGTAACCAAACCCAATTTGCTATCTATACTGGAAAGGATGCCTGCTTTTATATAATCCCCTGGCTTAAGAATCTGAAAAAGACCCTGGTTATCTCTGAAATATGCTTCCTGACCGACAATAGCAATCAGACGGGCACCATTAAGATCAAATAAACCAATATTCCTGTTTTCCTCTGCCAGCCTGGCAGCAATTTTCTCGATCTCCAGATCGCAAGTAAATAATCTACTCACCTCAGGCACTAAGGAAATATCTTTAAGTGAAATATTCACTTCACGTGGCACCGCCTTTTCACTTACGGAATCTAACATGAATGAATAGCTTATTGTATCTGAAATGGTGATGTCCCGTGAGGAAACAGCCACATCATATACGTAATATATCGGGCTTTGTTTCTCGAGATGCGAGATCATTTTATACATCAGGTTAAGCCTTGTCTCACCACGTAATAAATATGTATTAGTTATTAGACCGTCCTGTTCCTTTTGCCCCGAATATGTGAAATCAAACACAAAATCACCTTCAAGTCTATCAGTAATCTGCAATAAATAATCATAGGTGATGTGAGGACTATCGTATTCCAGTATGGCCTTATCAAAATTTTCTACCTGTTTTTGAATTTTTTCCAGTTCCTTTCTCTGAGCAATATTTTGAGCTAAAACTTCATCTAATTTGCTGATTTTCTCATCTATCTCCTTAATCTTTGCGTGATAATCAGCAATTTTGCTTTTGTGATGGTTAACAAAAACAGAACCGGCAGACACTACCAATAGCAAAAGTACAAAAACCATCAAAGTGATACGCAAAGCATTATTCATGGGCACTCTCCAGCTCAGCCAGCAAATCCTTAGCTTTTGGAACCACATCACTGCTGGTAAATTTTCTGATCAAGAGATTCAAATTTACCATAGCCAGATATCGCCTTGAAGTTTTTGCATAGATTTGAGCTTGTTTAAAAAGAGCATAAGGCTCCATAGGGCTTT
>CAZRXY010000099.1:0-61382 GCA_964604155.1 uncultured Candidatus Cloacimonadota bacterium | reverse complement strand
TGCATTTATTTATACAAAAAAACGAAAAAGTGTGGCAAACACAGGTTAAAGCCATATATGTTAATTATATACGGTGTAACTTTAGTGCAACTCTTTGTTTCTTCTGTGTAACATGTTTTTTTTGTGTATATTAGGTATGGCATTTTGGCGGGATGGACAGGTTGGACAGGTTGGACAGGGTGGACAGGTTGGACAGGGTGGACAGGGTGGACATGCTGACGCCTGAATGTAGAATGAAGGAGGTGATGTGTGATGATAAGCGAGAAGTAAAAAGTGAGATATGGCACAGGAGATGAGGGATACAATCAGGCAAATTCGGTGCAACTCCATATTTAGTCGGTCTGCATTTGGAAATCAATTATGAAAATAAAGATTAGCAAATCCGCCTACAAAAGCAGATTCAAATAATCAGTAAATTTCAAACAATCAAACACTCATTCACTCACGCCGCCTCGTGAAGCATCGAAGGTCTAAAGGCGAGGGTCGAGGGATTTTGACGATTGATGATTGCTATCACTATCAAAGAAGAGAATAGAATAATTCCAGGGTTAATGGATGCCAGATTCCGCTCAATAATCCTTGACGCTAAAACCGGCAAAATTCTGTTGGCTTGGTTGGAGGTGTTTTATGCAGAGAAGCTGGAAGCGTAGTGTAGTTCAATATGCAGGGATAATCTTAGGTGCCTTGCTGACGGGGATAGCCTATTCCTGGTTTTTGGCACCCTATAAGATAGTCCCTGGCGGGGTAGGGGGGTTATCTCAGATTCTTTTCCATATGTTTAATCTTCCCCTTGGGGTATCGATGATAGTATTTAATATCCCTCTATTTGTGATAAGTTTCATTTTTTTGGGGAGCAGGTTTGGCTGGCGTTCCATCTATGGTATGCTCATGGTATCTGTGCTCACGGATGCAGTGAGCCTTCCAAATCTTCACAAGCTTGGATTGATCAAGGATTTGGCACAATACACATTTCTATATGGTGGAGACCGTATTCAAG
The DNA here is from genome assembly GCA_964604155.1 of uncultured Candidatus Cloacimonadota bacterium. GTDB lineage: Bacteria > Cloacimonadota > Cloacimonadia > Cloacimonadales > TCS61 > Stygibacter. The sequence goes on along the minus strand of CAZRXY010000099.1, from coordinate 60,385 downwards.
CAATCATAGGTCCTTCTGAAGTATATCTTTCTGCCATCACGGGTTCGGTACTTCTGGGTTTGGGTCTTGGTCTCATCTTCAGATTCAAGGGTTCAACCGGTGGCACAGATATTCCGGTAGCTCTAATCAAGCAAAAAACAGGGTTATCAATCGGCACGGGCTACTGGATGGTGGAAACGCTGATAATACTAACGGTCGGTCTGGTTTTTCGTGATATAAAAATAGTTATCTGGGGTTATGTGAATCTGTTTATTTCGGCAAGAATGACTGATCTCGCTTCTGAGGGTTTGCCTTTTTTAAAAGGGGTATATATAATTTCTTCTAAATACGAGGAGATAAAGGAGGAGATTTATGAGCATATTCACCGTGGGGTCACACTATTCAAGGCTGAGGGTGGTTATACAGGTAATGCCCAGAATATCATTTTCTGCGTGATGAATAAAAGGCATGTTTCTATCATGCGTGATCTTGTGCGTGATATAGATCCCTCAGCCTTTGTAATTCTCACAAATGTGCATGATGTAATGGGGTATGGATTCAAAAGCCGTGAACTTGATCTCAGCAGCCCGGATTGATCACTATCCAGTTGTACTGCCTTTGCATAGTGTTATCTCGCCGCCAGGAATGGAAATCTCCATCTGAATAAGTACATATTTTTTGATGACAGATATTTTCATCGTGGATTTTTGATCTATGCAATTGTGTAACAATAGTCTGTCTCACATCTAAAAGTGGATATTCATGCTCGGTATCGGTACTCTGGCAAAAATCCTGCCAGGTTACTCTATCTACTTCATAAGCCCGGGTTGAGATTCCAGGACCTATAGCCGCCATAATATTTTCGGATTTTGCTCCCAGATCAATTAGCGCCTTTATAACTGCCTGAGCAATATTCTTACGCGTGCCTTCTCTGCCGGAATGAGCAGCTCCGATTATCTTCGCAACGGGATCATAAAACAAAATCGGGAAACAATCTGCCGTACGTATCACCAGGGCAATCTTATCTTCTCTGGTTACTAGAGCATCTGCACGGGGGAATATTTTATTTTCTTTCTCTCTACCGGCAATTATCACTTCATCAGAATGAGTTTGCTCTACTTCAAAAAGCAGGCAATTTCCCAGCAATCTTATGAGCTTAGTTTTATCTGTTCTCTTATCACCAAATTGAGCTATTATGTCTGAACAACCAAAATTTCCCTGCCAGACTTTTGGGGACTGGCATTCATTTTGATTATGTGTAATTTTCATAAAAGATTTATTGATCCCCCCGGCTATTGCCGGGGGGATCAAGCTTATATTTTTTTTAGAATTCTGCTGATTTAGGAGTTCGGGGATATGAGATCACGTCACGGATATTTTGCATACCGGTGAGATACATGATCACCCGTTCAAAGCCCAGACCAAATCCGGCATGCTTTGTGCCGCCATATTTCCTGAGATCCAGATACCACCAGTAGTCTTCTTTTTCCAAGCCCAGTTCAACTATCCTCTTTTCCAGCAGATCAAGCCGTTCCTCACGCTGGCTTCCTCCAATGATCTCCCCCACACCCGGCACCAGCAAGTCCATGGCTGCCACTGTTTTGCCATCATCATTTGACCGCATATAAAATGCCTTGATATCTTTGGGGTAATCTGTTACAAAGACGGGTCGCTTAAAATGCTGCTCCGTGAGATAACGCTCATGCTCAGTCTGCAAATCTGCTCCCCAGGCTACCGGATAGGAAAATTTCTGACCCGAATCTGAGAGAATCTTTATCGCTTCCGTATAGGTGATATGCTCAAATTTGCTAATGGAAACGTGCTGCAATCTTTCCAGCAATCCCTTGTCGATAAAGTTATTAAAGAATTCCAGTTCCAGGGGAGCATGCTCAAGGACATAATTGATCAGATATCTCATCATTCCCTCAGCCAAATCCATATCGTCCTGCAAATCCGAAAAGGCAATTTCTGGCTCGATCATCCAGAATTCTGCAGCATGACGTGCTGTATTGGAATTTTCCGCCCTGAAAGTGGGGCCAAAGGTGTAAACCTTTCTAAATGCCATCACATAAGCTTCCACAGCTAATTGACCGCTAACTGTGAGATTGGTCTCACGGCCAAAAAAATCCTGGCAGTAATCAATTTTTCCATCTTCGGCCAGAGGGGGATTAATCGCCGGCAGAGTGGATACTCGGAACATCTCGCCGGCTCCTTCACAATCACTGCCTGTGATTATGGGAGTGTGCACATAGACAAAGCCGTTTTCCTGCAGAAAGCTGTGAATTGCGTGTGCTGCCAGTGATCGAATGCGGAAAACTGCCGAAAAAGTATTTGTCCGCGGTCTAAGATGTGCTATAGTTCTCAGATATTCAAAGGTATGCCTTTTTTTCTGCAATGGATAATCAGAAGCGGATTCTCCCTCGATGCTCACAGATTCTGCCGTTATCTCAAAAGGCTGCTTCGCTTCCGGGGTAAGCAGCAATCTGCCCTCTACGCATAATGCAGTAGCTATCCCACATTTGGCAATCTGGGCATAATTCTCAAGATCATCACTGAATATTATCTGGACATTGCGGAAATATGAACCATCATTAAGCTCAATAAAGCCAAATGTTTTTGATGAACGGATAGTTCGTATCCAGCCACAAATTTTCAGACTTTTGCCGGCATACTTAGACGTATCTTTATATAATTCTTTTATTTCGGTAATTTTCATTATAACTCCTTGCTATCAAGATTTTATTTTTTCCACAATCTTTTGTGCGACGGCTAAGGCTTTATAGCCTGCTTCGCCATCTACCAGCGGATTAGAGCCTGCTTCGATAGCACCCAAAAAAGACTCTAATTCTACCGTCAGAGCATCTTTTGAATTACCGGAAGCATCCACCTCCCTGATATCGACCACGTCCTCCTGACGGATATTATCATATTTACCCGCCAGCAATTTTGGATAAACCTTGTATAACTCCGGTGATTTAGTAACTATTCGCACGGTTTTATTCTGGAAATCCAATGAAAAATAAGCATCTTTCTGAAAAATCCTTGCCTTACGGGAACGCTTAAGGGATATGCGGCTGGCAGTTACGTTTGCCACCGCTCCATTAGCAAATTCAAGCCGGGCATTTGCTATATCTATGCTCCGAGTCATCACACTCGAGCCCGAGGCGCTGATCTCTTTCACTTCACTATCAATAAAAGCCAGTATAAAATCCAGATCGTGGATCATAAGCTCATGCACCACAGGCACATCAGTACCTCTGGCACTAAAAGGTGATATCCGGTGAACCTCTATGAAAATAGGGTCTTTCACCAGTGGACTAATTTCCAGTATGATAGGGTTAAAACGCTCTATATGTCCTACCTGAAACCGCAAATTATTCGCCGCTGCCAGGCTGATCAGCTCCTTCGCCTGCCATAAATGCTCGGTTACCGGCTTCTCTAAAAATACATGCTTCTTATGCTCAAATGCCAATTTTGCGAGTTCATAATGCGAAGCTGTGTTAGCAGCTATCACCATGGCATCCACTTTAGAGAGAAGACTGCTATAATCGCTGAACAATTCTATGCCGTAAAGCTTACTTATCTCTTTTGCCCGTTTCTTATTCTTGTCAAATAAACCCACCAGATTAACTAAATCCGAACGGCTCAAGATACGGGCATGATTTGCCCCAAACTGCCCAACTCCCACTATTCCAATGTTTAACATTTTAAATCTCCCTGTTTTTTGAGGGGAAAAATACCGGTTCTGAATTTATGTCAAGCCTGAACATCTATTTTTTTAAAGATAACTTTTTGGCAATGCCCAGAATGATACCTAAAACTATCGCCAGAAGTGCTGCACTCATTACCCTGAACTCGCCCGGAAGTGAATAGGTTACCACCTGAGCGGGAATCCAGAACCAGAAAATTGCCCCACCCACCAGTTTGAACATATTATCCCAGTCAATGCTTCTGAATGTTTCCGGAATATTCCATTTGCGAAATAAACCGCCATTCTCTATAGCAGTATCTGTGAGCCTGTGGAAACTCATCATCGGAAAGGCAAAGACAATATTTAGAAAAAATGATTTCCAGAATGCCTCAATTACTTGCAGCCCCTGCCCCGGTATCAGCCCTGATGATAATAATCCTTCTACTCCAAAAGAAAATATGGGAAAAATTACCGTGAATACCAATCCCAGAAATGCCCAGACAAAGAACCTTTCACCAAGCCGGATGCCCTTTAGTTTCCATCTGCCTGTTACTATCTTGCCCCCGAGCAATTCACCCATTGTGCCCAGTAGTCCTACTTTGATTAACCCCATGATATAAGGGTACTGCAAGGTGAGCATCCCAAAGCCACTCCGAGTTTGGGGTATGACTAATATCGCCAGAACTCCTGCCAGGATTAGTCCCCAGCAGATTGTGATCATATTTTCTTTCATCTAAACCTCAATTTTTATTGATTAAGGGTGTCTTCTGCCTAAGAGGGGGATATATGTCAACTAACTTCCATAAAATGCCTCAGAAAGTATTTTTATGCTCACATTAAAAACTGGTTGACGAATATACAGGAACTAAGATTTTAGTGTGAAGTATTTATTTATTTAGGAGGACATGATGAAAAAGGTCTTGATTACGGGTATAATACTCCTTGTAGTAATTCTGGCTCAGGCAGAATTGCAGGAGGTTTCTGGAGCTGCCAAGACAGATCTTCGTTCTGCCGGTAATTATTATCGCCAAAAGGTTTTTGATAAAGCTCTCGGCTTTTACGAAAAAGTACTGGAAGCTAATCCATATCATATAGAAAGCCTCTATAACGTCGCTGGTATATTTTATGAGATTGAAAAGGAATACGCAACAGCTTATAATTACTATATTCGCACACTAAATTCAATAGATCTGGTGTATCAGGAATATGAAGAATTGATGTTGTCTGACGAAAAAGCCGCCGGTAAGTATCACAAAAAATATATCAAAGGTGAAGACCTGGAGAAGAAGCAGGAACTTGCTACCACACTACTCTCAAATTGCTGGACGCTGCTCTATCAAAAAGGGTACGATCTTTATATGGAAACAAAATATGAAGTGGCATTGGAAAAACTGGAAAAGCTATACGAAATGGCACCGGACAGCGTTCTCACCGTGAAAATGATCGGAAATAGTTATATGATGCTCGACAATAACGAAAAGGCGATAGAATACTATGAACTTGCCTCTGAGCTTGAGCCTGATAATGAAAAAAATGCCCAATTGATCGCTAATAAATATTTTCAGCTTGAAAATCGCCAGGACGCAGTAGCCTGGTATGAAAAAGCTGCCAAAATTAATCCGGAAAATCCCGATAACTACTTTAATATGGGAATTTGCTATACGGATTTAGGCAAAAAGGAGAAGGCGCTGGAAATGTTTGTTAAGACTCTGGAATATGAAGAGAATAATATAGATGCTATCCATAATGCAAAAATTATAGCTCTCCAATTAGATGATCTGGAAAACTACCTCAGATTCAGCAGAATGGAATTTGAGATTACTGGATATAATGTGGATGCTCTCCGAGTGCTATGCAGTCAGCTTATTTCTTTAGAAGCATATGAAGCAGTTCTGGAATTTGGCGAAAAATGGTCTGAATTAGATCCACAAGATCCAGTCCCCTATCAGCTCATGTATCTGGCTGCTGATAGATTAGGCAGAAGTGAACTGGCTGCAAAATACCAGAAAATACTTTCTGAAATCGAATAACGCGAAAGTGGCGGAATGGCAGACGCGCTGGACTTAGAATCCAGTAGGAGCAATCCTGTAGGGGTTCAAGTCCCCTCTTTCGCACCAGATTTTTACGGCAGGTATTTGGCAAGCCGCATATTAATCTGATATCAATATTTATTAATAATAAGGAGTTATTGTGAAAATAGAACTCAAAGAATTGGATAGTTGCCGGCGAGAACTAAAAATAATTGTCCCGGCTGAGACCGCCCAAAAAGAGTACCGTGCTTTGGTAAATATTTATAAGAGCAAGGTCAATGTCCCCGGCTTCCGCAAAGGTAAGGCTCCACTTAAGATGATAGAACAGCTTTACAGTGAGTATTTCTCACAGGAATTTATCATGACAAAGGCAGAAGATTTTTATAAGCAGGCTTTGCAGGAAAACGATATTCATCCCATTAGCGAAGCAGATATTGTGGATACTTCCTGGAAAATTGGTGAAGATTTTATCGCCACCTACAAATTTGATGTGATACCTGTAATAGATAATATTGTCTATGAAGGCTTGGATGTATATCATAAAGACCGCGATTTTGATATAGCAGAATTGGACAATGCCCTCACAAAGATTCAAAATCAGATGGCTACCCATGAGCCAGCAGAAACTATCGATCAGGACTGCATCATTCATGCTTCATTCACAGAGACAGAACCTCAAGCCGATGCTGAAGAGGATGCCGGCGAAAAACCTCCAAAATTCGAAAGAGAATTTGAGATGAGTGTAAACATCTATTCCCAAGATCTTAATTCCAAGCTGATAGGTAAAAAGGCAGGCGACACTATCTACGCTATAATTTTCGATAGGAAGGAAGATAGCGATGATGAAATATATGAGCCAGCCTTATATGAAAAAGAACTCAGGATAAAAATCCTGGAAATTAAAAAAACGGTTCTCCCGGAATTGAATGACGAATTGGCAAAGGATACCGGATTCGAATCTCTTGAAGACCTTAAGGCAACCATCACGCGGGATATTAAACAAAAAATTGAAAAATTCAACGAAAAAGAAAAAAATAAAGCAGTTGAAGAAGCTTTGATCCAAGCAAATCCCATAGAAATACCGGAAGCCATTATCAAAGACCATGCCTTTAGTATGGCAGAAGATGCCGCAGCTCATTATAACATCGATCCCAAAAGTATTGTTTCTCATTTTATCCCCGCTGCAGAATGGCAGATGAAGGGTGTTTTCCTGAAAGACAAACTCGCCAAGCAGATTAATATTGAAGCAACTGAAGAAGATAAAATGGAATTGATCAAAGAAGTCGCGGCAAATCTTAATCTGGATGTTGAAAAATATCAAGAATTATATGAGGAAGAGATTGGTAGTGAAGATTTTGAATTTACCATGATCACCAGAAAAGTAATGAATATAATCGCTGAAAAAGCAGTTTTTCATGATCCACCTGAAGATGACAAGCAATCTGAAGATGAGCAGGAGGACTAAATGCTTGTACCATTCGTAATTGAACAAACCGGCAGAGGCGAAAGATCCTTTGATATTTTCTCGAGATTGCTCAAAGATAGGATTGTTTTCATTGGCTCGGCTATTGATGACAATATCTCAAATCTCGTCGTGGCACAATTGCTTCATCTCGAAGCTGAAGAACCCGAAAAAGATATCTATATGTATATAAACAGCCCGGGTGGCATAGTAACTGCCGGCTTGGCTATATATGATACTATGCAGTATATCCGTCCTGACGTGAATACTATCTGCCTCGGTCAAGCCGCCAGTATGGGAGCTGTCCTTCTCACTGCCGGAAAGGCGGGTAAAAGGTTTGCCCTGCCCAATTGCCGCCTGATGATACACCAACCCTGGGGAGGAGCTCAAGGGCAAGCCTCCGATATCGAAATCCAGGCAAACGAAATTATCCGCCAGAAAGCAAAACTCAATGCCCTCTTGCAACACCACACCGGACAAAGTATAGATAAGATTGTTAAAGATACAGACCGTAATTTCTTCATGAGTGCTGAAGAAGCTGTAGAATATGGTTTAATTGACGAAGTGATAACCTCAAGAAAATAAGGAGTTTTTCTCGTGAAAGAAAAATTTAGCGATCAACATTGTAATATATGCGGCAGAAGCTCAGAGGAAGTTGACTATCTTCTCAGAGGACTTGAAGGTAATATCTGTAATGACTGCATAATGATGTGCTATAAAATTCTCAATGAAGATAATGCCAGAGAGGAATTGGAAGATTTTATCCTTCCCACTCCCGCTGAAATTAAAGCTTTTTTAGACCAGTACGTTATCAGTCAGGATAACGGCAAACGCTTTATAGCAGTAGCTGTTTATAATCACTATAAACGCATTTTCAAACAGTCCCCTAAAGATGAAATTGATATAGAAAAAAGTAATATCCTGATGACGGGACCTACCGGCTCGGGAAAAACTCTTATCGCTCAAACTCTTGCCCGAATGCTAAAAGTACCTTTCGCCATTGCAGATGCCACCACACTCACAGAAGCGGGATACGTAGGCGAAGACGTGGAAAATATTCTTGTGAGACTGCTCCAGAATGCTGATTATGACGTCTCTCGAGCGGAACACGGCATTATCTATATCGACGAAATAGACAAGATCGCCCGTAAGTCAGAAAACCCCTCTATCACTCGCGACGTCTCCGGCGAAGGAGTGCAGCAGGCACTTTTGAAAATTCTCGAGGGTGCTCAGGTTAATGTCCCTCCCAAAGGCGGTAGAAAACACCCACACCAGGATTTTATTGAAGTTAATACAAAAAATATCCTCTTCATTGCCGGTGGTGCTTTCCTTGGTCTCGATAAAATTGTAAAAAGAAGAACCAATAAAAAAACCATCGGTTTTGATGTCGATTTGCAAAAAGCACCAACTGCTGATCAACTGATATCTCAAGCAATTCCTGATGATCTTGTGAAGTATGGATTAATCCCGGAGCTGGTGGGTAGATTGCCGGTGTACACCTCACTGGAAGAGCTCGATGAAGAAGCTCTTATCACAATACTCACTGCACCTAAAAATGCTATCTGCAAGCAGTTCCAGAAACTTTTCGAAATGGAAAACGTGAAATTGACTTTCAAGAAGGAAGCTTTAAGAGAAATCGCCCGAATAGCTCTCCATCACGGCACCGGAGCTCGCGGACTTCGCTCCATTATGGAAAGGTTCATGATTGATATTATGTTCAACCTGCCTGATAAAAAAGACATCAAAGAAGTAATTATCACTCCTGAAGTAGTAAGAGGAGAAGGGAAACCACTTTACCGCAAAGCCTCATAAAATGCTCTCTTTACATCCAAGACCTGGCGGGTGGGCAAAGCCTTTCACAATAATCGCACGGCAGGTACTTTCGGCTAATGTTACTGTAACAGGCTTTAATTTCCCTTGACGAATTTTCTCTGAAAAAATTTTCTTCAATCGGTATGAGTGATTCTGCTGCTCAAAGGCGGCATATTTGTCTGAGCCGGCTCAGTATAGACCTGCTTTTTGGGTCACTCGGTGTTTATAAGAAAATATCCAGGAGTTTAATATGAATATAAAGCCGCAGGATGTAATTAATAAAAAAATTAATGGCAATATTGCCATAGCGGTATTCCTCATCAGCCTCGTTATCTATCGTCTCACGCTGGCTCTCAGCATCTCTTTCTGGGATTGTGGTGAATATATCACCTGCAGCAGCATCCTTGGTATTCCTCACCCTCCCGGAAACCCCTTCTACATTCTTCTGGGACGCTTCGCTACGGCAATTGGAGGACTGGCTTATACTCACACCTTTATCGTAAATTTCTTAAGTGCCATACTATGTGCCTTCGCTGTTATGCTCACATATCTGATCACTGTAAAATTTATCTCGATGTGGATCGATAAAAAGCAGGCTTCTTTTGCCTATCTTACCGGATTCATAGCTGCCATGTACACCGCCTTCTCATACACTTTCTGGCATAATGCCGTAGAAGCAGAAGTCTATGGCGGTTTAGCACTCTTTATCAATCTTATTATATATCTGACTCTTATCTATGTGGAAAAATCTGAAAACCTCTCGCATCAGAATTACCTGATACTTATCATTTACCTCTTCTTTCTGGGTTTTGGGGTGCATCAAACCGTGCTCCAGATTGCTCCTGCAGTACTCTTTATTGTAGCCTATCCTTATATCAGAGAAGCCTTTAAAAATAAAAATAAATTCTGGTCATCGCTCGCTGCCTACCTCGGTGGCTTGCTTATTATCTACCTCATATTTAATCAGATTGGCGACGTGATAGACGTGCCGGACCTGGCAAAAATGGCTTTCGCACTGGGTATAGTGGGTATTATATTTTACCACTTCCATGATAAAGTCCCTGCCAAATCCTGGAATCTTGCCATATTTCTCACAATCGTTGCCTTGAGCACTCATGTTTTCCTGGTTGTCCGCAGTTCGCATAGGCCCTTCATCAATGAGGGTCATCCTCATAACTGGGAATTATTTAAAAACTACGTACTCCGCACGCAGTATGGCACTACTTCTTTTTTTACCCGTAATGCCAGCTTCTGGCATCAGATAGATCATAGTTTTTTAAGATACTTTGGCTGGCAATTTTTTCATGCCGAAGCAATCGCTGGACACCTCAGAATACCCGTTAATATTGTGCAGACCTTTATTCATGCCCTTATCGCAATTCTAGGGCTTAACGGCATGATCTATCAATATAAAAAAAACAAGCACTCCTTTGGCTACCTGCTGGTTTTATTTCTCATGGCTTCACTGGCGATGATATTTGTAATGAACCAGAAGTTTCAGGAAGTGAGAGACCGCGATTATTTTTTTGTTACCGCCTATAATCTCTGGGCTATCTGGATGGCAATCGGCAGCCTGGGATTCATTAAAGAGGCTTGGCAAAAATCAAAAATAGCCGGATATATTGTGCTCATTATCGCGCTGCTGCTGCCTGCTTATAATCTTTATTCGCAGTACTGGTATCACGACCGGCATAAAGAACTGGTTGCTCTGGGCTATGGCCAGAATATCCTGAACAGCTTGGAAGAAAATGCCATTATCTTCACTAATGGTGATAATGATACTTTCCCAGTCTGGTATGCTCAGGCTGTTTATGATCCCTATGCTACTGAATTTGTCTGGGAAGCAAAAGATATTGAACCCACAAAAAAGACCAAAGAAATTATTAAGGATGCCATGCAGTTCAAAGATTCCACGTTAACGGGTATCAGACGTGACGTGAGCGTGGCAAATCTCAGCCTCCTGAACACGCCCTGGTATATCAAACAGTTGCGGGATAAGGAAGGTATAGAATTTAATCTGCCCGAATCCCACATCGATAGCAGTCAGGATGATCCAAATTCAGCTCTTTATCCCAGGCGACTGCCTGAAGATGTGCGAGTGCCGATAAGAGGGAATGAAGCCGCCCCAAATTTTGATATTCTTCTTAAAGCCGGCGAAGTGCTTTATATAAAAGACCTCGCCGTTATCCAGATCATCAGAGATAATTACGGCAAAAGACCTATCTATTTCGCCGTAACCGTATCGGAAACCTCAGGTTTCGGTAATAATCTTCGCAATGAAGGTATGGTAGATAGACTGGTTCACACTTCCGGACGTGACCAGTTTGATATGGACAGGCTGATAACAAATATTGACAGCGTTTACATGTATGACAGCATCTTTGATGATACAGTTTACAAAGACGATAATATGCTGCGATTATTAAATAATTATGGAGCAGCATTTATGCGAGCTTCCACCTATTACAGATTGCAGGATGAGCCTGATAATGCCATCTACTATATGGAAAGGGCTCTGGAATTTATTCAGGAAAGAACCCGTTTCTATAGAACCCTTTCACAGCTCTATTCGGAAGCAGGCGTATATCTGCTCGATATTGCTGAAATTGCACCCGATGATGAAAAAAACCTGTATATCTCAGAAGCTTACAAAAGATTAGAAAATATGATCTTCTACTATCGCACCAATAAAGACCTGCCCGTTATCTTATATTCTATTGCCCATGACTACGGCACATATAGCGAAACCATTGATCTTCTGCATAGGCTTGCAGCCTCAGCACCGGAAGCTCATGATCTGGAGGAGATTGACAGGCTCATCCAAAATCTTCAATCTCTCCTCGAATAATTTTACACTAATAAATGATAGCTGCAAAAATACCTGTGCGGCTGATGTATGGATAAAATATGATAAAAAATATTGTTATCAAGGGTGCTCACGAGCATAATCTGAAGCATATAGACCTGGTGCTGCCCCGCAACAAGTTCCTCGTATTTTCCGGCGTGTCTGGCTCGGGAAAATCCTCTCTTGCCTTTGACACCCTTTATGCCGAGGGACAAAGAAGATACGTGGAATCTCTCTCCTCTTATGCCCGGCAATTCCTCGGGCAAATGGAAAAACCAAAAATCGATTACATAGAAGGATTATCTCCCGCTATCTCTATTGAACAAAAATCTGCCAGTAAAAATCCGCGATCCACTGTGGGAACTGTGACAGAGATATATGACTATCTGCGGGTACTCTTTGCTCGGATTGGTGTGCAATACTGCTATCAATGCGGTGAAAAGGTGGGCTCGCAGACAGTTGACCAGATCATCCAGTCTGTTCTTAATAACCCCGCTGATACAAAAATTCAGATATTAGCACCTCTGGTGGCAAATCGCAAAGGTGAGCATAAAGAGGAAATCGAAGAAGCCCGCAATAATGGCTTCGTTCGCATTAAAATAAATGGAATCATTCATGATCTTGCCCAGGAAATACACCTCGATAAAAAAAGTAAGCACAACATTGATGTAGTTGTCGATAGAATAGTGCTCACGCCAGATATAAAATCAAGGCTTACAGACTCGGTGGAAACCGCCCTCAAACTCACGGGAGGCTCAGTTAAAATTGATTACCTTGACAGCAAAGAAGAAGTGCTCCTCACGGAATCTAATTCCTGTGCCAAATGTGGAATCGGCTATCCTGACCTTTCTCCTCAGCACTTCTCCTTTAACAGCCCACTGGGTATGTGTCCCGCCTGCAACGGCTTAGGCAGCCGCGTAGAATTTGACCCCAATAAAATTATCACTCATCCTGAACTCTCCATTATGCAGGGTGCGTGCGAACCCTGGGGAGTTCTCAATAAAAAAAAATCCAGTTGGACACTGCGTATCCTGAAGGCTCTGGCAGACAAATTTGATTTCGATTTACGCACCCCTTGGCAAGATTTATCTGATGCCACAAAAAAAATCCTGCTCTATGGTACCGATAAGAAAAAAATTCTCGTTAAATGGAATACTACTACCGGCAGCAACGGCGAATTTAACGTCTCTTTTGAAGGAATTGTCAATACTCTGAAACGAAGATTCAATGAAACTACCTCCGAAGCCGCCAAAAAATTTTATATGCAGTATATCTCAGACAAACCCTGCGAAGTATGCCACGGTAAAAAACTTAGACCCGAGAGTCTCGCCGTAAAAATTGCCGAGGCAAATATTGATGACATCACCAGCCTTTCAATCTCAGAGTGTTACCGGTTCTTTGATGATCTCGTTCTGAAAGGTAATCAAAAAGTGATTGCTGCTGAATTGCTCAAAGAAATAAAAAACAGGCTGAGCTTCCTGGAAAACGTAGGCTTGCATTATCTCACGCTCAATCGGGCAGCACCTTCACTCTCCGGTGGTGAATCCCAGAGGATCAGGCTCGCCTCTCAGATCGGCAGCAGCCTCGTGGGTGTGATGTATATTCTGGATGAACCCAGTATTGGCTTGCACCAGCGTGATAATCATAAACTGCTAAACATGCTGCTTCACCTCAGAGATATCGGTAATACTGTTATCGTGGTAGAACACGATGAAGATATCATTAGAAGTGCAGATCAAATCATAGATTTTGGTCCTCATGCCGGAGTACTGGGCGGTGAAGTGGTCTTTCAAGGCTCCGTGAAAGAAATCATGAAATCTACGACATCTATCACCGGTAAATATCTTTCCAATCGACTCCAAATACCTCTGCCCGATAAAATTTTAATGCCTGATAACAGAAAACTATCCGTCATCGGCGCCACTCAAAATAATCTCAAAAATATTGATGTTCATATCCCTGTGGGGCTTTTCACCTGCATCACCGGCGTCTCAGGCTCGGGAAAAAGCTCTCTGGTGAACCAGATCATTTATCCTGCGGCAGCAAATATCCTCCATCATGCCCAAAAAGCTCAAGGTAAGTTTTCCGCAATTTACGGAGTAGATAATTTTGATAAAATTATTAATATAGACCAGCAGCCGATAGGTAGAACACCACGCTCAAATCCGGCAACTTATATCAAACTCTTTGATCCTATACGTAAACTGTTTGCCGAATTACCTGCTGCCCAGGTTCGCGGCTATAAACCGGGAAGATTCTCCTTCAATGTAAAAGGCGGCAGATGCGAAGCCTGCCAGGGAGCAGGTCTTAAACAAATAGAAATGCACTTCCTGCCCGATATCTTTGTCACCTGCGAAGTGTGCAATGGCAAAAGATATAATAAGGAAACTCTGTCTGTGAAATTTAAAGGATATAATATCTCCGAAGTGCTCGATCTGGACGTTCAGCAGGCTCTGGAAATTTTCGATAATATCCCCATTATCTCACGCAAATTACAGACACTTATGGATGTGGGACTGGATTATATAAAACTCGGACAGGCTTCCACTACTCTATCCGGTGGCGAAGCTCAGAGAATAAAGCTCGCCCGTGAATTAAGCAAAACCAGCACCGGCAGTACCCTCTATATTCTTGATGAACCCACTACCGGACTTCATTTTGATGATATAAAAAAACTGCTCAACGTGCTGCATAGGCTGGTCTCCATGGGTAATACTATCATCGTGATTGAGCATAATCTGGATGTGATTAAGTGTGCCGATTATATTATTGATCTGGGTCCCGAAGGTGGCGAAGCCGGGGGACTTATCATATCACAAGGCTCACCGGCAGAAATAATGGCAGATCCTGCCTCTTCTACAGGAATTTTTCTAAAAAAACATCTGGAAAGAAACCATAACTCTAATTCAAAGGATTTAGGAGTATAATTGTGAAAAATATAATTGAAGAGGCCTATCGCACGGGAAACCTTGATAGCTTCGAAACAATTTTTCCGGATTTCTTAGAAGCCCTGGAAAATGGCGATATCCGGGCAGCCAGCCCCAAAGACGGCAAGTGGATAACTAATGCCTGGGTGAAAAAAGGCATTCTCCTCGGTTTTAAACTCGGCTCTATCATCGAATACAAAATCTCCGAAACCAAATCATTCCTCGATAAAAGCACCTTCCCGGAACGTAAATTCTCTTTGGCAGATAATATCAGGATAGTACCCGGAGGCTCAAGCGTCCGCCGCGGTGCTCATATCGGCAACTCTGTGATTATGATGCCGCCTATGTATGTGAATGTGGGGGCTTATGTAGATGAAGGCTCTCTTATAGATTCCCATGCCCTCGTAGGCACCTGCGCCCAGGTAGGGAAAAATGTCCATCTCTCTGCTGCCTCTCAATTAGGAGGCGTGATCGAGCCTGTGGGCGCAAACCCCGTGATTATCGAAGATAACGTGTTCATCGGCGGTAATTGCGGCATCTACGAAGGTGTGATCATCAAAGAATATGCTCTCATCGCCAGCGGAGTTATTATCACCGCCGGCACCCCTGTATATGACGCCACAAAAAAAGAATTTCTTGCCACCCCCCCCGGACAGCCTCTCACCATCCCGCCTTATGCCCTAGTAATCTCCGGCTCACGCACCCTGAAAGATCATAGCCAATTCTCTGCTTATTGCCCCATTATCATTAAATACCGCGATGATAAATCAAATACATCCATAGAACTGGAATCATTTATCCGCTGATTTCTCTTCCTCCTCTCATTCTGCCGGCTTCCACGAAAACATAAAAAAGCCGCAGAATACAGCAAAAGCGACTGCAAAAAATAATAAAATTCCTCAGATTTTACGCATCCACCAGTATATCATTTTATTCACATTATATTATTCTTCATTAAAATTTATTAAAAAGGCACTTATTACCATCCTATGCACTATTCGTTCTTTGTTGTAACATGGAGGAGGTGTTCTAATAGAAGGGGTGGTGTCATTTGGGAATATCGTAGAGGCAAAGTGAGTTTGACTGGAATCAGAGATCATGTTTTATTGTATTGACAGATCGGGGAGGCAGAGAAATTACTGCTGGAAAGAAAGAAATAATAATGGAGGTTAGATGCGATTAGTGAAAGCGGAGCGGATGAGGTCTGTACAGAAATCAATAATCCGTCAGATTTTTGAAGCGGCTCAGGGCAGTGCAATTAATTTGGGGTTGGGAGAAATCCAGTTTGACACGCCGGAATTTTTGAGAAGATATGCGGCAGAGATAGTGGTCAAAGAGAATTGTCGATATACAGAGAATGCTGGTTTAGCCGGTTTACGAGCGAAGGTGGCGTCTTATTATGGAAATGGTGTATCGGCGGGAGGCGTATGCGTAACCTGTGGAGCTGCGGAGGCAATACATTCGTGTTTTACGGCATTTGTGAATCCTGGAGATGAGGTAATGCTGGCCAATCCCACTTTTTTAGCTTACGAATCATCGATAAGGATCAATGAGGGTATTCCAGTATATTATCGTTTGGATTCAGAGAAAGATTTTGTACTTGATAAATTGGATTTTGCTGCCAAATTCAGTGACAGGACCAGGATAGTGGTGATAAATAATCCTTCAAATCCCTTAAGCAAGTGCCTCACAATTGATGAGCTTAATTATATGGTATCTATCTGCCGTGAGCATAACGTAGTGATCATGTCTGATGAGATCTATCGTGAGCTGACCTACATAGAGCGACAGCCCAGCATCATTGATCTGTATGAAAATTCCATTTCGATATCCGGATTGAGCAAATCGTTTTGTATGACGGGCTGGAGGATCGGCTGGGCAGCGAGCAAAATAACGGACTACATAGACCCCATCAATGTAGCACATCAGTATCAGAGCACCTGTGCTCCCTATTTATCACAGAGAGTGGGGATTTTGGCTTTAAGTGACGCAGGTCAGGCGGCAATCAAAGAGATCAAAGACCAATTGACAGCGAATTATCAGTATATCACTGAGTATTTTGCTGTGAACCTGCCGGATTGCCATTATTTGGAGCCGGATGCGGCGCCCTATCTGTTTATCAAAGTGGACAGGGATGACACGGAACTAGCGGCAGAGCTGGCAGTGAAAGGGGTAATAGTTATTCCCGGGAGTGCTTTTGGCACATCAGGCAGGAACTGGATCAGGATTAGCTATGCTCTAAATAGAGATCTATTAGAAAAAGGATTAGATATTCTGGCAGAAAATATTAAACAGTGATAAAATAAGCCTGTCCCCGGGGGGACAGGCTTATCTTCTCAGAGGGATTAAGGGGAAACTTAGCGGGGGCCGGTATCATCCCGTCCCTTTATCTCTATTTCGATACCATTAGGGAATCTGGATTCAAGATCTTCCAGTCTCTCATAATAGTAATCGATAGGTTTTTTGTTTTTGAGTATCATCTTAATAACGTCATTTTCAAGAAGCTGTGAATAATAGTTTGACCACACTTTTTCGGAGACAGGCGACAACCTGAGGGTCAGATTTTCGCGTTTGGAATTTCTGAATACAGTGACAGTAAACTTATCATTAAAATTTATATCAGCGAGGATTTCTGAGATATCTTCAAATTCATAAATTTTTTTTGCATTGATACTTAGGATGATATCACCGGGTAAGATTTCGCCCTTATCTGCGGGGGTCTGCGGGATAACTTTATCAATTCTGAGACCGTTATCTAATTTCAATTGCTTTTTCGTTTCGGCATCTATGTCAGAGACGATAACGCCCAATATCTTGCTGGCAGAATCCTGAAATGCCAGGACATGCAGTTTTCCGGGGAGTCCCACTACATCCCAGACATCGTAAATATCTTCCAGATCACCCATAATATCAAGGCTTTGCATAAAATCGTCAATTGCCAGATAATCAAATCTATCTATCGGTCTCTCACCTAAAGTAAGAGTTAAATCCATAAGAATATTTTTTCGCCAGATCAATAGATTTATATTATCGCCGGGTTGATATATCTGGAGCATCGGTATCACCTGGTCCTGGCTGTAGAGTTTTTCGGAATCTATTTTAAGTATCACATCATCGATTTTTATACCGGCTTTTTGGGCGGGGCTATCCTCGGCTACGACAGTGACCTGTAAGCCATAATTTTCCTTAAACTCCTCAATCTGTAAATCTTCATTAAGGCTTATGCCTATCCAGGGGCTGCGGGAGCTTTCGGGTTCCTCTCGCCTGCCCATGATCACGGAATGAGATTTTTCTTGCTCATCTTTGAAAGAAGAAATCAGGATTTCCTCGCCAATGCTGGTATTATCGATCATTTTGTGAAGCTGGTTTCTTGTATAAACCTTTTCATTATTGAAGCTTCTAATGATCATACCTTCGTTAAGGGCAGCCCTATCGGCGGCAGAACCGGATACTACAGAGGTGATCAGAACTCCATAGCCATCCTGGATATTATATGCAGAATAGCTTTGGCTTTCCATGTCCTGGGTGGTAACGCCCAAAAACGGCAGAGGCTGGGCAAAGGTCTCGATCAGTAAGCAGAGTGCGCCAGAGAGCAGAAGAAGATTTTTCACAATGCCTCCGAGTTAGTAACGGGCGGTGGATACTTTGCGTATCTTATTATTCTGCAATTGTCTGTCATATTCGGAGACCACCATCACCTTACCCATACGAGGTGAATTGTACTGTTTAATCAGATAAGTTTTATCATTATCAATGATACTACCGGCGGTATTTTTCTGAGAAGTGGAGCTATTATCCATCACGATTGTGTTTCCGTTGTGGGGGTCATTGATAAGGGCAGGCAAATCATTTTTATTTGAGCGGAAGACGAAATTATTAACATCTTTGGCGAAATTGGGCATGATAATGGTGGTGGCGAGCACCACGAACAAGAGAGCAGCCAGTGATAGAGCCCAGCGATAGCGGAGCACATATTGCCTTTGGCTGCTGAAGAATGATTTCAGCAACCTGCTTCTGAGGGCGTTAAACTGGAACTGGTCATCAATTTTGGGGATTTTCAGGTCATCAAGCATACTTTTTATCCTTTCCATCAGCAGCCTCCTTTTCCAAAATTTCTTTAAGTTTCTTTATACTGCGATGCATTCTTACTTTCAGGGCATTTTCTTTTTTTCCAAAAATTTCCGACAGCTCTTTGTAGGTTTTTTTTTCAAAGTATTTTAGAGCGATCAGGTTCTGTTCAAAGGGTGACAAATCAGCGAGACACTTTTTCACAAATTCGAATTGATACGGGTATTGGGTGGGTTCTTCGGGGAGATCATGTTTTTTCTTACCTGCCAGCAGGAGGTCACGTTTGCGGTCACGGTAATACTGATTCACCTCACTCACGGCAATCCGATAAAGCCATGCGGAGAAAGAGCAGCGCTGGCTGTCCATAAACCTGAAGCGATAGAGATTTTTCATAGCTTTAAAGAAGACATTGGAGACGATCTCATTTCTCACGTCTTCGTTATAAGTCCGGTGAAAAACGAAGTTATTGATCTTAGGATAATAAATCCTATAGAGTTCATCAAAAGCCTGGATATCCTTTTTGGCTTTTTTAACTAATTCTCTTTCGTCCAAAGCCTACCACCTTATCTCTTTTTCGGTTTACACAATATTAACGCATAACCTGCATTCGGTTACATCGATATTGTACTTAATCCAGATTTTCGCAGTTCTGTCAAATTAAACTTTTTTTTTAATCGGGTGACGGCTTTTGACAGTATAGCTGCCAAATGTTTTTCTTTGACAATAATATGAGTATGATAATAAAGGGGACAAATGGATTTATGGAAAATGGAGGTTCTCTTGGAGAAACATGATCTTAAGATATTGTTTGTAGAAGATGACGAATTGATGCGTAATACGATCAGTAAAATCCTTGAAAAGAATACTCAAATCGTGCTTCAGGCATCTAATGGCAAAGAGGGGTTAGCGTTATTTTTGGAGGAGAAGCCGGAGATAGTGATAACTGATATAATGATGCCGGTGATGAATGGTTTAGATATGATCCAGGAGATTCGCCGTCAGGGCACTAATGTGAAGATAGTAGTAGTATCTGCCTATAGTGAGAAGGAGAATTTTTTAAAATCGATAGCATTGGGTGTAAATAATTTTCTAATCAAGCCGATATCATACAAGAATCTTCTGACAGTATTAGATGAATTAGCTGAGACCATATTATTTGAGAAGAGGTTAGATGCGGAGCGTTTGGAGAAGCGAGAGGCTCAAAAGGCGTTACTGGAAGCACATCGAGAATTGGAGAACCGCGTTAAGGAGCGTACTCGGGAGCTGGCATCTGCCAATCAGCAATTGCGTGAATTTCAAGAAACTCTGCAGGAGAAGATAGATAACAGTGTAGCAGAAATCCGGATGAAAGATCATATAATGATGCTTCAAAGCCGCCAGGCAGTGATGGGAGAGATGATTGGTCATATAGCGCATCAGTGGCGTCAGCCTCTTAACGCAATAGGTTTATTCACTCAATCGCTATTATTTTCTTATCGGAATTCAAATTTAACGGACGAATTACTGGAAGAAAGGGTAGAAAGGATCATGGGAGTGCTCGATCAGATGTCCACAACAATAGATGATTTCAGAGATTTCTTTAATCCCAATCGTGAGAAGGTATATTTTTGCATAGATAATGTGGTGAGGAAGACGATATCTTTTGTGGACAGCTCGTTTCAGAATCATCAGGTGAGTGTGAACTATACAAAAGAGACTGATTGTCAGATAGAAGGCTATGAAAATGAATATTCACAGGTATTGATGAATTTATTGATAAATTCCAAAGATGCCTTGGTGGAAAAGAATAAAGATAACCGGCTGATCAATATTACTTTGAGTAAACGGATGGGAAAGAGTTGTCTGGAAATTGAGGATAATGCAGGAGGGATAGCAAAAGAGATAATCGGCAGGATTTTTGAGCCACATTTCACGACAAAAACCGGTGATGGCACCGGGCTTGGATTATATATATGCAAGACAATCATAGAGAGAAAAATGCATGGGCATATAGATGTTCATAATTCGGGAACAGGTGCCGTGTTCACAATAATCATTTGAGCGATGAAAAAGAAGATTTTAATCGTAGAAGATGAGGTATTAATCCGTGAGATGCTGAGAGAGATAATGCTCACGGAATTTGATGAAGTTTATGTAGCCGGCAATGGAGAAAAAGGAATAGAGAGCGTAATAAAGACGGAGCCTGATCTGGTGATTACAGACATAAAGATGCCTGTAATGGATGGTCTCACGATGATTAGAAAGATCAAAGCTTTCAGACCGGGTCAGGAATTTATAATTCTTTCGGCATACTCGGACGAGTATCATTTAAGCACTGCATCTGAGCTTGGGGTAAAGGATTTTTTAACCAAACCGATAGATAGCCATGAGCTGATAAAGAGAGCTTTGGCATTGCTGGGCAAATGAAAGCGAATGATAATGTATTGATAATTGATGATGATTTGCTCACTTCGGAGCTTGTTAAAGAAATTCTTTCCAGTAATGGTTACAATTGTGAGATATGTAATCACGTGGGATCATTACAAAAATATCTGAATTCATCAAAATTTAATATATTTCTTGTTGATCTGATGCTTGATGGGCTTACAGGCATAGACTTAGTGCGAGATATACGTGGCCGGTTTGCGGAAGCGATCATATTTGTAATCACGGGTTTGGGCAGCAGCGAGCATCTTCAGGGGGCAATAGCAGCAGGTGCGGATCATTTTTATAACAAGCCGGTGAATACCAGTTTGCTGCTAAAGCGATTAGCATCAATATCACAAAAAATCCAGCATCCTCCTGAATTATCTGCTACGGGAGAATTATTTAAGATAGCCTTTTCAAAGGCTGTCAATCCGGTTTTCATTATAGACAGTATTGGAGATTTGTTCTATGCAAATTCACGCTTCATAAAACACACCGGAATAGACGGGTCAAGGATTACCAGATATAATCTGCAAAGTCTGCGTTTAAGAAATGCCTTTGAGCTGGGAAAATTAGTAGAAGCCTGTGATAGTACGCAGCTTGAGACAAAAATATTAGAAACCAGATTTAGCGTCGAAAATGGCAGTGAAGCCTGGTTCAATGTGATAATAAACCCAATCAGACTAACTGAAGAAGATCAAAATCTGCTGTTTCTATTTCAATTATATGATATAACGCGGAAGAAGCAGATGGACAACTTCATTTTGAATAATGAGGAAAAGTTTCGTTCATTTATCGGGCTGTCTAATGACGGGATGGCTCTGATAAATGAAAAGGGTCAGGTGATAGAATGGAATGGCAGTCTATCTAATATCACTGGTATATCTATGGAGAAGGTGTATGGTGAATTAATCTGGGACATATTATCCTGGGCAAAAGTAAGGAAAAACGGCGTGCTGATATCACCGGTTTTGATCAAGAAATTTATTAAAAAATCACTAAGAGAGGGTTTGGAAGAAGAGGAATCGCGTCAGGATGATTGCCAGATTAGTCACGCAGATGGCTCAATAGTCCATTTGCAATACTCACTATTCACGATCAGGGTTGATAAGGGATATCGTCTTGGGATGGTAATCAGGGATAACACGGAAACGGTGAACGACCGCAGATATATAGCTGAGCAGAATGAGAAATTAGGTTTGGCATATGAGAAGATGGAAAAATTAGCCAGAATAGATCCTTTGACTCAGATAGCCAACAGGCGAGATGTGGAGATAAGGATCAATTATGAATTGACTCGATTCGAAAGGCATAAGCAGCCGTTTTCATTGGCAATTGCCGATATAGATAGTTTTAAAATTTTTAATGATACATACGGTCATGATATGGGAGATTTTGTTTTAAAAGAGATTGCTGAATTAATAGGAAACACAATTCGGGCACAGGATATTCTGGGTCGCTGGGGAGGTGAGGAATTTATTCTTGTATTTCCCGAAACAAATTTAGCAGGTGGCAGGGTGATATCCGAAAAGGTACGGCAAAACATTGCCAATCATAAATTCCGGTTCAAGAATGAATTGCTGAATGTGACTATCACTATTGGGATCACAGAATTCAGGGAAGGTGAAGATCTTGATGGCACTTTCAAGCGAGCCGATAATGCATTATACAAGGGTAAAAAAAGTGGGAAGAATTGTGTTATTGTATCTAGATAAAGGGAGACAGCATATTGGATCTGGCACAAAGACTGATTAAAATCGGCAAGTTATTGTCATTGGAAAAAAGTATCAGGAATGTATTTCGGATTATTTTGGATGAGGTAATGTATGTGACATCGGCAGATCGAGGAGTGATCTATATCACATCAGAAGATAAGACCGGATTGAAATATGAAAGAGTGAAAACCGTTTCACTTGAGGAAGAATACGATGCGGATCAGGCGATAGCACACAGGCAGACGATAGAGCTATTTGAGCAGAGTGGAGAACCGATAATGAATTCTCTGGCAACTTTTGTATATCACACAGGTTTTGAAGCACATTTTGACGATATATATGAGCAGGATTATTTTCAGATAGAATTGACCAAGCATCTTGATAACAGGGAAAATTACCATTCGAAATCGATGTTGGCAGTGCCTTTGGTTGACCATGAAGAGCAGGTTCTGGGCATAATAGAGCTTACAAACTGCAAGGATGGAGCTGGTGAGATAGTGCCTTTTTCGGAAGATCATATCGAGATACTTCTCTCAGTATCATCACAGGTAGCAATCACCTTGAGCAATAAATTATTGATAAGAAACCTGGAGAGAATGATATTTGAATTCACACAATCCATAGCCTATGCGATTGATATGAAATCAGTTAATACATATCAGCACGTCCAGAAAGTGACAATTTTGACTAATTTTCTGGCAAATGCGATCAATGAGGTAGATATTGGGGCGTATGCAGAAACTTTTTTCACTGATGACGAGCTTGATGAGCTCACGATATCGGGCTGGCTGCATGATCTGGGCAAGATAGTCACATCCAGCGTATTACTAAACAAGAGCACAAAACTAGTTTCCTGCTCTGACCGCACCAAGATAATCGGTGTAAAGTTCGAATTATTGGAGCAGGTCATTCATAATTTATTCCGGGAGGAAATATCTTTGGAACGAAGAGCTGAATTGCAGAAGCTGCTGGAAAAATTACCGCGTTATTATAAGCTGATTTGTCAAATAAACCAGGGATCAGAATCGGTATCGGAAGAGGTGATTACCAGTCTTAAGGAAATTTCAGAGATAGAAGTAAGAAGAAATGGCAAAGTCTATAGTCTCTTGGACGAGGATGAATTAGAGAATCTATTGATTCCCAGGGGCACTCTCACATCAGCGGAATATAATGAGATCAAAAAGCATGCTGAGATCACATATAATATTCTAAATAAGATCACTTTTCCGGGCAAATATCGCAATGTTGCCAGGATAGCCTCTTCTCATCATGAAAGGATGAATGGTACCGGCTATCCCCAAGGTTTAAAGAATGGTGAGATTCTGCTGCAATCGCGTATACTTGCCATCGCTGATGTGTTTGATGCACTTATGCCTAAAAGGTCTTACAAAGCCTCATATTCCTTGAATAATTCACTCAAGATTCTGGCAGATATGGCAAGAAGAGAAGAACTTGATAAAGACCTTATGGATATTCTTCTGGACAGAAAAATTTATTATCTTTTTGCTGGTGAGTATGATGTTAAGGATTTTTCCGAAATAGAAATCGAAGAGATAAAGAAAATCTACAGAGGTTGATTAGTATGGCATATAGTCCGGTAGTTCGAGATCAGCAGCACTTTATCAGTCAGATAGAGGAAGCTTTCTACAGAGGACTGGAGCCGGATGAGACAGAGGCGCTCAGGCAGGTTTTAAATAAAATCATCCGCATACCTTCGCCAAAGATTTTAGACCTTAACATACCATTTTGGTTAATAAGGCGTTTTTTTATTCAAATCTACTTTGGAGAAGATAAGCGGACAAAATCAAGAAATGAAAGAGATAAGTATGAGAAGGAAAAGCTAAGGGAATTTAGAGAGAGAGATGCGGAATTTTATTTCATGAATCTGCCTGATAAAATTCAGTATGGATTCAATTATGAAGAAAAGAGGGCAATCCATGATATATTCAAGCGTGCTATACCGATACCTTCCCGCAAAATTATCGAGACAAACCTATCCTTCAAGTTCAAAAAAAAATACTACCTGACCTTATATCTGGGATTCGACCGGAGACAGGGCAGGAGAAGAAATATCAATACGACTATGAACAAAATAAGTTTTGCTACTAGTATGCTGATCTATATTATCGTGATATCCATAGTTCTCTATTTTGGCAAGTCAGCATTAAATTATGACGTTGTCAAGGGAAGTCATGGTTATGAATATATTATTGAAAAACTTGGTCTAAATAAGTAAGGGAGAATAGAAATGCCATTTAAAGACAAACTCAAGGATGTTGATTATTTCATGAATCAGATGGGTCATGGAATAAAGGACAGCTTCACTGAAGAGCAGGAAAAACACATACGGCTCGTACTGGCAAAAGCGATCAGGATACCTTCCAAAAAGATCATCGATTTGAATGTCCCCTTCTGGTTTCTGAAGAAATATTATATGCAGTTCTATGTAGGTGAAGATAGACGCAAGGGAATGCGGAAACCAAAACCGAATAATGCACCTTCAGAAAACATCATTGAAAGGGACTATACTTATTTCTATAGCCTGCTGCCTGAAGAAATCAGCCAGTCACTTAATTTTGAACAGCGTCGCACAATACAGGATATTCTCAAGCGTTGTATAGTGGTTCCCACCAAAAAGATCTATGAATCCAACAAGACCTGTAAATTATTTAAGAAAGATTATTATATATCTTTCTTTTTGGGTTATGACAAGAGAAAAAGTCATCGTTCTTCACCCGATACCCAGATGCGAAGCCTTAATCTTTCTGTGCGTGGTTTTATTTATTTTCTGGAATTAGCTGTAGCCGTAGGGATAATCTATACCCTGATCAGAATAGTGGGAGCACTTTTTAATTTTAATCCTGGAGAGGCTTTTGAACGCGGGCTGATAGATGAGGCAATTGATGAACGCATAGATGACAGGCTCAATCAGGGTTTTTCTTTGCCAAATCCTTTTCAGTTAATCGATTATTACTGGTGGAATTTTCTGAAACCGCTGATCTAACAGTAGTTTGGGAATAAAAAACCGGGGAGACTGTCAAGTCTCCCCTATGGTCTCTATTTATTTAGATTAACCGCTACGTAATGGTAGGTGCCGTTTGCCGATTTCACGTAAAATAGAATAAGATCACTTTTACTGTTTTGCAGTTCATCTCTCACTTGGCTAAATGCTGCCACATCAGAAATCTCCACATTATTAATCTCAAGAATAAGGTCGCCAATCTGTAATTCGCTTGCTTCTGCGGGACTATCCTTTTCAATAGAGCTTATCACCACGCCACTATCTTCATCTTCGAATTTAAATTTCCTGGCAAACTCACTATCGAGGCTTTCCACTTTAATACCCAGCCAATCTGCTTCAGCACTTTTTTCATCTACTTGAGCTAATTGATCTGGTCTTTTTATCAATGTCACATTCAGCTTCTTAGTCTTTTTATCTCTCACGATCTCGACAGGCAGTTTTTTATCTATCTCGCTTTCGGCAACCACAATCCGGAATTTGGAAACATTAGGTATTTCCTGGTTATTAAATCTAATGATCACATCACCTTTCTTTAGACCGGCCTTTGCCGCCGGTGTATCATCTTCCACTTTGGCAATGAGAACACCGGAAAAATCTTCCAGATTAAGGCTCTTCCTTAGATCAGAAGTGATCTCCTGGGGTAAAATCCCAAGATAGCCTCGAACAACTTCGCCATAATCCATAAGATCATTCATAACAATCTTCACCATATCGACGGGAATGGCGAAGCCGATCCCGACATTTCCCTGGTTAGGCGTGGAAATAGCTGCATTTACGCCGATCACATTTCCATCAATATCAACCAGCGGGCCACCACTGTTGCCGCGATTGATGGCAGCATCGGTTTGAATATAGTCCTGATATAGAGGACCTGATCTGCCAAAATTAAAATTTGACCTGCCTACGGCAGAGATCACTCCCACAGTGACCGTGCGATTAAGTTCTGCTCCAAAGGGATTGCCTATGGCAATAGCCCACTGGCCTACTTCCAGGGTAGATGATTCGCCTAAAGGGGCAATTGTCACCCATTGGTTTCTATCAATTTCTATTTTGATTACGGCTAAATCCGTATCACTATCCAAACCTACCACTTCACCAATAAATTCTTCTTTGTCTTCCAAAGTCACTGTTATCTTGGCACTTTTTTCGCGTCCCTTTTCCACAACGTGGTTATTAGTGATAATAAACACCTGGTTTCCATCACGTTTAAAGATAAAACCCGTTCCCATGGATTGCACTTTTCGGGTACGTAGCTCTGGCTGTGGTTGAGGAAAGAAGAATTTAAAGAAGTCATCGTCAAAGGGTAAATTACCAATTGATGCTCCGGGTGCTTCATATTGCACTTTAATATTAACGACTGAGGGTCTGATGGCTTTCACAACTTCCACAAAAGGATTTCTGGCATCAGCAATGACTGCTGATGCTATTACGAGCAGCATGACAATTGCCAGCAACTTCATAATTCTACTACTATTCATAATACCTCCAATATAAAATATTGAAACCAATTATCATGAATCTCTCCCGGGTAACAATTTTTTAAGTATCAACGTAGTCCGGCTTTGGGGGTTACAATTTTAATATATCTTGCCTACGGGAGCAATATAGATCACCAGTTCTTCTTCACCATCCAGTTTGAGAAGCTGATCTGCCGCCTCCTGATCATAGGCTGCAATGGCACAGGTGCCGCATTTTACGGCATCACTGGCAAGATATAGGTTCTGGCATACATGGCCCGCATCAAGAAGTATGAGCTTGCTTGATGCCAGTGAATATCTCCACTCCATTCTGTAGGGAATAGCACTCCAGTAGAAAACTACATTAGCTTGAGTGCAGAATGACTGCCCTTTTACCGAATTTGTGATAGCTTCAGGGAACAATTCTGGCAGATAGACAAAAAGAAGTTTATGTTCTTCGGGCAAATAGCGATATATCCCCTGGGGCAAATCCTGAACATTAAGAACAGCAAGATAAGTTTCCAGAGCATGGCGGGAGCCGGCAGAAGGGACAAAACGTTTAGCAGTAGCATTATTGATTTTTAATCTCACAGCTTGAGTGCTCCATAATAAATATGAGAGTTCTTTAAGTTTCAAAATCTCATCTTTAAATTTTCTTATGCTGTTACGTCTGAGGGTGGCAGAATTGAAATCTGTGGTAATGTCCCAATTCCAGTGATCGGGTTTTGGCAGGTCATAGATCAAGCCATCTTTTGGATAAGGTTTGCAAACTGGAGGAGGTGGTACTTTCTTATTTTGATCTGTCTCCGAGAAATTATAGCTTGTCCATTCTTTGGCGTTTAATACTTCTCTTCTTTGTTTCATTTTTACTCCTTTATAAGAAAAAAATGCAGCATTACTGATTGATAATGCTGCAAGATCATCACAATGAACTAGAATTTGAATTTGATCCCGAAATCTCCGCCATAACCACAGGCGGCATTGAATAATCCATTGTAATTTGTAAGCCCGAAAAGAATTTCAAATGAATTAGTTTCAAAACCGAACTTCAGGTTGCAGGTATCTACTTCACCATTACCGTAAGTGAGTTTAACCGGCAGCCATTCTAGACCTCTATAGGTAGTTCCCAGAAAAAAACCGTCTATAAGATAATGACATTTTAGATATTTTGCCATCACACCGAAACCTCTGCCTACGTTGTATTCTGCACCAATGCTTACAGAGGAAGATATATTTATTTCTCTATCTCCATCGTAAATCTCATCTTCTATAATTTCAGATTCGTTCTCTGCCTCATACTCTTCATCCAGATATTCCATAAAATCCAGATAATAGTCTGAAGATTCTGTATAGAGCAAATCACTGTATTTAAGCCTTGCGCCGATATCATCTATACTAAAATGAAACCAGCCATTTGGAAGGGCGATTTTCATACCCAAACCAAATCCAAAGCTGTTATTACCTGAGGTAGAAACGGAATCATAATCTGAATAAATAAGTTTTATCTTGCTTGAGATATATAGACTATCTGCAGTTGTAACAAATTCCTGCCGGCTATCCACCACCTCAGCATAACCCAGAGAATTATACCAGCTCACACTGGCACCCAGATAAATATCGGTCTCTCTCAGATAGTTAACAGTATTTTCTAAAGCAGTTATAAAGCCATTAGAATCCTTGGTCGCAATAGTTAACATCGGGATACTTGAAAGATTTAAACTTCCGGGGTAGCCCCAGGTAAAATTTCCTCGCATAAATTGATAGGCATAAGTATCACTCATCAGGGATGTTTTATAATGTTTATCAATATCATTGCCTTTAAAAATTATCTCAAGAAATTCTTTATCAATATTGCCGAAGCTGCCTTTTATGTTCGAATTAAAGCTCAATTCCCAATTTCTATATCCAAAACTCAGAAGATTAAAAGTTCCATAGCCTTGTAGATTAAAATCCTTTGCAGTGAGTTTTTTTTTCTCTGAATCTGTGAGTACATGATCTTCTTCGAACATGGCAAAGTCACTCAAAAATAGATGATTATTGGTGATCCCGCCTGAAAGACTAAATAGAGGGAGTATAATATCTCCACTCTCACGGTCGCTGATCTGGGCAGGATTTTCAGAAAAATCACTAAAAAAGCCTTGTAAAGTGCAGCAGACAGTCACTAATACTAATATCAATATTATTCGCTTCATCTTAGTTCTCCTCATCTTCGAGCAGGTTTTGAGAAATTTTTATCACAATTTCTGCTTTCACCAGCATCTCTACTCCACCGCTCAGTGGTTGCGTTCCCTCACTCACCAGCTTCAATCTTGAGCTCAGATAAGTATAATCTGAGAGGAAATAGCTCAAGTCTTTCTGCAGGATATCAATATTTAATTCTTTTGTTTCTTCTGCAGGAGTTTCTTCTAACATGGGAATTCTAATAAGGTTCACTTTAGTAGTATCGGCATTATTGTAATGATAGATTTCCTGGGCAATATCTGCTTTATTTTCTGCCATTAGGATATCTGCTGCCACATTCAGTCCTGTAGTATTTTTATACGTAATCGTTAAACTCGCAGACTGAAAAGCGTCATACTCATTTTCAGATAGCTCTATCTCTTCTTCGTTGATAGAAATCTCTCCATTATCGGTAGGTATCACCCAGGCTTCTGATGCCAGAGCCAAAGTTGATTCTATAGAAATTATAGTCTCCAGCAAATCTCCCCTGTTATAAACGACCTCAGAAGCCCCATTTCCTATCTGTACATCAACATCAAACTCTATCCGCTCCGGCAGGATTGATAAAAGTTCATTGATATTGTATTCTTCGCTGCTGAATTCAATATCAAATTCAGTTTCCGGTGGAATTATTACCAGCGGAGGATTGCCACTTTCAGAATCAATTAATTCCACCATATCACCACTTTGACTGAATGCTCTGGCATAGATAGTCATGGTTCCCGGGATAAATGATTCACCCGTCATTACATTAATCTTAATCGAGCTCTCACCCACAAACATAAAATCAGCACCCTCTTCCACCTCTGGGTAATCCACATCAATTGTCACCTCTTCCGAGATCAAATCCTGCTCCTGTGGCTTAATAACACCTCGCACATAATCGAATTCCACAGAACTCATCTCTGTAGTAACATGATATTTATCCGTAGCTGTTATAGTACGGAAATCACCGGTTTCCGTACTGTCTATACTGGCAATTGTAAACACATCCAGAGTCTCGAGTAGATTTTGGTTATCTCCAATTCTGGCACCGCCTAAAGCCAGGCTTATATCATACTCTCCTCCTGCACTGCTGCGAGGCACGAAAATTTCATTTATATAGTGAGAATCACTATCTAGAAATAAATCTGGGATTTCCACGAGCAAGTTTAGATCGAGATCAATTTCATTAACTATCGAAATATCTATTCTATAAGATTCATCATCAAGCAATTGGGCAAAATAAATCTTGTAATCGTCATCAAAATCAATGAAAATCGTATCGATAATAGTCTGCTCTGCGATCATTGATTCAGCCGCACTCGCCGTTAGACCATCATCAAATTCCAGCTCAGAGATAAATAGTGTTTCGTAGTCTATCACTGTGGGCTGTCCGCTTGTCCCCTGGCTTCCGCCTGATAATAAAACACTCATTTCTCTATAGAGTGTTCTGCCACTCAGGTCTATCCAGGTCTGATAACTTTCACCAGGAGCGAGATTAGTATCTGTAAGTTCGATTTCTTCTACCACGTCAATGGTATCGCTTTCTGTGATATTTACTATTCTCACTTTCAAAGGATCATCTGCTTCATAATCTCCCATGACTACTATCATGTTATTGGTGAGTCTGAGAAAAAAGCCCCCCACCAGTATTTCAACAACCTCTATCTTTTCTACGGCATCCATTTCCTGGCGAATATTATCGAAATGAAAAGGCTCAATAAAAGGCACCGTTTGACCCTGACCGGGTAAGATCAGTCCGGCAGATTCGGAGAACTCACCAAAAGTGAGATCACTTTCAACATCATCCACATCCGGCAATTCAATATCGCCTATCTCCGCTTCTTCATATTCTTGCGTGCTCTCAGTAGCACCAATTTCTATTTCCTGCTCGCTAACTTCCTCCTGAAAAATCCCCAGTACAGTATCTCCTTCAGTTGTAGTTATTAGAACAATGGAACTATCTTCCTCTGCCAGTTCCAAAAGATCATAATTGTCATTCAAGATATAAAAGCTCAGTTTAGTCTCCCAGGTAGGTAAACCCGGATTTTCAGGTAAACTGCATCCTGATAATATGATTATGATCATCGCAGTAAACAACAAATTTCTTTGCATTTTATCCCCTATGATTATTTTTTCCCAACTGGAGTGCAATCTAAAATGCTTAACCCCAGATGTCAATTACAATTTCTCCCGCCAGTTATCAATCAAAGTAATATTCATATTTATATACTGTGGATGAAGTCATATAGCGGATAGGGGTGCGATATTGCTTAAAAAACCAGGGCAGATACCCAGCTAATTGATAAAAAAAAATATTGTTTCAATTCAATTTCACTTTATATAATAGGCAGGGAGGGTGTGATTCTGGTAATTGGGGAATAAAAAAAACAGTCAAAGGAGAAAAAATTATTGACAATAAAAGGCATTGAATGCAAAAGAAGAGTAGAAGGAAATTGTGAAGTGAGGGTATGTATTACAAGATAGAGAAAATAAACCTTATGGAGGTATAATGAAACGGCAGATTTTTTTGATTTTAGTTGTTACCATGGCTGTAGCTATGCTTCAGGCAGACTTGTCTGATGCAGGTTTCGTGATGAACAACGTGGAGCAGATGGGTTTTGAGCCATTTGACATCCACGTATCCAGCAGTGATCTGCAGGCAGGTGATCAGGCAATATCATTTCAATTCTTACTCAGTTATGATCCACTGCTCCTGGATTATAACGGTTATTCGGCGGGTGTTAGCTTGCCGGGGATGTTAGTTGTTAATGATTTAACTCCCGGATTATTAAACGTTGCTTATGCAGATGCAACGATATTGACGGGAATTAATGAATTAATGATTCTTCATTTCACTCCTATCGAGCCTTGCGAGACAGCAATAACAATGACAAATGCACGCTATAATAACACCGACATCACAGACATCACAGGCGGATCGATAATAATCACAGACTTCCCGGAAATTTCATTTGCTATGGAAGATGTATTACATCAGGGTCTCACAGCTTTTGATGCTACGGTTTACAGCAATGATATCCAGACAGAAGACGGGATTATCAGCTATCAATTCTCATATCATTATGATTCAAGCTATCTGGAATTTGTGGATTATTCTTACGGGGCGAATCTCAGTGGTCAGTTAGTGGTAAACGCTCAGGAACCTGGTGTAATCAATGCTGCCTACTCTGGAGCAGATGCAATCTCAGGAATTAATGAATTGATCATAATCACTTTCCAGCCTATCGCCCACGGCTATAGTACTGCTTATTTGAGTAATATGGTTATGAATAACTATATTCTGGAAGAAACTGTTCAAAGCGAAATCACAATTTATCCTCTGTGGGACGAAGTGAGCATAAACGTTACCGGTGCAGATGTATTTACAGGAGACCAGTTTGTGAGTACCGTTGAAACATCATTAATCATGATTGAAAATGGGGTGATCTCTTTCCAGTTTGTTCTCACTTATGACGCAGAATTATTAGAATATGCCGGTGTTTATGAGGATCCTGAACGGACAATATACGATCTGGTGATCAACGATACAGAACCTGGGGTCATCCAGGCGGCATTCGCTATCAGCGATCCGATTTACGGTGAAGGCTCAGTGGTAGATTTTTTATTCAATGCAATAGATGATGGTGTCACTCAGATAGCTCTCACGGAATTTGTCTATAATAACGAATACATATTGAATTTAACTCCTGGTGAGGTGACTATCACCAATCCCAATAATCCTCCGGTAGCCAATGCAGGAGAAGATTTTGATATACTGGAAGGAGAAGAAGGTGTGCTGGACGGCAGTGCTTCATATGATCCTAATGATGATGAGATCACATATCTGTGGGAAGGTTTATTAGATATCGATGACCCCTTTAGTGCCACTCCTGCTTTTACTGCGCCGCTGGTAGATGAGACTACAGATTTCATCATGACCTTGACGGTGGATGATGGCGAATTTACAGATACCGATGAAGTAGTGGTTACGGTTATAAACATTCCCAATCCAGGAGATGCTGTGATCACAGTGGATAATATTGAGACCTCTTTCGGTGAAGAAATTACTGCAGGCATCTATACAACACCTTTAAATCCCGAATTTGAGGTAATCTCATTCCAATACATAATCAGCTATAATGCAGATATCATTGAGTACACGGGCTTTGCAGAAGGTGAAATAATGCCGGATGGTATCCTGGCAGTCAATGGCGATGAGCCCGGTTTAGTTCAGGTTGCTTTTGCCAGTTCAGACCCAATTGGAGCGGCGGCAGCCTTGAATTACCTCAATTTTACTGCCCTTTCTGTGGGTGCTACCGATCTCGTTATCAGTGAATTCTATTATAATAATACAGAAGTGCTAAACCTGGTTTCGGGTGGAGTAACTGTACATGAGCCCTTCTATTTTGTTGAAGTTTATGCTGAAGATATAAATGCTGGGCTTGACATGGAATTTACCTGTAATGTGATTACGGGAGAGCTTTTAGAGGAATGGAATATAATTTCTTACCAGTTCCACCTTTATTATGATCCCACCATGCTGCAATATACAGGATATGAGATGGGCAGCGTAGCTCCCCAGGGAAATCTTTTAGCTTTTGAAGTAGAGCCGGGTCATTTATCTGTCGCCTATGCTCACTATAACGCCTTATCCGGAGCCGGCAGTCTGGCTGGATTTAACTTTATCCCTGTGGAACTTGGCAGCACTGAAATAGAGATAGAGCAGTTTAAGTATAATGCCACATTCCTGCCGCAGGTAGATAGCGGGACAATAGATATTGTGATTCCCTATACAAATGCAGTGATTAGTGCCCCGGAATTAACCGTTGGCGGTGGCTCTACTTTCACAGTCGGGATTTCCACCAGCGAGATTATTTCTGACTGGAATGTGATATCTTTCCAGTTTGATCTTGGTTTTGATCCGGAATTTCTTGACTATGTAGGATACTCAGCCGGTTCAATCATAGATTCGGGCAACCTGTTAGCCTTTGAAAATGCAGATGGCAATGTTTCTATAGCTTTCGCTGATTTTATGCCGATAGAAGGAGAAGGTACTCTAATCGAGCTGGAATTTGCTGCTTCCACATCGTTAGGAGAATCGGTACTTGATATAGAGAATTTTAAATACAATTCATTGTATCTTGATAATGATAATATTAATGATGGATTGGTTACCATTATTCACCCTTATGCAGACGCAGTTATCACCTGCTCCGATGCTGATACCCGTGAGGGACTAAATTTCACGGTTGGCATCAGCACTTCAGCCATCCAACCGGAATGGGGTGTAATTTCTTTCCAGTTCAATCTTGGCTATGATACAGAATATCTGGATTACGTAGGTTATGAAGCCGGCGAAGTGATCACTTCCGGTAACCTTTTAGCTTATGAAAATGCAGATGGCAATATATCTGTAGCTTTTGCTGATTTTATGTCTATTAGTGGAGAAGGAGAATTGATAGTTCTCGAATTTACTGCCTTGCTGGAAGGCGAGACAGTTCTTGACCTTAACCAGTTTAAATACAATTCACTCTATCTTGATAATCTTATCGATGGTACTGTAACGATTATTGTTGGTGATTATCCACCAGTAGCTGTTGCCGGAAATGACCAGGTTGTAGATGAAGGTGAATTTGTTCAGCTTGACGGTACTGCCTCCTATGACCCGGACGATTTTCTGAGAGACACGCCAAATTGGTATCTTAATCCACCAGATTTTGAATACAATGGGTTTATCTGGGGTGTCGTGGAATTCAATGGCGTTCAGGTAACCGATGTTAATGATATGATAGGGGTCTTTGTAGGCGATGAATGCCGTGGTATAGCTCAGCAAAGTGATGACAGCGTGCAGGATTACACAAATATTGCTTTTGGTCACGTAGCTTTTATGCCACAGGTATACAGCAATGTAACATCAGGAGAGACTTTTAGTTTCTTATATTATGATGCCAGTGCTGGAATGATATATGATGTAGAAGAGACCCTTGATTGGACTGCAGATATGGTTGTGGGAAATGGATTTGATCCATTTGTATTCACTGTTACTGCGGAGCCCACCTATGATCTTACATTTAACTGGCTTGCCCCGGCAGGGATCGAGCTTGATGATCCTTCATCACCAACTCCCAGCTTTATTGCACCATGGGTAGATGCAGATACAGATTTTGTGATAGGATTGGAAGTATTTGACGGAGAATTATGGTCGGAAATTGACGAAGTAGTGATCACCGTTATAGATCATCCCCTCTCAGAAGTTGTGGTATATGCACCGGAACAAGAGGTTATTGAATATGAGACGGTTGATGTACCTGTATTGACCACTAATTTGCAGCCAGATATGAATGTTATATCCTATCAGTTCAGTCTGGAATATGATCCTGAATTGCTCAGTTACGATGGCCATACTGCTGGACCATTATCACCCGATATGCTGGTAGTTAATAATATTCAGCCAGGATTGATCAATGCAGCCTATGCTAATCCGGTAAATATAGTGGGCTCGGGAGAATTACTCTCCTTCCATTTCACCGCCATAGAAGGTGGAATTAGTCCAATCCATTTTGTGGAATTCAAATATAACAATACCTTTATAAACGCTGTTGATGGTTTTGTAGACGTAATAAACGTTAATGATCCGCCGGTATTCAATCTGCCGGATGAATTCAGTTTTAATGAAGACGAGATGCTGATCGAAGACTTTAGTCAGTATATCTCAGACCCGGATAATGATACGCATACAATAATCCCACTTAACAACGTAAATATTCTGATAGCTGTAGATGGTTATGAAGTTACTATGACAGCTCCAGAGAACTGGTTTGGTTCCGAAATGGTTACTTTCCTGGTAGATGATAATTCCGGTAGAGCAACCGATATGGATATGGTGATGATCAATGTGTTGCCGGTTAATGATCCACCTGTACTCAATGTTCCGCCTGTTATGTATTTTGAAGAAGACGGAGAAATGATCTTTGATATTGCAGAGTACGTTTATGATGTTGATAATGAAATTGAGGAACTTCTGCTTTATGTTACAGGTATGGTTAATCTTGCCGTCGAGGTGGAAGGACTTGTGGCAACTATTAGCGCTACAGAGAACTGGTATGGCGAAGAACTGCTAACTTTCACGGTAGATGATCAGCAGGGAAGAGCTACAGCAAGTGATAACTGCCTTTTTATCGTTGAGCCAGTAAATGATCCACCTGTTCTTGAATTACCTGAGTACATATCTTTTAATGAAGATGAAAGCCTTGTCTTTGATGTGAGTCCCTATGCCTATGATGTAGATGAAGATGATCTGAACATCGTTAGCGTTGAATACGATGAGATCAATCTATTTGCTGCATTTGAGGGTATGGTAATTGATTTTCATGGTGCAGAAAACTGGTTTGGTACTACCGAAGTAGCAGTAACAATTACAGATAACGTAAATCGCCTTCTGGCTACAGATTATATCATTGTAGAAGTACTGCCGGTTAATGATCCACCAGAAATTGATTTACCGGAAAGCTTCACATTTTTAGAAGATGAGAGTCTTACAGTAGATTTCACGCCTTATGTTTTTGATATTGAAGATGACGAGCTTATTCTAAGTGTCTCCGGTGGAGTGGAAGTCTTTGCAGATATTACAGGATTAGAAGTAATCTTCACAGCCAGCGAAAACTGGTATGGCGAAGAAGAATTAACCTTCACAGTGGATGATCAGCAGGGAAGGGCTGTTGCTTCAGATAATGTGCTGATAATAGTTGAGCCCGTTAATGATCCGCCTGTTCTCCAATTACCTGAGTACATATCTTTTAATGAAGATGAAAGCCTTGTCTTTGATGTAAGCCCCTATGCCTATGATGTAGATGAAGACGATCTGAACATCTTTAGCGTTGAATACGATGAGATCAATCTTTTCGCTGCATATGAGGGTATGGTAATTGATTTCCATGCTGCAGAAAACTGGTTTGGTATTACCGAAGTAGCAGTAACAATCACAGATAACGTTAATCGTCTTTTTGCTACTGATTATTTAATAGTGGAAGTACTGCCTGTTAATGATCCACCGGAAATTGATTTACCGGAAAGCTTCACGTTTTTGGAAGATGAGAGCCTTACAATTGATTTTACTCCCTATATCTTTGATATCGACGAAGACGAACTAATTCTTAGTGTCTCCGGTGGAGTAGAAGTCTTTGCAAATATTACAGGATTGGAAGTAATTTTCACTGCCAGCGAAAACTGGTATGGCGAAGAGGAATTGACCTTCACAATTGATGATCAGCAGGGAAGAGCTATTGCATCAGATAATGTACTGATAATAGTAGAGCCAGTAAACGATCCGCCGGTAATCGATTTTTACGCACCTGTGGAAACCGAATTTACCCTTAGTGATACTACTGAGATCATATTCTCTATCGATTACAC
Organism: uncultured Candidatus Cloacimonadota bacterium; assembly: GCA_964604155.1. Lineage (GTDB taxonomy): Bacteria > Cloacimonadota > Cloacimonadia > Cloacimonadales > TCS61 > Stygibacter. The sequence goes on along the minus strand of CAZRXY010000099.1, from coordinate 22,354 downwards.
GGATATTGAAGGGGATGCTGCAATCTCCTGGTATGTAGGCGATCAATTGCTGCCAGGAATAAATGACGCGGATTTTGCTATCACCTTTGATAGAAATGGTGATTTCACGGTAAGAGTAGAGCTTGCTGATGCAGAATACTCTACTGAAGTAACCTGGCAAATCCATGTCTGGATGGGACCAGACTGGCAGCCTGTAGTTTATCCTTCCAATACCATAGCTTACACGAGAGTAACAATAGATGGGCTTCCAGCCAGCACGCTGGATATGGTGGGAGCATTTGTAGGTGGCGAGATGCGCGGCTGGAGTCATCCAATTGTGAGTCAGACCGATCAGATGACTTATGCCACTATAGTAATAAGCGGCGTTCAGATAGAGGAAATTAATTTCATTTTATATGATTATTCTGAAAATGCCTACTATGATCTTTATGAAACCTATACGACTAATCCGGGTGGCGAAATTGGAACTCCTCCGAACTATATCAACCTTGCCTTTGGCAGTGGTGATGGACCAAACTGGACACCTGTAATCTACACAAACAGCACAATTATCTATGGTACTGTTCAGATTGAGGGTATCCCAGCCGACGAAAATGACCGCGTGGGCGTATTCGTGGGACCGGAATGCAGGGCTGTAGCAGATGTTGTAATCAGCGATCGCCATACTGCAGTAGTGACCCTTATTGTACAGGGTGACACTCCCGAAATTGCTCAGTTCAAGGTCTGGGATGCCAGTGAAGACATAATCCTTTCCGTACCAATGACCATTGTTACTAATCCGGGAGGAGTAATTGGTTATCCGCCAGACCTTATTCTGATCAATGCCACAGAAAGTGCCACGCTTACGCAATCAATCAATCTGGCAACAGGCTGGAACTTGATCTCTTTGAATATTTATCCTTCGAGCTACATGATCACAGATATCTTCTCAGAACAGATTAGTGCAGGTAATCTTCTCAAGATCAAGGATATATTTAATAGTTACGATCCAAACCTGCCCCCAGTATATAACACCTTGACAGAATTTGAAGACGGCTTTGGCTATTACGTAAGAGTTGCTGCAACAGATATCCTTGAAGTAACAGGTTTGCCGGTAAACGTTCAGGAAACTTCGATACCGCTTTTATCAGGCTGGAATCTTGCCGGATACCTGCCACAACAACCACAGGCTCTGGAAACTGCTCTGGAATCAATTATGCCATCTCTTTTAAAGATCAAGGATTCTTTTGGCAGCTATGATCCTTCTCTACCCCCCGAATTTAATACACTATCTACTCTTAATCCCGGTTCGGGATACTGGATACAGATGTCTGCCAACGCAGTATTGTCATACCCCAGCGGGATCACACGCTATGACGTGACTATTGATAACTACCACTGCCCCATCTGGGAAGCTGTCATCTATACAAACAGCACTATCGCCTATGGCAAAGCCAGCTTGAATGGAATGCCGGCAGAAGGCTATATTGCCGCATTTGTTGATGGTGAGTGCCGTGCTGCTCATTCGATTGAGAATGGTAATCTATCACTTGTTATCAATGGGGAAAAAACTGAAGAAGTTTACTTTAAATTGTACAATAATGGTACAATCTATGAATCTAATCAGTCAGTTTCTACTGATCCCGGGAATGATGTATCAGATCTGGTTGTATTCTTTGGAAATGGGGAGGCACCAAGTGTTACCCGCATGACAAGTATATACCCAAATCCCTTTAATCCTCAGACGACTATAGGTTATGAATTATCACAACCGGGTAACGTGCGTCTGGAAGTATTTAATATCAAGGGGCAGAAAATTGCATCTCTGCTCAATAACGTTCAGCAGGCTGGAGAATACAAATACACCTGGAACGCTACTGAAGAAGTTAGCGGGGTATATTTCCTCAGATTCCAAACTGATGGACATTCTGAAACAAGAAAAGTTATACTGATGAAATAAGTAATTGGGACAAAAAAAGCCGGACGGTACACCGTCCGGCTTTTCTCATTTATGGAACTATAACTATATTATCGTATCTTTTAGATATTTAACATCATCTCTTTCAGGATAATCATTCACATAATGAGCGCCACGAGATTCTTTTCTCATCAGAGCAGAACGAATTATCAATGAAGCCACAATAGCAATATTTCTGGTTTCTATCACTTCTTTTCGCACAGAATTATACTGATAGAAATTATTGATTTCCTGGTAGATATTTGCAACCCTCGATTGGGCATATTTGAGCAGCCTTCTTGATCTGGTAATACCCACATAGCCCTGCATTATTGTATTTAAAATCTGCCTGTTATGCGAGATAATAACCCATTCGTTTTCGTTAAATGTATCGGAAAACTGCCAGGGCAGGATATCCGGGAAATCCACATCTTCAGTTAAACTGTGATGATGGGCTGCTCGCCAGGCAATCACCAAAGCTTCCAAAAGGGAATTTGAGGCTAGCCTGTTTGCTCCATGCAAGCCTGTGCAAGATACTTCGCCGGCAGCAAAAAGATTCTTAATCGCCGTATTACCATCAATTGTAGTGATTACACCTCCGCAAAAATAATGAGCAGCAGGAACTACCGGTATGGGATCACGCGTAAGGTCTATGCCGCGGCTCAGACACTTATTGTATATATAGGGGAAATGTGAAATTACCTCTTCTTTGGGTAGATGCGTGGCATCGAGATACAGGAATTTATCACCACTTTTTTTAAGCTCAAAATCTATTGCTCTGGAAACAATATCTCTGGGAGCAAGACACTCCAGATGATGATAGTGCTCCATAAAAGTTGAGCCATCCTGGAGTTTTAAAATTGCTCCTTCACCGCGCACAGCCTCCGAGATCAAAAAGGGATTGTTATCAGGATCATAAAATGCTGTGGGATGGAATTGAACAAATTCCATATTAACCATTCTTGCCCCGGCAAGATAGGCCATGGCATATCCATCACCCGTAGCGATATCCGGATTTGTATTATATGAGTAAACCTGTCCTCCGCCACCGGTTGCCAGCATTGTTTTTCTGGCTCTGTATATCTCAATCTCCTGGCTTTGCGTGTTCATTACATAGGCGCCCCAGCAGGTAATCCGCGGAATAAAATGTTTTGCCTGTGAGATATGATGCTGCGTGATAAGGTCTATAGCGAGGTGATCTTCAAAAATCTCAATATTATCATTTGCCTGGCAAGCCTGAATGAGCGCTTTCATAATCTCGTGCCCGGTGGAATCCGCAGCATAGGCTACCCGGTTGCGAGAGTGCCCACCCTCACGAGTTAAAGATAGATTTTCCAAACGCCGGTCAAGGTCTTTGTTTTCCAAGGTAAATTTTGTCCCCAGATCAATCAGGTACTGCAATAATTTTGGAGCTTCTTTCACTATTTGTTCAATGACTTCGATTTTTCCAAGATGCCCTCCGGCTATAAAGGTATCTTTCACATGTTCCTCAAAGGTATCCTGATGATCAAGCACTGCCGCAATTCCACCCTGAGCATAATCGGTGTTGCAATTATGCATCTTTTTTTTGGTTACTATAGCCACAGTTCCCTTTTTGGATGCCTCCAAGGCAAATATCAGTCCTGCTAACCCACTTCCAATCACCAGAAAATCATAATTTTTCATTTCTTATCCTTCGTTATTATTAAATTGCAGCAGCATCACTATTGCATCATCTTCCGGATTACAGTAATAACCCTCTCGAAGATAGATTTTCTTAAAACCAAGCTTTGTATAAAAAGATAAGGCAGCCAGATTATTTTTTCTCACCTCCAGCAGGCAGCGAGTGCAGCCTTCTTTTTTTTTCTTTTCTAATACAGCAAGCAAAAGGCTGCTGCCATAACCCTTGTTTTGATAATCTCTCTGAACCGCAAGATTATAGATAGAATATTCATCAAGAACCAGCTTACCCATCAGGTATGCCAATATCACATCGCTTGCTTGCCGGCAAATCACCCAGCATTCATCCTCTATTAAAGTCGATAGCAACATTATCTCTGACCAGGGATCACTGAAAACTTCTACCTCAATCTTACTGATCTCAATTAAATCAGCCAGCGTAGCTTCACGGATATACGTTGCCTCCATCAGTAGATAAGCTTCTGCCCGGGATAGATAGAGCAATTGCCCTGGCTATCTGTTTTTAAATTATTCTTCTGCAAAATGTGACTGGTTGTTACGCCCAGATTACTCGCTATCTTTGAGACATTATCACCTTTTTTAACTAGATATTCACGCTTTGCTTCATCTTTGCTGTAGCCAAAAATTTTTAAATTCTGCCCTGGATAGATCACATCAGATTTTAAGCCGTTTATACTTTTTAGTTTAGAAATTGAGGTTTTGAATCTGGTAGCTATTTTATAGAGACTATCTCCCATTTTCACACTGTAAGTAGTGAAATAGCCATCATTTTTATCTAAAAACTGCCTTTCTATTCGCTTCACTTCCGCTTCATCAGCTTCGGCATCTATAGGCAGACACACACCATATTCACCCGGTGGCAAAACTACATCCAAAACTGCTGAATATGTTTTTCTGCTTCGCTGATAAATTTTTATCCAGGGATTAAGCTCCCAAACCCGGCTAATAAAAGTACCCTGTGCTTTTGCCCATTCATCTATTTCATAATAACCATTTAGTTTTACCTTGGTAATTTTAATCTCCTCATTGATTGGTTGCTGCCGTGTGATAGTCTTACTAAATATCTCTTCTTCATTCTCAAAAATCAGCTTAATTGCAACCGCTTTCCACACATAACGGTCTGTTTCATCAACAGCCATCATCAAATCAAAAAAATTCTTGCCCCCCTGCTGCTTGATCACCTTCTCTACATTTCCAATGCCTGCATTATATCCGCAAAATGCCAAAAGCCAGTCTTCCACTCCCTTCTTCTGCAGATATTTGTAGTTATTAAGCAAAAACTGGGCAGCTGCTTCTGTAGCTAAAAAGATATCTCTACGTTGATCAATAAATTCATCTACCTGCATCCCATAACCGGTGGCCGTATATTTCATAAATTGCCAAATTCCAGCCGCTCCCACATGTGATGTAGCCATATAGCTTAAACGGCTTTCCGCAATTGCCAGATATTTGGCATCTTCCGGTACTCCGTACTTGGAAAAAACGCTGTCAAAGTAATCAAAATATCTGCCGCTACGGGCTATATAGTGATTAGCATCCTTTATCTCATGCTCGTATATTTTCCTGAATTTATCTGCTATCCTCTCATTTTTGAGATTAAAAGTTACTCCGGCAAATTCTATGCTGTCCGGTATCTCAAAACCCTGCCTGATTGCTATCATTTCATCAGCTTCAGATAGCCTCATCTGCATTTCGGTTAAAATACTGTCCTGATAAACTATAAATACACTCAAAGAGTCTATCAGGTTCTGTTGATTATTAATCCTGGTCACTAAAGAATCTTTTTCCAGCCTCCAGATTTCTGATTCGGTTTCAGATTGATCCGTAATTTCATTTTCAGGATAATTTCCCCAATAACTACAACCCGATAACATCGCCAGTATGCTGGCAAAAATCACATATTTAAACATTAATTTACTCCAAATAGTTTTATAATCACATATAAAGATGGCGCTGCAAACAGCAGGCTGTCAAACCTGTCTAATATTCCACCATGCTCCTGCAACAGGCGTGAACTATCTTTAATCTGCAAGTCCCGTTTGAGCAGTGATTCAAACAGATCACCATACTGCCCAATTATTCCGCCTGTTATAGCAAGCATCCATATAAACTGTTTATCCAGTTGCCAAAACATCACCATGAAGCCGCTACCTGCTAAAGCGAAAATTATCCCGCCCAAATAACCTTCCAGAGTTTTATTAGGAGATATCTTTATGATACCCTTTCGCCTGCCTAAAAGCATCCCGCAAAAATACGCTGCCGTGTCTGTAAGCCAGATCACGGCTATTAGAGATATCACTATTGACCTGCCATCCTCTAAGGCCCTCAATCGATATAGCATTGATAAAAAATATGCCGGATAGATCATAGTGAATATTGATATTGCCAGTTTGCTCAATGCCCCTGAGGGTTGATTGCTAAAAATATACAAACTGCTAAGCACGATGAGACCCATTAGAAAAATACCCAGCAGCAAGAAGTGCTGTTCTAATGCTGAAGCCATATAAATCAGCATACCCAAGACTGTTACCAGAGGTGATATCTTATAGCCCTCATCTCGATATATCGTCTGCAATTCATTTAGCATCAGTGCCAGTATCACTCCCAAAAAAGCAAACATCTGTACCGAACCCCAATAAAACATTAAAAGAGTCAATGGGGCAAAGATCATACTCACTAATACTCTGTTTAAAAATTTCATAATTTTACTTTCTCTTGCCAAAGCGGCGTTTTCTGTTTTGAAAATCCAGTATCGCCTGGATAAATTCTGCTCTAGTGAAATCCGGCCATAAAGTTTCCGTAAACCAGAATTCGGAATATGTAGATTGCCAGATCAGGTAATTTGATAGCCTTATCTCACCACTTGTCCGTATCACTAAATCAGGGTCTGGCATTTTTGCAGTATATAAATGTTCTGAGATCACCTGCTCAGTGATATTATCCGGCTTTATCACTCCCAAAGCTGCCTCCTCTGCAATAGCTTTCACAGCATCCAAAAGTTCTCGCCTCCCACCATAATTCATTGCCACATTTAAAAATAATTCTTCATTATGCCATGATTTTCGGCAATTCTCCTCCACCTTCTTATCATATCCCTCAGGTAAATGATCCTTGCTGCCTATAAAGCGGATGTTCACTCCATTTTTAACCAGATCATCTATCTCACCGATCAAGGAATCCAGTATTAATTTCAGCAGATAATCTACTTCATATCTGCTCCTTCCCCAGTTCTCGGTGGAAAATGCAAAAACAGTTAAATAATCCAATCCTGCTTCTCGTGCTGTCTCCACTATCTCTCGCACTACGCGGACTCCCGCTTTGTGACCATTAACTCGCGGAAAATTGTGCTTACTTGCCCATCTGCCATTGCCATCCATTATTATGGCAATATGACGCGGCATTTTGTCCTTATCTATCCGGGCAATCATGGCTTTGTAATCATTCGACTTTTTCACTTTCTTTTCTCCGCAGCATGCTTCAGATACGCATAAATAAATCCATCCAAATCACCATTCATCACAGCGGCTGTATTGCCGGTCTCATAATCTGTTCTATGATCTTTCACCATCTGATAAGGATGGAACACATAGCTCCTTATCTGATTACCCCAGCCAATATCCGTCTTGGCATCTTCAATCTCCTGGCGTTCCTCCTGCTTTTCATCTTCCATCAACTGATACAGCCGTGAACGCAAAACCTGCATAGCTGTTGCCTTGTTTTTCATCTGGGATCGCTCATTCTGGCAAGAGACTACAATACCCGTGGGGATATGCGTTATTCGAACTGCAGAATCTGTTGTATTTACTCCCTGTCCGCCTTTACCACTGGCACGGTAAGTATCTATCCGCAAATCTGCGGCATCTATCTCAATATCCGCTTCCTCATCAATCAGCGGATAGACAAATACAGATGCGAACGAAGTCTGACGTTTTCCCTGAGCATTAAATGGAGATATTCGCACCAGCCGGTGAATCCCTATTTCACTTTTCAGCATTCCATATGAAAAATCTCCGATCACTTCGGCAGTCACGCTTTTTATCCCGGCTTCATCCCCGGGCTGATAATCAATAATTTCGAATCGCCTGCCACTGGTTTCTGACCATCTTTCATACATCCTGAAAAGCATCTCAGCCCAATCCTGGCTCTCTGTTCCTCCCGCTCCAGGGTGAATCGATAAGATAGCACTGGCTGAATCCGTCTTGCCACAAAGCAATAACTGCCCTTCTGCCCGTTCTACTACCCGGCGATTTTCTTTCAAGTAGCTCACTGCCTCGTTAAATAATTCTTCACTTTTTTCCTCATGTAGTAATAATAAATATGTTTCCAACTCGCCCTTAATACTTTCTATTTCCATCACTTTTTCAAGTTTCAGTTTTCTCTGGCTCACTTCTCGGATCAGTTTCTGGGCTTTTTCAGGATTATCCCAAAATTCCGGCTTATTCATCTCGCTTTCTAATTCATCAATTTCCCGGCGAAGCTTCTCGTAGTCAAAGTAACCTCCTCATAGATATTACCTTTTCTTTTATAATATCTATCTCTTTCTCTAAATCAAACATTTCCATCTTACACTCCTGCATATCTATAGTTGCCCTCCGGCAGAAAATATCTTTTTACTTCTTCATTAAAATAACGGTCTGTCATGGTCGATAAAAAATCTCGCACCTTCTCTTCATCACAGTATTTCTCGCAGTATTCTTCACTTTTGTGATTTATAAAGTGCTTAAATATCTTAGATTGATAGTTCTTCTCTCTTATATCATTAAGATATTCCTCAAATAGCAATCTCATGCTGCGGTTTATCACTTCCTTAGATTTTTTCACTTTTTCATTAGTATATATCCTATCATAGTTAAACTTTTTGAGATTTAGTAATTGACGCGAGGTCTCCTCATCAAATGCCACATAGTCTTTACCAAGGCTATTCACAATCACACTTTTCACCAAAGTATCTATGATCTCGCTGTTCCTTACACCCAGATAATCTGTCACTTCACCAGGAAGCTCTTCTCTTCTAAGGAGACCCAGCCTGATGGCATCTTCTATATCCTGTCCTATATAGGCTATTGTGTCTGATATCCTCACTATGCAGCCTTCCATTGTAGCAGGCATCCATTCCACTATCTCGCCTTCACCTTTTTTTTGCACATATTCACGGATTTCTGACTCTCCTTTGCTTCTATCCGGTTTTAAAATTGTGTTGTGAACCTCTCCATCATGAGAAATTATGCCATCCCGCACCTGAAAAGTAAGATTTAATCCTTCCCCTCTTCTGCTGATATTATCCACTATGTGCAAACTTTGGATATTATGATGAAAATATCCCAGACCATGCTTCTGACAGCATTTGCTCAATGCCTGCTCGCCGTCGTGCCCAAATGGTGTGTGCCCCAGATCATGACCCAAAGATATTGCTTCTATTAGTTCCAGATTTAGACCCAGAAATTTCCCAATTGTCCTGCTGATCTGTGATACATAAGTAGTGTGCAGACCACGATTGGTCATCTCTTCATCTATCAGATTTGTAAAAGAAAAAACCTGCGTTTTCCCCTGGTATCTTCTATAGGCTCCGCTGTAAAGTATTCTGTCCCGGTCTCTGGCAAATTCCGAACGCACAGAATGACCTAAATCTGTTCTATTACGCCACGCTTCTTTATCGCAGCAGGCAAAATCAGAATAATGCTCCTCGTCTTCTTGTATCTTACTTTTATATATGTTGCTCAATCTCTCTAAATCCACTAGACCTCCCTGCATTTCTTTTTTGCCTTTTTATAAGTGATATATACTGGATATCTACCCTCTCGCATCTTCTTTTCTTCAAAATATGTTACTATATGACCATGTCTGGGAATTTTGCTGACCCCCCCATAAACCGGAATAAAGTCTTCCCGCTCACTGAAAATTCTCGATATCACTGCCGCATATTCCTGATGATCTGTCTGCACTTCTACCACTCCCCCATCCTCCAGGATCACTGCAAGAACGTCAATAAATTTGTGCTTGATCAGGCGGCGCTGATTATGACGTCGCTTGGGCCAGGGATCAGGATGGATTATATATACTTTTTTGATGCTACCCTCGGATATCACCTGCTCCACATTTTCATCCACATAAAGATCCAATATTCTCACATTGCTGTGACGATCCGGGTTCAATTGACGCAGAGTGTAATTTATCCTGTCCTTATCGATATCTATCCCCAGATAGTTATGCTGCCAGTCCAATAGTGATCTACTAAGTAAAAATTCTCCTCTGCCAATACCAATTTCCAGTACTACAGCATTACTGTTACCATAAATGCTCTCGAAATCAAGCTGATTACCGGCTTTGGGATATAGCTGAAACACAGCCCGTCGGGCTTCTACCTCCTGCAATAGTGCTTCATTTTTTAATTTACGACCCATCTTGCTTCTGCTCTGATATTATTTTGGGGTCTATATGGATAGTTGCCTCAATATTCAAAGTTTCCATGATCCCATCCTCTATCTTGGTTAATAAATCATGCCCGTGCCCTATCTGCCAATCCTGCGGTAAGCGCACATGAAATGTAAGCTCCTGATGATTGCCATACTTATGTACATGGAAATGATGCGGCTCTAATTGTACGTTATTCTCATCCGCTACTCGATCACAAATCTCCAGTATGCTGTTTTTCAATTCTTCTCCTGCACATCTCCCCAACAGATTATCTGCCGAATTTATAAATATCTTATATGCTGTATAGCCTATAAGTAGCGCCACAATCACACCCAAAGCAGCATCCATCCACCATAAATTGCCACCTGCTATAATCCCCACCAGCACCACTAACGAAGATAGTGCGTCACTTCTGTGGTGATGCCCATCTGCTAACAGACTGGCAAGTTTATGCCGCTTCCCCAGATAGAATGCTAATTGTGCCAATAATTCCTTGCCTGCTATAGCTGTTACCGTAACAATTATTGCCAGCCTGCCAAAATTTGCCGTATCTCTATTATTAAACCTTGATATTGCCTCGCGGATAAATTCCACGCTCACTACTGCTAATAGTAAGCCTATCACCATTGTGGCTATCAGCTCTGCCCTGCCATGACCATAAGGATGTTCCTTATCAGCCGGTTTATTGGATATCCTGGCACAAATCAGCACAATCACGGATGTTATGCTGTCCATCAATGTGTGCCAACTGTCTGCTATTAATGCCAGTGACGAACTCGCCACACCGACACTGTATTTAAGAACAAATAGTATCACATTCACTACGATGGATACCCAACCTTCCAATCTCGCTGCCCGTTTCTGTGCTTTGTGGCTTTCCTGCATTATGGCTTCTTTACAATCTCCTTTAAATTTTGCTTTATCACTTTATCTAACTTCATATTTCTAAGCTGCTTCGCATATAACTCAGCAATTTTGTCTTTATTAATAAATACCTCTCATAGTCAATAAAAAATAATATTTCTTTTACTGATATCTGATATCTTTCACTACTTGATTGACAATTTTTTTGCCTTATAACAATTATCTCCCCAGGAGTTGTTTATGAAAAAAATATATGTTCTCGATACTAATGTGCTCATCCATAATCCTGATGCACTCTTTGCCTTTGAGGATAATCATATTGTGATTCCCATTACTGTGATAGAAGAAATAGATAATTTTAAAAAAGGGCTCGATGAGAAAGGTAGAAATGCCCGTCAAATAGGGAGATTGCTTGATGAGCTTCGTCAAAGCGGCAGCCTCCAGAAAGGCGTAAAAACACCCCGGGGGGGCACTATTAGCGTAGCGCTCAGCAGATATATCTCTGCCACCGCTCAGGAAATTCTCATCAATGATACCAATGATAATCTTATTATCGGCACCGCTCTCTTTATTCGCAAAGAGAATCCCTCCGTACCCGTTATCCTTGTCTCAAAAGATGCTAATGTGCGCATAAAAGCAGACGCTGTAGGTCTTAAGGCAGAAAATTATGAGACAGAAAAAATCAATTTCAATGAGCTTTACAACGGATTCTCAGTTCTTGAATGTGATCAAGAACTCCTCGACAAATTCAAGAAAGAGAAGTTATTAAAAAACGAATTTGGCAATTTTGTGCCTAACCAATTCCTCAAACTCGTATGTTCCGGTACTGAGGAAGAGACTACCGAGATTGCCCGATACAACCATGCTACAGATGCTTTTTATCCGCTGGCTTTCTATCAGAACCAGGAGCTTTTTGGGATTTCCGCCCGTAGCCCAGAGCAATCCATGGCTTTTGAACTTCTACTTGATCCTGCTGTCAAGCTGGTGAGTTTGATAGGAAAAGCAGGCACCGGAAAAACACTTCTCGCTCTTGCCGCCGGTTTAAATCAGGTTGTGGAAAAAGACCTTTATACTAGACTGGTGGTCTCCAGACCGGTTTTTCCTCTCGGTAAAGATCTGGGCTTCCTCCCCGGTTCTAAGGCAGAAAAATTTAATCCCTGGATGCAACCTATTTATGATAACATGGAAATATTGCTTACTAATAAAACCGATGAGGAATCCAAAGCAAATGGTCGCATATTTGGCAAAAAGAAGCCTTCGCTCAATGACTACCTTGATTTTGGCTTCATCGAGCTGGAACCACTCACTTATATCAGAGGAAGGAGTCTGCCAAATCAATTTATCATTATCGATGAAGCACAAAACCTTACACCACATGAGATGAAGACTATTATCACCCGCGCCGGTGAAGGCACCAAGGTAATTCTCACCGGTGATCCCTACCAGATTGATATCCCATATCTCGATAGTGGCTCAAATGGACTCAGCATCGCCTGCGAAAAACTCAAACATGAAGAGATTGTCGGGCATGTTACTCTGCTAAAAGGTGAACGCTCAAAGCTGGCTGATATAGCTGCTAAATTCTTTTAAGCTCTATGCAGTATTATAAAAATCATTCCAAGTTGCAGTTCCCTGTCCACGAACAAAGAACCTGGATAGAAATTGATATCACTGCCTTCAGGCACAATATCTTTGCTCTTAAAAAATTCATTCCGCCAGATCATAAAATCATGCAGATAGTGAAAGCAGATGCGTATGGACACGGGGCTCTGGAAATTGCTAAAACTGCTATTGAGTGCGGAGCTCATTCTCTGGGCGTTGCTAATGCCGATGAAGGTGCTCTTCTTAGATATCATGGGTTCAATGTGCCTATCCTCATACTCTCACCTTCCTTGATTTCAGAAATCCCCCTGATCCTGGAAAATGAACTCATACCCTCAGTTTCCGATTCTCATTTTGCCATCGTCTTCGATCAGGAAGCTTCTCATGATTATCCCGTTCACATTAATGTAGATACCGGCATGGGTCGCAGCGGAGTGTATCTCACTGATGCTGAATTATTTTTTAATTTCTGCCATAATCTTAAAAATATCCATATTCAAGGCGTTTTCACTCACTTTGCCGCCTCAGAAAATGATCCCCAATACTCTCAATCTCAAAGTGTTGCCTTTAAAAATTTCATCGACAACCTGCCCTATGTTCCCGAATTCATTCATTCTGCCAATAGCTCCGCTCTCACCAATCAATCGCTCATAGCCGGAAACCTCGTTCGCATTGGCGCTCTTTCTTATGGATTTTATACTCATCACAGCCAGAAAGACATTATCGATCTCCTGCCGGTTCTAAAATTCAAAAGCCGTATCTCACTCATTAAATCCGCCGAAAAAGGTGACTATATTGGCTATAATAGAACTTATTGCTGTCCTGATGATCTCAAATATGCCATCATCCCCGCAGGATATGCCGATGGCTATGATTTCCTGCTCTCCAATTGTGGCAAAGTTCTCATAAATAATGCTCTGATGCCGGTAATCGGTAAGGTTTCCATGGATATGATAGCTGTCGCTATCACCCCTCATACTCCTGCCGTGATAGGCGATGAAGTGATTCTGCTGGGACAGCATCCACATCTAAGAGTTGAAGATGTAGCCGCCATTTATCATGGCAGCCCTTATGAATTGCTTTGCCAGACCGGAAGAAGAGCTCCCCGTTTTTATTATGATAAAGGCAGGCTTATCTCCTCGGCACCGCAGCTTCGCAGAGGATTTGTCTCCTCGGATTATAATGATGCCAAACTGAACCGCATTATCGAATCGGCTGTGAGACAACGCCTCCAAGGCTCTGATATCGCCTCCTTTGTCTATCAGGACTTACTGAAGAATATCTTTAGTGACCAAGATAATAATATCCCCTTCCGCTATGATTTTCGGCACACCATCACCTTCTCAAATTCACTTGTCTCAGATATGAAAGATTACTATCTGACTTCTACCACTCTCACCTATTACAAAGTGATAAATAATTCTTCATTCCGCATCGCTTGCGCCAATAATGAAAATAATCTCGCTGATTATTTCCGCAAGCCCAATGTGGAATATCGCTGGCTGCTCGATGAAAGCCTCGCTATATCACCAGAAACCTTCCAGCTTGTCTCTGCACGTATTAATGATATCGAGCTCTATTCTTCTACCCGTATGGTTAATAACTGCCTCGAAATCACTTGCTTTCACGAAAAACTAAACGAATTAATCGGTAAAAAAGTAAAATTTTCCCTTAATACTATCACCTGGTATCCTAAAAAATATCACCGGCTTTCTGTATTCATCTCAGATATCACCTGCGGTTTTAATCTCAATTTCTCTTTCCCGCCCGAGCTTGTCCTGGAAAATATTACTCCTGTTTTATCCGGCAAAAAAAAATCTCTTGATATTGAGACCTCAGATGATTCCGCCTCCATCTCTTCTCCTGCCTGGCTCTTCCCCACCAGCGCAGTCATCTTTGTGTACTCTTCCAAAAAATAGCCTGAAAAGGATATTACTATAATAGCCATGCACAAAAAAAATCGGGAGGTATGCCAGTACTCCATTTATTAACTTGATAATTTCTGCTCTAGAGAAAAAAGAATTGACTTTTTAGGGGGGCTAATTCTCTTAAATCAGAAGGTAAAAAGAATGAACGGAAATAAATATGGTAAATGGTTAGGCATTAGCGGATTTGGCGAAAGCCACGGACCGGCAATAGGTGTTTTACTCGAGGACATCAGACCCGGAATAGAATTTCCCCTGGCAGATATTGTCAAAGAGCTAGATAAACGCCGTCCCGGAAAGGATAATATCTATGAAAGCAAGCGTAACGAATCAGACCGCATTACCATTTTATCCGGAATAATTGATGGTAAAACTACCGGAATGCCAATATGCCTGGTAGTTTATAATCACGACCAGCGATCGGGAGATTATGAAGCACTTAAGGAAATTTTTCGCCCTGGGCACGCAGACTGGAGCTGGTTTCATAAATTTAAAATCCTGGACTGGCGTGGTGGCGGCAGAGCATCCGGAAGAGAGACCATTGCCCGAGTGGCTGCCGGTGCTATTGTAAAAAAGCTCCTGCACCCTATAAAAATACAAGCATTCCCGGTACAAATTGGAAGTATCATTGCCGGCTCCATAGATACCTCGATATCTAATAAGCTTTCCTGGTATGATGAGAGTACTTATGATAAAGTGGTTTCGGAATTAGATAAGGCGATGAGAGAAGGAGATTCTCTGGGTGGTATTGTGGAAGTGCGCATTACCAATATAGCTGCTGGACTGG
The DNA here is from genome assembly GCA_964604155.1 of uncultured Candidatus Cloacimonadota bacterium. Taxonomy (GTDB): domain Bacteria; phylum Cloacimonadota; class Cloacimonadia; order Cloacimonadales; family TCS61; genus Stygibacter. Next base: position 7,146 of record CAZRXY010000099.1, on the reverse strand, counting down.
GTGATCCAGTTTTTGGTAAACTTGATGCCAGACTGGCAGAAGCACTTATATCTATCGGGGGTATCAAAGGTATAGAATTCGGTGAAGGCTTTGGTCTTGCAGCTTTTCACGGTTCCAGCTCGAATGACCAGATGAATAAAAATGGATTTATAAGTAATAATTGCGGCGGAATTCTGGCAGGTATTTCCACAGGTGAAGATATCATCATGCGATTGGTAATCAAGCCCACTCCATCCATTTCTTTGCCCCAGCATACTACCTGCCACCAGGGAAAAGAACAAATCCTCTCTATCACCGGAAGACATGATACCTGCATCATATTCAGGATTCTTCCTGTCATTGAAGCCATGACCCGACTTGCTCTGGCAGATTGCCTCAGCTTTCAAAAGATGATCGCAGATTCTGAGCGATCTCTTATTGATTTTCGCGAAGCTCTCGATAGAATAGATGAAGACCTGCTACTGGCTCTCAAACGCCGCTCCGAAATCGTGAAATTGATCGCGATTTATAAAAAAAAATCTAAATCGCCCGTCCAGGATGAAATTCGCGAGAAAGAATTAATGGCGGAACTGCTCAAAAAAGCTGATGCTTACGGCCTGGATAGAGCTCTCATTCAAAATCTCTGGGAAGATATTATCATCCAAAGTAAAGTAACTCAGGAGAAAATTATTAATGATAGTACTGAGTATAATACCTGACAGCAAAGAAGAATTGCTGAAGCTAAAAGCAAAATATCCCGATTATTTTCTGGAATACAGGCTTGATCTTGCAAAAGACTGGGGTTTTATGGATAATTCCACAATCGATGAAAAGGTGATCCTCACACTGCGAGACCCTCTGGAAACTAATCGCGAAGTTCTCCCTGCCAAATCTTTCACTCTTGATGAAAAAATTAAGTTTTATCATAACTGGATTGCAAATTATAACTGCCTCGTTGACCTGGAATTTTCAGTGTTAGATAGACTTACCCACGTCCAACTTATCAGCCTTAATCCCGCAAATCTAATTATCTCATCACATATTCATAATCCCGATTGGAATATTACCGAAATTGCCCAACTCTGCCTCAATATCGAACGCAGCGGCTGCAGATATGGCAAATTAGCGATCACAAGCGATAGCTGGATGAAATTAGTGAGTCTGGAAACTTTAATCAAAACCACCAGTAGTAAGATTTTGCTGGCTGTTATGGGAAATAACGGAGTTACCAAGCGCTGCCTCTATCGTCATTTGGGCGCCGAAGGCACATATGTCTGCCTCAAAAACAAAGAAACTGCCGGCGGACAATTAAATATTGAACTAGCAGAAAAACTTGATTTAAAAAATCTTACCGGTAACGAATATATTGGAGGTATCCTGGGCGGTGCACAGGTATTAAATAGTATCGGATTGCTTCACTATAATCGTCTTTTCCGAAAAAAAGGCTATAAGGCAATTTATTTGCCATTTATTGTCGATAATCTGCCGGATTTTGCCTCCTGGTTGAACACCGGAGACCGTAAGCAGAAAGTCTATGGCTTTTCCATAACTATGCCACTTAAAAAGAAAATTGCCAAACTGGCAGGAAAATTGAATAAAATTGCCAATTATTGGGATGGGGCTACAGAACTTCATAATACAGATCTTTTTGCTATGAAAAAACTCCTGAACCGCAATGAACTACTCTCCGGCAATAAAAAGATTTTGATTATTGGCAATGGCGCTACCGCTGAAACAATTCTGATAGCCATAGACGGCAAAGCTGAAGTATATATTAGTTCCCGCAATTTTCCTCAAGCTCTTGATTTAGCCAGAAAATATAAAGCAGAATATCTCATCCTCGAAAACCTTTCCGGTAAATTTTTCTCAGCTGTTATAAATGCCACTCCCTTGGGAATGAATAACGAAAACCTGCCGGATTACATCGGTAAAGTGTATTATGAAGTGGCTATTGATCTCCCCTATAAAAGAGGCTCGACACCCTGGAGTAAGTATTGCACTTCGCGAAATATAAAATACTGTAACGGCAAGGATTTCTGGCATGATCAGGCAGAAATTCAGGAAAATCTCTTTCTTGAAAAGCTGGAGTTGTGGACTGAAAATGAATAGTAATAAAGGCTGGTTAACTGCCCTGATATTTCTTGTTATCATTGCAGGTCTTGCCATTTCAATCAATTTTTATCTGCCCTTTTGGAGATCACCACAAAGAGTGAGACAAAGTCTTTGCCACCTTGATACTAATCAAAACGAATTACTCGCAGCTATGCAATTTTATCAGAAATTAGCTGATCCTGAAAAACTTAATTCTTTATACTTCCTGCTCGAAAATCTTTATCTGCATAACTTTGCTGAAATTTGTCTCCAAAATGAAGAGGATAAAGAAATTCCCTTTGATGCCTCAAACTATAAAGACCTGGCTACCGCTCAAGAAGCTCTTGAAAGGCTGGAGGATATTCACGGTAATCTTAAATGGAGTGTGAAAAAAATTGAACGCGATGAAGAAACTATCACCGCAGATTTATTAATTGAAAATATTGAAAACGCTCATGATGTCTGGCATAATCAGCCCTGGAGCAAAAATTATGACATGAACACCTTCCAGAACTATATTCTGCCCTATCGCGGCAGCAGTGAACCACTGGAAAGTTTTAGAATTTATTGCCGCTCCCGCTTCGAGAGCATAATATCTACTGCTGATCCTGTGCTGGCTGCCGCTGCAATCAATGATTCTCTGAAAAAGATATTCAAATTCGAATCTCGCTATTATCTGCATCCTACAGATCAGGGCTTTAACGAAATGCTGATTGACGGCAAAGGCCGCTGCGAAGATATGACCAATTTCGCTATCTATGCCCTCAGAGCAAATGGCATCGCCGTTACAAGCGATTATACACCTCACTGGGCTGATAGCGGCAATAATCACGCCTGGAATGCCATTATTACACCCGATAATAGAGCTATCCCCTTTATGGGCTGCGAAAGTAACCCCCTTGAATACAAGCTCCGTAAACGCATCGCTAAGGTTTATAGAAAGATGTTCGCTGTCCAGGAAAACAGCCTCGGGTGTCTGCTAGATAATGACGATTCTGCTCCACCCTGGCTGAGAGGAAAAAACTATCTGGATGTTACTCCCGATTACGTTCCTACAGCAAGCGTTTCAATAGAAACCTCTCAGGCTGACAATGAAAAATTTCTCTACCTGGCAGTCTTTAATAGCGGTAGTTTTAAGGCTATTGCCTTTGCACCGCTGCAAAATGGAATAGCTGTATTCCAAAACGTGGGAACAAACCTCGCTTATTTGCCGGCTATCTACAAGAATGATGAGATTGTCCCAGCCGGAAAACCCTTTCTGCTTAATTCCGATGGTAAAAAAGAAATTCTTGTCGCTATCGATGATCTTCAGGATATGCAGCTTTTCTCTACTATCGCTTTAAAAATCAGAAACAACTCAGGCAGGGCAGATGCCACCAATCTGAAGGCTGGAAGTGTTTATGAATTATACTACTGGCTTGATGACTGGAAGCTGGCGGCATCCGGCAGCCTTACTGATGAATCTCTGGTTTTTAAGGATATCCCAGCTCAGGCTTTGTACTGGCTCAGAGAAAAGGATTCCGAAAAAGACGAACGCATCTTTATCTATCGAGATGGAAAACAAATCTGGTTTTAGGAGAAATAATGACTAATATAGAACGCTACTATAAACGATTCAAATTTGGTGAGGATAATTTCCATAAATTAATGAAAAAGAGAATCCGCACTATACTACTGGTTTCTTCCTTCTATGATGCCTTTATCTTTGAACAGGATGGCAGGCTTAGTGAACAGGTTTTCGGTGAATACAGGCAATTGAATTTAAGTACCGCACCCAGAATTATCTCGGTACCCACCGGAGAAGATGCCCTGCTTATCCTTGATAAATATAATTTTGATCTCGTGATCACCATGATGAGAATTGGCAGCATGAGCCCATATGACTTCTCTGCCCGTATCAGAAAACAAAAACCTCATATCCCTGTACTGCTGCTTTTGAATGTGAAAAATGATATAATTCAAATCGATAAAAACTCCCGAAATATGAGCCATATTGATGACGTATTCTCCTGGAATGGAGATTCCACTCTTCTTTTGGCTATGGTGAAAGAAATTGAGGATAAATGGAATGTAGCAAGCGATACGGAAAATGGACTCGTCCGGGTGATCATCCTCGTAGAAGATTCCATTGAATACTATTCAAAATTCCTGCCCGTTTTTTATCAGGAAGTTATGAAACAAACCCAAAGACTCATCAATACAGAGCTTGACGATATTAATAAACGATTGCAAATGAGAGCCAGACCAAAGGTATTGCTCTGTCATGATTATGAAACCGCGGTCAGCTACTTTGATAAATACCAGGAATTCGTGATCGGTGTGATCTCCGATGCCAAATTCCCCCAAAATAACGAAATTAATCCCCAAGCCGGATTTAACCTGATCAACTACATCAAAAAACATAATTCCACTATCCCGGTACTGCTTAACTCCTCTGAAGCGAATAATCGCCTGCTCGCTGATAAAATGCAATTTAGTTTCCTGAATAAGAATTCCAAAAACTACCTTGACCAGATACGCCGCTTTGTCCTCGATAATCTGGGTTTTGGCGATTTCGTTTTCCGCGATGAAGAAAATAATATTTATGGCAGAGCTGATAATATTTCCAGATTTGAGAAATTACTGCCTCTGATCCCCGATAACTCTCTGCTCTATCATGGGAGGCATAATCACTTCTCCAGTTGGCTGGCTGCCCATGGCGAATTTCTGGTGGCAAAACAGATCAGACACTGGAAAATTGAAGATTTTAATAACCTCCCGGAAATTAGAGAATTTTTGATCAATGCCTTTCATGAAGTAAAAAAATTGCGACTCCGAGGCAGAATGGTTAGCTTTGATCCGCAATTTATTGATCTTGATGATGTGGTTATTCGCCTGGCTGATGGCTCTCTGGGCGGTAAAGGTAGAGGTCTCGCCTTTTTGAATGCTCTACTGGTTGCCACGGACTGGGAAGAGGTTTATCCCGAAATCAAGGTAAGAATTCCCCGCACATTTATTATTGGCACAAACGAATTTGATTACTTCTGCCAAAGACTTAATTTTACTGATCTTTGCAGCGAAACTGATGATCGCAAAATCCAGAAACTATTCCTTGAACTTGAGCTCTCCCCCGCTTTGCAAAAAAAAATAAGACTGCTACTGGAAAATATCCATTACCCCCTGGCTGTCCGCTCTTCGGGACTCCTGGAAGATTCTCAAAGCCAACCCTTTGCCGGAGTGTATGAAACCTATATGCTGCCTAATCACGATCCTGATACCGAGATTAGATTTAAACAGCTTAGTATGGCTATTAAACTGATATTTGCCTCCATATTCAAAAAAACCGCCCGTGATTACATCGAAGGCTTCCAGTTTAAGGTCGAAGAAGAAAAAATGGCTGTCGTTATCCAGCAGCTCGCCGGCTCTAAGCAAGAAAATTTCTTCTACCCTCACGTATCCGGCGTGGCTCAATCGTATAACTATTACCCCGTCTTTAATATGAGACATGAAGACGGCATCGCCAGCATCGTCGTGGGTATGGGCAAAGCTGTAGTTGATGGCTTAAAAACTTATAAATTTTCACCTTCATATCCTCGCATGAATATTCTTAAACCCGAAGACCAGATTTCTGAAGCTCAACATAAATTCTATGCCATAGACCTTGCCCTTTCTGATTTTGACCTTACAAAAGGTGAATTATGCACTTACAAAGAACTACCCATTCAGGATACTGTAAATCATACAGCTCTTAAATTCGTGACCTCATACTGGGACCCTTACCAAAAAAAATACGTGGACGGCAAGTATAACAAAGGCACTAAAGTAATCTCTTTTGCCAATATCCTCAAATTTGGAAATTTACCATTTGCTCCTATCCTTAAAAATATCCTAGATATCGGAGCTGCCGCCATGGGCGTCCCAGTCGAAATTGAATTTGCCCTTGACCTTAATGGCTGGGAAAATGATGAACAGGCAATTTTTTATGTTCTCCAAATCAGACCTATGAATGTTAACCAAAACGTGATATCGCTCAGTAAAAATAATATCGATCTCGATAAAACCTGGCTCTTCAGTGAAAAATCTCTGGGAAATAGCAAATCTGAACTACAGGATATTATCCTGGTCAATCCGGAAAAATTTGACCCCACCAGAACTCTCGAGATAGTGCAGGAAATTGAATTGTACAACAGCAGATTCAAAAATGAAAACTCCCAATATATCCTGATTGGCCCCGGCAGGTGGGGCAGCAGTGACCGCTTCCTGGGTATACCGGTAAAATGGAACCAGATAAATTTTGCCAAAATTATCGTCGAAATTGATATTGATAACTTCCAGGCGGATTTCTCGCAAGGCACCCACTTCTTCCATAACCTTATCGCTCAAAATACCGGATACATCTACGTCTCAAAAAATACTAAACTCGACTGGAACTGGCTAAAATCTCTAAACGTTATTGATAGTGGAATTTATACCACGCACCTAAGAACAGATAGTAAATTTGTCGCCGAACTCAGTGGCGTCTCCGGCATGGCTGTTATCTATAAATAATTATCCACACTGGTAAACCTTTCGCATTTCCTGCAGAAATACATAACTCAAAGAGTAAACTGCTGAATCTTTATATTTCAGCAAAATTACTAAAACAGAAAACTCATTTCTTGAAGGCATTATGATCTAATCAGCCCACCCATCAATGTTAACCTTTCACTCTTCGCGTCTTCCGTCTTCTCTCAATATTTCAGTACTATTATAGCTTCACCCTTGCAGAGTGATTTATTAGCCATGTACGAAAATAATCCCGAGAAATGGAATTATGAAAACAGGCTTCCCCCTGGTTCTATAATTTTTGCTATTATTAAATGATTAATATTATGTGAGATAAAGATTGTTGTCAAAGTCAACCATTGCGAAGTCAACTATATTTTCAGCCCAACTCCGATTTCGGTGAGAATACACCTCATCTACGTTGGGCTGAAATAAGCAATCATATCTTGTTTGCATCTTTACATTACTCCATTAACTAGCACGTTTAATATACCTACTAATCTCATAATTTTCATCAAATAATTCACCCTTTTTCAGTAGAGAATATATCAG
>CAZRXY010000098.1:0-6417 GCA_964604155.1 uncultured Candidatus Cloacimonadota bacterium | reverse complement strand
TACCCATCACCCATCACCAATCACCAATCACGCATCACGCATTACGCATCACGCATCACGCATTACCCATTACCCATCACCAATCACGCATCACGCATTACCCATTACCCATTACCAATCACGCATCACGCATTACCCATCACCAATCACCAATCACCCATCACCCATCACCAATCACCAATCACCATTCACCAATCACCAATCACACATCACGCAGCAGTCTCACTGCTTGGTAGAGGGGTTCCGGTTTTTTTATATTTATCCTCTTTGCAGCAGAAAGTACATATATCCGGCATATATAACAATCAGGAAGCCGGCTTCGGGTTTATTTAGTTTATTCACTTTACCTACAAAAACCAGAAGGAAGAGAATGAGAGTGATGATTGCCAGTATCACCAGGTCTGCATTAAGCTCGGGGTTATAGACTATAGGTTTTATTAGTGAAGTAACGCCCAGCACCATAAAAATATTGAAAAGATTAGAGCCGATCACGTTACCGATAGCAATATCAGAGGATTTTTTTCGCAGTGCTATCAGCGAGGTAACCAGTTCTGGCAGGCTGGTACCAATAGCGACTATAGTAAGGGAGATAAATTCCTTGCTGACCAAGAAATATTCGGCGATAGCAACGGCATTTCTAACCACAAATTCTCCGCCCAGAAAGAGACCCAGGATACCGCCTGTAATATATAATATGGTTTTTATGATGGTCATATCTGCATATTCAGAAGAAATCGCCGATCTTGGTATTCTGATCACGTAGAGAATGAAGATGATCAGGCAAAAGATGAGGATAATGCCATCGAGCCGCGAGAGCAATAAGCCGCCAGCCCAGAAATTATTAGATAATAAAATTATAAGAATAGTGCCCAGAAATACGAAAGGGATTTCTTTGCGGACTGTAGCTTTTTGCAGATAAATAGGCTTAATGATACCGGCAATACCCAGAACTATCAGCGTATTGAACATATTGCTACCTATCACATTTCCATAGCAAATCTCAGGATGTCCGCCCAGGGCAGATATGATATTAACTATTAATTCCGGGGCAGAAGTGCCAAAAGCTACTACTGTAAGACCGATAGCAATTTCCGATATATGAAATTTCTTTGCCAGAGAGACGGCACCATCAATCAGGATATCGGCACTTTTTATCAGCAAGCCAAATCCTGTTATCAGAAGCACAAAATTCAATAGCATAGATACTCCTAAATATCCAGCAGGCAGAGAGGTCGGTTCTGCTCAGCAATATATAAATCCAGTTTATGATTGATCATTTCCAGATAGCGCAGCATTTCTTTTTCTGCCAGATCGGGATTATTATTTTGCTCACTGAGATGTGCGAGGATAATTTTTTTTAGACCGGGATGGATAATTTGACTGATCACGCTCACAGCTTGATTATTGGAAAGATGCCCCTGACGGCTTTTCACTCGCTGCTTAAGATGCCAGGGATATGGTCCCTCCAGTAAGAGCAATTCATCATGATTGCTTTCCAGCACCAAAGTAGTGCAGCCCTGCAATCTTTCTTTCATCAAACGGGTAAGATAGCCACAATCGGTGGCAATGCCAAGTTTGGCACCATTATAATTTTCCTGACTGATCACAAAATTACTGCTTTCCACAGCATCATGCGAGGAGGCGAAGGGATTAAAAATCAGGTCATCAATTTTAAATGATTTTCCCTGTTCAAAATATATTGTTCCGCAGGGCAATTTTCCAAGCCTTGCTGCAGCACAGGCATAGGTTTCCTGCGAGATATAAAGCGGGATATTAAGCTTGCGGCAGATGATTCCTGCTCCACTGATATGATCAGAATGTTCATGGCTGATCACAAGACCCTTTAATTCTCCGGGCATTATTCCCAGGGCATGCAGTCCCTCTATAATTCTAATGCCGGATAGCCCTGCATCCACCAGCACCGCCGTTTTATCGCTGCGGATAGCCAGGCTGTTGCCTTTGCTGCCGCTGGCTATAATTCCTATCTGAAACATTTATTTCTCGTGTTCCTCGCTATTGCCTACGAAGTAGTATTTGTTATTAAGTTTATCATATTCGCTCCAATTTCCGGCTTGATTTCGGCTGGCTTCCACGATCTGGCTCACGCCGGTAGCCTGGGCATCCAGATTATCGGCATGATGCAGAATGATAGCCTCCAGAAGCTGGGGCAGTCGTGCGGCACCCTTTTCATATTCGCCATGATGAGAGAGCACCATATGCCTCAATTTCATCAGAAGTTCTGCAGGAAAATTATTGATACGTGCAGCTTTCCGGCAGATAATATTATCTGCAATAGCAATATGACCCAGTAATCTGCCGGCATCAGTGAAATTTATGGCAGGAGCGGTAGTATATTCCTGCACCTTGCCCAGGTCATGGATCAAGGCACCGCAGATCAAAAGATCACGGTTCACCGGGTAATAATGAGCGGAGAAATCGCAGAGATTTGCTACGGCAATAGTGTGCTCCAGCAATCCGCCCAGATAATTATGGTGCCAGCCCTTGGCAGCGGGTGATTGGGAAAATTCGGCAAAAAATTCCTTATCATCAAAAACAGATAGCAGCAGTGTTTTCAGGTATTCGTCGCTCACGGAATCCACCAGGCTAAAAAGCCGCTCTGCCAGCTTATCGATATCCTTTTCTGTAGTCAGGATAAAATCTGCCAGATCATATTCGGTTTCTTGCAGCCGGGTAATCTTTTGCACCGTGATCTGCAATTGATCTTTATAGCTGATCACGGAACCCTTTAGCTTCACTACGTCACCACACTCAAATTTCTCCGAGATAGCCAAAGCATTATTCCACACGTTTGCCATGATATTGCCGGTGCGATCATTAAGTCTCAGACGAAGATAATTGCCGGTTTTGCCTTCACGTAATTCCTTCTCCGAAACCAGAAATATTGTCTCTATTTCTTTATTTAAGTAATCCGTCAGATCCTGACGGAATATTTTTGTACTTTTTTGCATAATTACCTCATATTACATAAATATTATTTGTATATATCCAGCCTTTACGATTCAGGAGGATTTCCAGCCGGTAGTTGCCGGGTTTTTTTATCTGGAATCTTCCCTTCTCGTCAAGCTGCTGCTCACATTTCTCACCATTGCAATACAATTTAACGCGGGCGATCTTGGAGAGATGATAATAAAAATACAAGCCCTCTTTATACGATATCTCTTCACCAAAACTTACGCCTTCCTCATCTCGGGCTGCAATACCGGCATAAAAATTATAGGGAATGCCGCGATGATAATTAATTATATAGCTTCTTCCTTCCCGCAAAGCCCTTAGAATGCTGGCAGTATCATGCTGCCAGCCTTCGGGCAGGAGCACATTTGTCCGCACGGAATTGAACATGAATTTATGCTTGAGAAAGGTGATCTTTATCCCCAGTTTTTTGATGATAAGACCGTGGGCATCTACTGAGCCTATAGCAGAGCGGCGTTTGCCTGCGCAATTAAGCTGGTCCCACCAGGTAATTGCCCGTCGCGAGGGGCGGCGGATAAAATTCTTTGCCAGTATTACCCATAAAATCCCGTTCAATCCGGGTCGCACCCTGGATACCCAGTTCGAAAGGGCATTCCAGATTTCCAGTCCGGAGAATTCATCTATATCCGTATCAGTCCACACATATTTCCTAATATAGCGAGTGGCACGTCTTTCAAAGGGATGTGCGGCGAAGGTGGAGGCGGCAGCTTTGGCATAATAGGTCACATATTCGCGGGCAGATTTGTCACTTAGCACTACGCTATTTCCGTAAACCAGAAGGTGATTATTATTATCAGGATCATTGATCTCAAAGCCCGTGATAACTTTGAGCCTGGATTCAGATTGCAAAGCTTCATCGGAGGCACAAAGATTGCTCTGATGATCATTAATGCCTATATAATCCAGTTTCCGCTGATTAGCCGCCTTTAGTATCTGCTTAAGCGGCGTCTCGGAATCATAAGAATACCGCGTATGCACATGCAGGCAGCCGGTGAGCTCGGTGAATTTGCGGCGGAATATGGCTCGCTCTTTCATCTCTATCTTATCAATAACACTTTTGTGCGGTAAAAAGAGCTACCGGATTTCACCTGCATAAAATAAATGCCATCACTCACTCTTTCATTCATGCTGTTCCGTCCGTTCCAGCTAAGAGAGCCGTTTGCCAGGTGTTTCACAAGCTGACCTTTGATATTATAAACGCTAATGGCTGGATCATCACGCCCGATATCTCCTTCTATTTGCAGCATAATTTCGCCATCACCGGAATAAGGATTGGGATAGGCAAAGACCTTATGTGGAAAAATTATCTCATTTTGCTCGCTATTAACAATACCAAAATCAGAAAAAGATAGTTCTCCGGTCGCCCAAACCGTGTTATCTGCTATATTTTGAACCCAGAAAAGTAAAACGCAGTTATCAAGGTCTTCGCTAATAGGCGTAAATTTGAATAATTGATTAAAAACCGTCTGTTTCACCCTGAATTCGGCATTGGCGAGTCCGCTTAAAGCCGGCTGGGCAAATTGGATAGTATCCAGAAATACTTTACCGGAAAGCTGGTCGGACAAAGGGAGATTTTCTTCATAGATCATCCCCAAAAGGTGGCAGTTTGCGGCAAAGGTTGCCAGCAATTGATTTTGCCCCCTATTCAGCGTTACGGATACGTGCACGTTTTCCAGAGTATCCACTAATGCTTCTATATTGGTTATCTGGACGAATGTATTGCCACTCATCACATTTTCAGAGATTTCAGCAAAATTAGATTCATATTCTCCGTTGATATAGCCTATCAGTGGCGTGCCGCTGATTACGGTAGCCGGCAGGTTATAGAGTTCATAGTAATTATATCTTGCTAAGGCTTCGGCATTATAATAAATTTCGTCCTGGAAGCTGGGAAAGTAATTGATAGCCGTGAGAGTAAAATCGCCAGCAAGAGATTGAGCCTGCCAGATGGAATTACTGTAATTGTCATCTAATTCCATCATATTTTCTATTAAGATATTTTCCTTAGGTATGCTGAAATTATTTTTATATATGATGCGTTCGTTATTTGTGGTAACGGCATCGCCACTTTTTGTAAGCGTCACAGTAAATCGGTAAATTCCGGGCATATTGCCGGTGATATAGCTTATCTCATTATTCTCGGGCAGCAAAATATCTTCATTAGCTCCTATCTGGGCGATCATCAGCGTGTCTGAACGGCTGTCACCCGGGAAATCCTTTTTAAAAACGATCTTTACGCTGTCTTGCGGGCTGTGATAGTTATTATGCAGCACCGCTCTGGGTATTATCTGGCTACCTGGCTCAAAATCACCTTCCAGATAGAACTCGCTGATCTCCAGATCAGGGACTGTGAAATGAAATTCGCCTTCCAAAGTGAATAAAAATTCGTTATTAAAGCCATTGGCAGACATATTATACCAGCAGCCTTCTTCGCCGGCATAAGGATCCCAAAAATAACTGTGCGTGCCATCTCCATTAGAAGCAGATATATATTGCTGATTTCCTATGCCGGTGGTATAACCCGCAACCAGCCAGAATAAAGTGTCTGCTGCGGCAGATATTGCTACCTCATTCCAGCCTGCCACCAGTTGCGATGCTGAAATAGATTCGCTCGCTATCACTTCTCCGGGACAATTTGCTCCGTTGCTGTGTAAACCAATATTCAAATTACTGCTGATAGTTTGATTAGGCAGGTAAATATGCACGCTTTGAGGAGAAAAGGTGAGGGAATCCACGTCGGCGAAATATGACCTGAAATCGAATTGCACCGCCCAGAGATGGTCTGAAGCCTCAGGATACGTATAATAAAAATGACGGTCATCGGTGCCATTGTGATAACGGGCTTCTGTCTCGCGGCATTGATCAGATACCAGAACGCCACTGCCGGATTCATATTCCAGCCCCCACATAGCCGCAAACAGCAGCAAAAAACTAATTACTAATACTATCTTCATTTTTATTCTCCAATGCAAAACTCATGCCCGTCACTATTCTGTAAAGTTTTTTTGTGATTGGTGAGTGGTGAGTGGTGATTGGTGATTGGTGAATGGGGATTGGGGAGAAGTGAGAAGTGAGAAGTGAGAAGGGGAGGAAGATGGGAAGATGGGAAGATGGGAAGATGGGAAATTGAAGATGGTGATTGGTGATTGGTGATTGGTGAGAAGTGAAAAGTGAAAAGTGAGAAGTGAGAAGTGAGAAGGGGAGAAAAAGAGAAGAATTTTTACCACCATACAACGAACAAGGTTCGACATGGCAGGCAGAGGGCACAGAGAATGTAAGACTTTTTTTATTATTCACTTCCATTAAATCTTTATTTTTATTCATTTCTTCCTCTTATATTCCCTCTGTGTCCTCTGTGATCTCTGTGGTGATAAATCTTTTCTTTTTTTCTACCACCATACTATGAACAATGTTCGACATGGCAGG
>CAZRXY010000097.1:0-39368 GCA_964604155.1 uncultured Candidatus Cloacimonadota bacterium | reverse complement strand
CAACGGGCGAGGCTGTTGGCGGCTGGGTGGGGTGGGGGATAGAAGATGAAAGATTGGAGCATTCCGCCAGTGGAAACCATTTGCTGTTCACTTTTTCCTTGACGGGAAGATAACGATAATATTGCTATGAAAAAAAAGCAAGACAGGAGCAGGATTTATGAATAGAAAGATAATATTTCTACTTTTAATCATTATACCGACACTGATATTTGGTTATCCTCGTCAGACGGATTATGTGGATAGAATACCAGTTTTTGAGGGGGCACGGGCAGATTCTGCCCATGGTTTTGATGTGATTAAATATGAGCTTTATCTGGATGTGGATACGGCAGCTCACTATATAGACGGGCTAATCAATGCGGAAGTGATCGCCACTGCTGACATCACACAGATTGCCTATGAATTGGTGGGATTAGCAGTGGAATCAGTGAGCGTGAATGGTGAGAATGCAGCTTATAGCCATTCCGGGGGAATATTGACCATAGAGCTGGGGGACATAGCAAATGGCGAAGAATTTACCACCAGTGTAAGTTATAATGGCTATCCTCAGAACAGTCCAGGTTATGGTGGTGGGATGTTCTGGAATAACAACTATGTATTCACGGTATCAGATCCGGATGCCAGTCGTTACTGGTGGCCCTGCTATGATCATCCCTGGGATAAGGCAATAGTTGATCTGCATATCACATTGCGTGATGATTGGCTGGTAGCGGCAAATGGGATAAGAAGCGGCATAGATAATAATGGAGACGGCACTAATACCACCCATTGGTTGGGAGAGCATCCAATGACCACCTATCTTGCCTGTTTTCATGCGGCGAATTTTGTAGAATTTGAGCAGGAGTGCATTTTGCCCAATGGAGAGGATTTATTAGTCCAGCATTTTTGTCCGCCGAATCAATTGGCAAATGCTCAGACAGATTTTGCCTTTATGCCCATGATGATAGAGCATTTTTCTGAACTATTTGGTATTTATCCTTTTGAGAAATTTGGCAATTGTGTGGTGCCAATGACCATTTTTGCGGGAATGGAGCATCAGACTATGGTGACTCTGGCAAATTTTTTGATAACTGGAGCTCATACCTATGATGTAATCTTTGCCCACGAGCTGGCGCATCAGTGGTTTGGAGATTGCGTAGCATTTTTAGATTTTCCGCATGTCTGGCTTTCTGAGGGATTTGCCACCTATTCTGAAGCGTTATGGATGGAGGAATGGCAGGGCTATCAGGCAATGCTGGATTATGTGGCGAGTGATATCCAGGGATATTATTTGAACTGGTCTGGCGGGACTAATTATACGATATACAACCCGAGTTTTTATAATTATTTCACTCCGCCGGTATATGAGAAGGCTGCTTCGGTTTTGCATATACTGCGGCTTTATGTGGGAGATGAGCAGTTTTTTGAGATACTTCAGACATATTTTGCCACCTATATGCACGGCAATGCAGTAACTGGTGAATTTCGCCAGATAGTAGAAGATGTAAGCGGTGAAGACTATGCGCAATTTTTTTCTCAGTGGATTTACGGTTCTGGAATTCCCAGTTACGAGTACGCCTGGTTTATCGCACCTGATGAGGAGAGCCCCGTGATGCGAACTTATGTGAAAACCTTAAGCACGAGCAGCACAGATTTTTTCTGCAAAGTGCCATTCACGGTGACATATACTGCTGGGGAGGAAAGTTTTTTGATGGATGCTGAGCCTGATATTGCAGTAACTGATAGAAATATAGAAGATTCTGATATATCAGCGGTGGAATTTGATCCGGATAGCTGGCTGCTGGATAGAGGGGTGGTGCATCACAGACTGGAGATAATGGGAGTTTACCCCTTTGAAGGTGGAGCAGCCTTATACTGGTCACCGGTCTGGGGAGAAGAGCTCATTGTGGACGGCTATAGATTACTGAGATCAGAGAGTGAAACCGGTGAATTTTATGCAATCAACCAGGACCTGATAGAGGGCACGATGTATCTTGATGAGGGATTACAAGTAGGGAGCACATATTATTACAAAGTTCAGGCAGTGATAGAGGTGGAATATGAAAGTGAGCCGAGTGAAGTTATTGCCGTGATCATAGAAGAATGGCCCCTTGACCAGGGAGTATTGGTGATAGATGAGACTTTGGACGGAAATGGGAATCCGGGTAATCCCACTGATGCGATGGTTGATGAATTTTATGCTTCTGTTACGGGATTGCCGGTAACTCATTATGATTATGCTCAGGAAGGAGCGATCAGCAGTGAATTGATTAGAAATTACAGCACGGTGATCTGGCATGATGAAGATATAGGGTCCAAGAACATTGGTGATAATGAAGAAGTTCTGGGGAGTTATATCTATGCCGGTGGGAATCTTCTGGTTTCGGGTTGGAAAACCTGCACAGACTTAAGTGCGGGATTTCTGGAGCAATTTACGGGCAGTGGAGAATACGAGATGGTTTCGGCACAGGAATTTGTGGGTGCCACCTCTATCATCTATGACGATATGTATCTGGATGGGGATAAGATACCTGCTGCTTTCAATGGCAGATTGCCTTATATAACGCTGTTTCCTTCCGGTGATGCAGATATTTTTGCCTATGCGGGAATAACGGGGAGTCAATATACGGGTGAGCCATGCGCAGTTCGCAGAAATTTTAGCGGCAGCAGTATTATTTTAGGATTTCCGCTTTATTATTTTCAGGAAGCAGATGTGAGCACTTTTATGGCGGCGATTTTAGCAGAATTTGAAGGAAACAGCATAGATGAGGAGCAGATAGTGGAATCGCAAGTGGATTTGCGTATTTATCCTAATCCTTTTTACAGCGGGACGCGTTCGGGACTGCAATTAAATTATGAATTGAGTGGAAATCTGCAGGGAGTATTGAGCATTTATAATCTGCGGGGGCAGAAGCTTGATGAGCTACACCTTGAATCCGGCAGTAATCACTACAATTGGAATTATAAGCGTGAGATATCGAGTGGAATCTATTTTTTCAGATTAGAATCAGGTTCCAGCCGGATAGCGCAAAAAACTCTAATACTAAAATAGGCGGTAAAGTTGAATAAGAAACATAATCTGGCATTCCATCTGGTGATGCTTCTATTAATATCAGTCACCACAATCCTTGTGTTTTATAAGGCTTTAGTTCATTTACGGACTCAGATAGATGAGATAAAGATCAATTCATTATATCGAGTGATGCAGATAGGGGAAGATTATGATTTGCTTCTCAGAAGCAATGAAGACAAGGCGGCAGGCAGATTAGAAGCAATATTTGAGGATTTAAGAAAGTTGGTTTTGCCACTTTCAGTAAGCTCTGATCCTGATATGTCAGCCATTGCCCGCAATTATGGACTTGATTATCTTTTGATCTGTGATAGTCATGGCCTGGTGATCCATAGTTTGGATCATTCTCTCAAGGGCAAATATCTTGAGGATATTATGCCTAGTTATCAAAAAGTAAAATTTCTGGTAAGAGAGGGTCAGCAATTGCTCATAGACAGGGTAGGATTGCTCACAGACAGCAATACTCTTTATAAAGCAGCGTGGTATATGCCATCAGATACAGATGAAATCATGATTTATGGTCTGGATATCCGGCGATATCTGGAAGATTCGTATTCCAGCTCACTCACAGAATACATATTTGGTGGATTTTTTGAGAATTTATCCGGCTCAGTGCTGCTGATAGCCGATATTGATCTCATATTCAATCAGCACAACTTATATCACGCACTTTCCGGCGATTGGGAAGCAGATGAGGCAGAATTATTCAGTCAAAAATTTAGCAGTCCTGAAAGCCAGATTTTAAATAGCTACGGCAGCGTATTTCTGCCCTTAGGATTGACAGGCTCAACGGGTTTAAATACAGTGGTATTGCGAGTGAGCTTTGATAATGAGATGATACGTCAGATTTCGCTCAATCTTATCTTTCGAGCCCTGTTGGGCTTTGTAATTCTGGCGGCGGTTATTTATTTAATAGTCTATTTCTTTTTTAAGAGTCTGCAGAAGGACCGCGAAGAATTGATGTTAAAGATCATAGATAAAATCCGCAAGGGAAAATTTAGACGCGAATTTTTAGAGAATAATATCTTTATGCCGGAGATCGAAAACGGAATAATCGAGCTTGCTGAGGCTTATCAATCAGGTTCGGGAAACATTTCACAGAATAATGATGGAGCTATTCCTCTTTCACACACGCCGGTTAGACCAGATACTGAAGAGGAAATTAATCAATTGAAAGAGCCGCCGAGGACGGATTTGGTGACCGGATTACCGAGCAGAATTGTGCTCAGGGAATATCTTGAATATGAGACACTGAGAGTTTGCCGAGAAAAGACCGAATTTGGAATTTTGCTCATAAAACAAACCAATCTGAAGGCTTTGGGTGATGAACTGGGCACAAATTTTGCAGATTATATGCTCAATAAAATGGGCAGCAAGCTGCGAAGCACATTGAGGGGGCAGGATAGAATAGGCAGATGGGATACTGATGAATTCCTGTTATTATTACCGCTAACTACTGAGCAGGGAATGCAAAGGCTAATTGCTAAGCTCCGAGATGTAATTGCTCAGATGGAAATTTCTAAAAACAATAAGCAGATAAAGCCTGAAACAGTGTTTGGTGGAGCTATATATAAGCCGGGGAAAAATCTGGATAACTGCCTGCGGGAAGCAATGGTAGCAATCCAGGAGTCAGAGCACAGTATTGATATCAGGGGAAATAATTGATAATGAGAATTGTATTTATTGTGCTTCTTTTATCTATCTTATTACCTGAATTATCAGGTGTAACGGTGGAAACAGCCAGTTTGAGAGAATTCCTTTATGGTTCTGCTTTCGAATGTACTTATGATAACTGGTTAAGCCGCGTTGCCGAAGGAATTGCGCGTCCGGATTATAATATCTATTCTCCCTGGGAAAGACAGACTAATGGTTTTGGTGAGTTCCGAATACCCGATGAAATTGAATTATTGCAATGGGATTCTCTTTATGCTGCCTATCTGAGTGGAAATCTTTTGGATGCAGAAGTCTTGATAGACAGTTTTGGGTTTCCGTATGAAGTAGTGGATTTTACAGATACAGAAAGTGGGAGAAATTTCTATATATTGAGGGAAAACGTTGATTATGATTATTTTGATGATAATGGCACGCAGGAAGAATATGATGATGAATCGGGTGCATTTGGCTATGGCTGGGGGTTATATATATATAGTCCCGAAGCAGAATATCCTGTAATAATCTCTGTACCTCATCCGAATGATGATTTTATCACGGTGCCAATCGCTTTGGATTGCCTGATAGAATGGGATGCGATGTTTCTTTTTATCAGCGGAGCGGGGCGCGAAGTGGAATGGACCGAGGTGGGTGCGTATAACAATGGTAAATCTATCAGTGATCCTACCCGGAATGATGATCATCCCCTGGTGGTAGCCTGCCGGGCTGCAACAGATTTTATCAGGGGATCGTACCGGCGTGAATTTTCTGCTCAAATCCACAGTTATGACTGGAATCGCCACGTTAATCATGCCAATTGTCAGGTATCTGCAGTGCACCCGAATCCTGGTTTGCCTATCCGGGACCTATCCAGTCTGCATTATGATTTGATCAATCAGGGCGATTATCTCATGATCGAAGCGGGTGAATATGGTAATGAACAAGATTGCTATATAAATGATTATTATTCAGTTTATTACAATATCTATCCCTTTAATTTTTATAGCGAAGAGGATACTTTGATGGTAAATTTTATCGTGGATTTACCGGGAGTAGGCGGTGCTTTTCTTGATTTTGCTACAGAGGGCTGGAACACCTATGATGTATATGATCCCTTCTTTCATATGGAGATGGATGAATTGCCTAATGAATACTATCAGACTTTAGAAAATTATTATTATTTTTATGGTTATAATACTCAGACAGCCATCTGGGAATTCGAGCAGCGATATGAATTAGCCAGAGCCTGGTATAGCCGCTGGGTCACTGATCTTGGTAATATTTTGCCGGATGTACTAGAGCTTGACGACGGGCTTACCACTACAGCGGTAGAAAATATCTGGTTCAATAACCATGAGCTTAATTCATTTAGCGTAAACTGGTTGCCGGAGCCCTGCTTTGATTTTTACAGTTATCGCATATATTATGATGTAAACCCGATTAATCCTGGCAGCTCACCCTACTTAGACCGCGACACTAATTCCATATTAGCAAGTTCACTTGCCAATGAAATAACAATTGGGGGGCTTGAGATAGACACGGGCTATTATATCCAGATCGCCAGTTATGATTATAATGAAAATGTGAGTTATTCACAGCCGCATTATGAATTTACATCACCGGCAGCAATTGGGGAAATATACGCAATTGGTATTGATGATTATTGCAAGCTATTCTGGGAGGCAGAGCAGCAATCGGGGAACCGGGGCTTTAATGTATATCGCCGCACCATGCCTGGTGGAGCTTATATTCTGCATGATTCCTGGCAGACAAATAATACCTTAGTGAGCAGCAATATAAATGGTGAAGACTTTGAATATACAGATGAAGAGGTAGAGCTTTTAGGTTGGTATAGATATAAGCTAGCTGCAGAAAATTTCTCTGGAGAAGAATTTTATTTTGATCAGGAGGTAAGTGCCAAAGTGAGGAGCGAATACAGCATCACATTCCAAAATAATGAAATATCTGATACTCTTCGCATTTCTTATAATGAATTTGCCTCTGATTCTTATGACCCATATTTTGATATTGCAACCACTTCTTATATGAACGAAGAGCTGTATACCCGGCTATTTCAGCCGGACTGGAATCATAGCTGGTATGAACGCGAAGTGAAGGGTTACTTTGATCATAATAGTAGCTGGAAAATCTGGCAAATCGAGATAAGATCACACTTTGCGGCAGGTGAAGCTCTGGAAGTGATCCTTGATGAAGATTGTCCTCAAGATATTTCCTTTCATCTGGAAGATATAAATAGTGAAGAATTATACTATCTTAATGACGATATCCTTGACCAGGTTTTATTAGATTCTACGGGTAGTGCTTCATTGTGGCTTTATGTAGGAAATGTGCAGCCCACCATAGAATTTACGGCTCAGGAAAATGCTATTTATCAGGCAGGGCAGCAGATCACCACGCTGCTGGAATTACAACTGCATCAGCTTATCTATTCAGCTTCTTTGAGCCTGAATAACGGCAGCGAAGAAATTGTGGTAATAGAAGACCTTGGAGATATTTCAGACAGCCTTGTCTGGATTGCCCCGGATAATATCAGTATTCACAACGCTGATATTGTGATAAATTATTCCAATGAAGCAGGGGATAATTTTACAGCCACTTCCGGATATAAAATTGGCGTAGTGCCGGCGGAATTCAGCTATATATTACCTGCCGGCTGGCATAATATTGCCAGCGTATGGCAGGAAGAGGAGCTGGCAGTAGAAAATATTTTTGGCGAATTTGCCGCTATGTATGAATGGCAGGATTCACAATATACTCCTACGGACAGTTTACTTTTTGGCAAAGGTTACTGGCTGGAATCTGATGAAGATTGCCAGTATAGCGGCGAAGCTGCTATATTAAATGGCAACTTTGAGAAGCTTCTGGAGCCAGGCTGGAATCTATTGCCGAATCCTCATCTTGCGCCACTGATGGTCAATGGCTTGCGGTTCCAGTACTCTAACTGGAATTACACATTCTACCAGATGGTGCTGCTTAGAAGCATATCGCGTCAAGTGTATGTTTACAGGAACGGCATCTATACCGCAGTGCAGCAGGTAGAGCCTGGTGAATCATTTTATCTTTATAATTTCGGTGATGATTTCTTTGCGGTAACTGCCATTATAGGTCCTTATAGTAATGGCAATTCACCGCCACAAGCGATAGCGGATTGGGAAGTGAATGTAATGCTCAGCCAAACTGGAGATAATTCTGAGATCTCGATGGGCAGCGTGAGTACGAGCACTTCCGGATTTGACGCCAGATATGACTTTCCTGCTTTACCAGCAAAGCCGGAAGGGCATGGCTGTCAATTGTATTTATCTGTCATGAATATGACTTATCCGACTTCGAGATTTAGAACCTTGTTTTGTGAACCATTTTCGCCTGAGGGAGAACGGATATTTGAATTCACTGCCAGGGGAAATCCGGATGAGCCTTTGTCACTCAGCTTTGATCTTAGCGAGATCAGTCTGGACTACTATGTATTCTTCGAGCTGGATTCAGAAATCTATGATCTTGATCTGGGCACTGATTATCTATTTGAGCCTGGCATTAATGGCAGCAGGTCTGGCGATATCCATGTGATATATCCACGAGTATGGGATTATGGAAATGTGGATAAGAATGATGGGGTATCTGCTTATGATGCCGCTATTGTGCTGCAATACAGTGTGGGTTTGGAGCCTTTAACTGCGCCACTGCCCTGGGAAGAGTGGCGTATTATTACAGCAGATGTGGATGGTAATTTCCAGGTTGAAAGCTATGATGCTTCACTCATTCTGCAATACTGCATAGAAGTAATCGATGAATTTCCCGTTCAACAGAGAAATAATTATCCTTCAGCACCAATTACCAATCTCCTGATCACCCAGGAAGAAGATTATATATCACTTTATTCGCAGGGAGATCTATTTAGTTTTAATTTAAAAATTCCCGCAATAATTCAAGCGGCAGAGATGTATCTGCAGCAAGTGCTATGGGCAGATAATGATCGTGAAGATTATAGACTTGCTATCGCCTCTGCCAAAGAGATTTCGGCAGGTACTCTGGTAGCCAGGCTAAAGACAAAACGCCCGTTATTATCTGAAGAAATAACCCTTTCCGTAAATAGCAGGGAAATGGAAGCAAGGGTAGAAAACGAAGAAGTTCCTGTAATTACACAACTATATCCGGTAGCTCCCAATCCTGTTGATCTGAGCCAAGATCAAAGGCGAGCGGTCAAATTCAGTTTCGCATTGGCAGAACCCGGACAGGTAAAGCTTAATATCTATAATATCAAAGGTCAGAAGGTTAGAAAGATAACTTCTCAATTATACAATGCCGGCTGGCATGAAATATACTGGCAGGCAGATGATGACAGAGGAAGGCTTGTTTGCTCTGGTATCTATCTGCTCTCAATGGAATGCCCGGGCTTTAGCCGGCAAAAGAAATTCATAGTGATAAAGTAGCAAAAATGGCTAAGATAATTATAATATATCTATTAATAAGCTTTGTATTTATCTACGGAGATGAGCTGGCAGAAAAGCAGCAGGAACTGGAAAGACTGGAAAATGAGCTAAGAGAAATGGAAAACCTGATACTTCAGACACGTGTGCAGAAAGCCGAAAAAGAAGCCAGAAAACAAGAATTAGATAGAGAAAAGAAGCAATTGGAAGCGCGGATAAGCGAATTGGAAAGAAGCCAGACCAAAGCTCAGAAAGAATGGGACACTACGCGAGAAAGATTAATATCTACGACCCGCGATCTGGATAACAGAAAGCAAACTGTTCAGCAGATATATAATTCCGCACTTGAATTGAGCAGAGCCTTGCTCACAAGCCATTATTCTACTCTTATCTATCCTAATGCAGATGCCTGGCTGCTTGCCACCAGCCTGGAAGCTGCAGGAAAAGACCTGGTTTTAATAAATACAGATATCTCCAGTCTGGAAAACAGCAGAACCAATCTGGAAAAGAAAGAAAAAAGTGACGAAAAGTATTTTAAAGACGTGCAATGGACCAAGATAATCTCCAAGAAAAAGAAAAGCACTTACCAGAAAGAGCTTATAACTATTGAGCAGGAAGTTACCTCTCTTGATAAAGAATATAATATAGCTTTAGAACGTAAGAATGAATTGGAGAAAATCCAGGCAGAAATGAATGATTTGGTTAGCAGATTGCAAAAAAAAATACCCTACAAACCGGCATATTCCTATAAATTTTCATCAGACCGGCTCATCTGGCCGGTTCAAGGCAGAATAATCCGCAGTTATGGCAGTTATCCCGGGGGCAATGATCGGGTAACCCTTTATAATGACGGGATCGATATCGCTGTAGATATCGGCACAGATGTGAAATGCGTAGATAATGGTGTTGTAGTATTTTCCGGCAGAAACAGTGGCAGCGGCAGAGTGGTCATAATCGATCATCAAAATGGCTACTACTCAATATACAGCCATAATGATCATCTTCTGGTGTCTTTGGGTGACATAGTAGAAAAAGGCACCATTCTGGCAAAATCGGGACAATCCGGATTTGTAGAAGAGCCCTGTTTGCATTTTGAAATCCGCAAAGATGGAAAAGCTGCTAATCCTTTGGAATATCTCGAGTATTGAATGGAAAAAAAGGGGGACAAATGAAAACAGTGCTTTTAGTTTTTATAATTTTCTCTATTACCTTTGCTTATGCTGAATGGAGTAGTGATGCCGGTTCTAATAATCAGATTTCCGGACTGAATGGCGATCAGACTATTCCAAAAACGGCTCAAAATCCTGATGGTTCATCATATATAGGCTGGTGGAGCAACAGCACCGGCAATTATAATATGAGACTGCAATACCTTGATATCGAGGGAGATATCGTCTGGGAACAAAACGGGATACTGGTGAGTGACCACGATCAGATGAGCTGGCTTACGGACTGGGATATGACAATTGATCTGGAAGGTAATGCCATCATGGCAATTAATGATATCAGGATCAATGGAGATCAGCTTGATATCATAGCCTACAAAATATCACCTGCTGGTGAATTTATCTGGGGTGAGGATGGCATTAACCTTTCTCTGGGTGGCTTTAATGCTGCACCGGTAGTAACAGTTACCCAAAATAATAATTGCATCTTTGCCTGGGCTGACGAAGCTGCAATCAAAGTGGTTAGCATTACACCGGAAGGCGGGTTCACCTGGGATTCGCCAATCATGATCAATGAACCCGATACCAGTAACTGGCCCCAGTTGGTACCAGCCACAAATGACGGCAGTGATGGTAATTTTCTGCTGAAATATTACGTTAATACGGGACCTTACTGGTCTCCGAATCGTGCAATATTTATGCAAAAGTATAATGCAGATGGAGAAGCAGTGTGGGATAATCCCGCCATTATCAGCAATGCCTATGGGATATCTGCCTGGACGCAGACTATATCTGTGACCTCTGATGGAGAAGGTGGTGCCATTATTGCCTGGCACGATGACCGTAATTCTGAGAACACTGCCCGTGCCTATGTGCAGCATATCACTTCTGAAGGCACGGCAATATTCGGCAATGGCATTCTGGCTGCAGATCATGCTCCTAACCAGATGTATTATCCTTCAGCTCTCTATCAGCCTGAAGAAGAATGCATCTATGTGTATTGGCGTGAAACCGATGCCGGTCAGAACAATGCCGGGATCATAGGACAAAAAATTAATACCGCCGGAGAATTGCTCTACACAAATTCCGGCATTACTATATCACCTATTCAAACTACAGGTGGCACTATCACGGGTATCAGACCTTTTGGTGATGACATCGTCTGCGTTTATACTCTCTATCCCTGGGGAAATTTCAATGATGAACAAATTCTGGCTGAGCGTCTTGCCCCTGATGGCAATCAGGTCTGGGCTGAAACTCTTATTATTTCCAATATGCAAACGCAGAAACTGCACCTTGATCTGGCTGATGTGAGATTTACAGAAAGCGGTTTCCTGCCGGATGGCGGCTTTATCTTGTCCTGGGGTTCTGGAAATGATGGAATCTTTGCCCAGAGGTTTAATGACGACGGCACAATAGGAGCTCCTCCGGCAGAAATTCCTTTTCCTCCGCAAAATGTTGTTATAGACAGCACTATAGGCTTATTATCGTGGTCTCCACCACCTGCTCGCTTTCACCGCATCCTGGAGGGATACAATGTCTATCTCAATGGTGATATCTTTGATCAAACCATCGAAACCTCTTGGCTTTTCTCTGATCTTGAGCCCTTTTTAGAATATACAGCGGGAGTTTCTGCGGTATATACGGATGATGAATCGCAGATCGTGGAAGTGTCATTTATCTATACTCCGGTATCCTCTGATGAGAATGATATACTAAATGGCATTGCATTTCTTACGAACTACCCTAATCCCTTTAATCCCAGTACCAGTATTATTTTCTTTCTGCCACACACCTGCCGGGTGGAACTTAAAATTTATAACCTGCGGGGGCAATTGATGGAAATCCTGATTGATTCCACCATACCTGCTGGCAGGCACGAGATAAGCTATGATGCCAGGGATCTGCCCAGCGGTGTATATCTTTATTTGCTGCAGACGCCGGGAAAGAAAATTTATCGAAGAATGGTCCTGCTCAAGTAAATTCGGGAGATACAATATCGAAGTGCTGGTATTATATTTCTGCTTTGATCAGAAAATATAAGCCGAGAACCAGGAAAACAGCGTGAGGAACCCAGGCTGATGCCAGGGGAGACACCACTCCGCTGTGCCCCAGGCTTTGTCCCAGGCGTAATACCGATAAATACAAAAAGCACACCAGAAGTCCTATTCCAAAGATCAGACCTCTTCCCCGGCTGCGTACCGAGGCACTTGCCAGCGGGATACAGAATAATAAGATCACGATATTGGATATGGGAAATGAAACCTTATTATAAAGTTCTGTAAGCTCTTTATGAAATTTTTCCCCAATTTTATCCAGGCGGGATATGTATTCCTTTAATTCGAAAAAATTCATAGACATCGGAGATTTTGAACTTTTTATAAAATCCTGCGGCGTCACATCTACAAAATCAAGAACGGTATATGGATGATACTTAGTGGAATCCGGCATTCCGTTAATAAAAGTTCTAATATAACAATTTTCAAATACCCAGTTGTTATCTCGCCAGACAGCCCGGTCTGAAGTGATCTTTGAATGCACTTCACCCGTATCCGGATCAAAATTTGTGATATCTATTGTTTTAAGCTGATTTCGATATCCGTCAAAAAAACCTATATAGTATAGATTATCATCAGTGCCCTGGTAGTGAATATGAGACAGCATTTTTTTGTCTTCTATCTTCTGGTTGCGGATCAATACAGTGTAAACGTAATCCCGTTTGGCTTCCGCCCAGGGGAGCACAAATTCTCCCATCAATAGTATCCCCAAAGCAATAATCGCCCCAACATAAAAAAGCGGCTGCACCATTCTCACTATAGATATCCCCGCGGAGCGGATTGCAATTGATTCGCTGTGTTTACTGAGGCTATCCATTAAAAAAAGCCCTGAAAGCAAGACAACCACAGGGGAAGTGAGTATCATCAGATATGGCAATCTGAAGGCAAAATACATTGCCATCTGGTCCCAGCCTGCTCCTCTTCGCAGGAGTCTCGGCAAATTATCAAAAAAATCTACTACCAGAAAAATCACAGTAAATGAGATAAGGATCATGAAATAAAACCTTAGATATTCGCGAGTCAGGTATCTATCGAGCAGACGCATTTTTTATTTCCTCTTAAATTTTTGCTGGATTTTTTTCACAATGAGGTTCAAGTCATAGATTTTCATTTCTCTGATAGAGATAATTATCAGATAAATGCCTACAATACTAAGGACAATATTTGATATCCACATGGAAAGCCAGGGAGCAATGATCCCCTTATCCGCCAGTTCCTCACCACCCGTGAGGGCACCATAATAGATCATAAATACCACGGATGATACAGTGAATGCCATGCCAATGCCATTTGATCTGGTCATCATGCCCACGGGTGCTCCTATCAGAACAAAAACCAGGCAGGCGAATGCCAGAGCATACTTTTTATGGATTTCTACTTCATATATCCTGATCTTCTTCTGATAATTTTCCAATTTATCATTTTTTATCCGTTCAGAATTTCGCATCTGCGATATTCTTTTATCTGTTTCCGGATTCTCACCCTGAGTTTCTGCATATCTTGCAATTTCATATCTTAGACTGTCTAAATCCGTTTTTGCGTCAACCAGCTTTTCTTTATGATCGGCTATAATGCCCTTCATAGCCTCCACGTTCAATTCGCGGTCTCCCCTGTAATCCGAATCCACATCTTTCATTCTATAACCCAAATCCGGCATATTCAGCACCAAACGCTTAAAACTGCGGATATTATAAATGTTCTTGTCCTTCTCATCACGCTCATGAGCCTGTCCGTTATAGAGAGTCGCTGTCATACTGTTGCCGCCATCAGAGAGCTCTATTGTGCCGTAAGCTGCATTTATTGTTGCCGGGAACTGGGCGGTTTCACGATTATAGATTATGATGCCGTGAAGCTCTGTATCTATCCGTTCCCGAACGTAGATTGTTAGATTAGAAAATTGATTAAACACTCCTGATCTGATCGCAGTTGCCGGTCGCCGATAATTCACTTGGATCATCTTGTTTTTTAGGATATGGTTACTGTCCGGCAAAATATAGTCATTAAAGTAGAGCATGAATAAAGACAGCAGAATTGCTGCAATTATCGTAGGTTTCATAAGATTAAAGATGTTTATGCCACAGGATTTAAAGGCTATTAATTCATTATCAGTAGATAGCCTGCCAAATGACATAATAGTAGCCAGCAGCACTGCCATTGGAATGGTCAATGCCAGCATGAATGGCAGACTAAGACCAAAAATCTCCACAACTGTAAAAAAATCCAGCTTCTTATCTATGATGACTTTTAAGAGATCGAGCAGTCTATCTAAAAGCATCACAAAGGTCACTACAGCCAGAGACGTGATAAATGGCTTGAAGTTTTCCTTAAGAATATAGCGTTCCAGAATTTTCATTTAGCTTATCATTTCCTCAAAATCTTTTTCACTGATAATCTTCACCGTACCCAGCTTTTCTGCCTTAGCCAGCTTTGAGCCCGGCTTTGAGCCCACCAGAAGATAATCAAGCTTACTGCTCACGGCAGATAGCACCCTGCCACCTTCAAATTCAATTTTTTCCTTAATTTCTTCTCTACCATATCCGGCAAGACTTCCGGTCACCACAAAAGTCTTTCCCGCCAGACTCCTTTCGGTTGCCATTTTCTCGGCTTCCAGATTTACCCCAGCCTTTTTCAGGTTAGATATCATCTCAAGGTTCATAGGGTTAGTAAAAAAATCCACAACAGACTGAGCAATCTTTTCTCCAATCTCCTCAATTTCGGTCAGGTTTTCTATACCGGCAACGGATAGATTATCTATATCACCAAAATGTTCTGCCAATAATCTTGCCGTTCTGTTTCCCACATATCTTATACCCAATCCGAATAGTATCTTATAAAATTTCTGCCGTCGCGAATTATCGATTGCTCGTTTTAGATTTTCTACCGATTTCTCTGCCTGCCGCTCGAGTTTTGCAACTTCCGAATAATCCAGATTATAGATATCTTCTATCCGGCTGATCAAATTTGCATCAATCAATTGCTGGATCAAACTTTCACCCAATCCTTCAATATCGACAGCCTCGCGGCTGGCAAAATGAGTGAGTCTGCGGTGTACCTGGGCGGGACAATCTATATTATTGCAATAATATATACTGCCTTCCGGCTCTTTGTGCAGCTCTGTTCCGCAGGCTGGACAATGATCGGGAAATTTTACTCTTATAGAATTTTCTGTTCTTTGTGAAATATCCACACCAGTAACCTTGGGAATAATCTCGCCGGATTTTATCACTCTCACAGTGTCACCCAGGTGAAGATCAAGCCTCTTTATCTCGTCTGCATTGTGCAAAGTAGCATGCGTAACAGTAGTGCCAGCCAGATGAACGGGTTTCAACACTGCTCTTGGAGTGATTGCTCCGGTTCTACCCACCTGAAATTCTACATCTTTCAGTATGGTCGTCTTCTCCTCAGCTTTAAATTTATATGCAATTGCCCATCTGGGACTCTTGCTGGTATAACCCAGTTCTTCCTGCAAGAAAAAATCATTTATTTTGATTACTATGCCATCAATTTCAAAAGGTAAATCTGCCCGTTTTGTTTCCCATCGCCTGCAATAGGAAGCGATCTCTTCATAAGAATCCGCTTTTTGCGCATACTCACTAACAGGAAAACCCTGTTCCCGAAAAAATTGCAATAATTTTTCCTGACTTGCCACTTTTGGTTCTTCAAATAGTCCTACTGCATAGAGGCAGCACTTCAGCCTGCGTTCTTTGACTATACTGCTATCTTTTAGCTTGATAGTTCCTGCTGCGGCATTACGGGGATTGGCAAAAAGTCTTTCTCCCCTTTCTGCCCGTGCCTTATTTATCCTCTCAAATTCATCTTTGGGTAGATATATTTCTCCTCTGCACTCAATTTTACCTTTAAATTCTATCTTCTGCGGAATATCAGATATCGCAAGCACGTTTGCAGTTACATCTTCTCCCTCATAGCCATCACCACGGGTAGTGGCATATTGTAATGCCCCTTCTTCATAATACAAGTTAATGCTGAAGCCATCAAGTTTATGCTCCAGAACTACCTGTGGAAATTTACCCAAAGCCCGGGTGGATTTTTCTGTAAATTGCTTTATCTCTTCTAATGAATAAGCATTATCAAGACTGTACATTCGCTTTTTATGGATAATGATATTCTGCCCGTCCGCTAGATCACTGCTCACCTTTGCAGTGGGTGATAATATGGTGCGGTATTGCGGATATTCATTCTCCAGATGCTCCAACTCTTTTACCATCTGGTCATATTCATAATCTGTGATCTCTGGATCTGCCTTCTCATAATAAAGACGGTTATGATGCTCAATTTCGCGACGAAGAAAATCTATCTGCTTTTTCACGTCATCAGCTTCATCTATCACATTGAATATATCTTCCTGCATTAATTTCCTCCTGTATTTTTTTATTTTCCACTACGAAATAATGTCAATCTAAAACTCTGCTTACTGGCATACCTCCGAAATTTATTTGTTAGTTTGGAATATTGAACTTATGAAGTTATTGGTCGTTACCATTGTGAAGGTCTAAAGACCATTCGAAAGGTAACTTAGATTGAGGAAGGACCCTCATCCAAAACCTTGCGAAAGAGCGCCAGGCCTTCGCAATGGTTGACCTTGACAACAATCTTTATCTCACATAATATGAATGATTTAACGATACCAAAAATTATAAAAACAGTGGGATGCCAGAAAATTCTGCTTAGATATATCGACAAATCACACGACAGACTAAAATGCGGGGGGATAAATCCCGCTGAAGGAAGGGAACACAAAAACCCTGAGTTAGAAGCCCGGGGCAATTCACCCATCCCCTGTTACCCATCACCAATTTGCGATTCCTCTTGACATCCTGCCAAAACAACTTCACACAGGCTCACCATGGAACATAAAGTAACAGAAGCAACTCTGTCAGCCTTTCTGATGGAAAATCAGATTATGGAATACGGTTGGGGCAGCAGGGATTTCATCCCACAGTTAACCGGCAAACCGAATCCTGAGAATTCTCCGCAAGCCGAATTATGGATGGGTGCTCACGCAAAGGCGCCATCTTTTCTAATCATTGATGACAAGCCAGTGCCTCTGAATAGCTTTATTGCCAATTCACCATCTATTGCTTTAGGCAAAAAAATCCATAGCGAATATGGCGAATTGCCTTTTCTTTTCAAAGTACTTTCCGCTGCCCGTCCCCTGTCGATTCAGGTTCATCCAGACCGCATACAGGCGAAGCGGGGATTTGATATCGAAGAAGAAAGACTAATACCGCTTGAGGCAAAAATCCGCTCTTACAAGGATGAAAACCATAAACCGGAAATGCTCATCGCACTCACTCACTTTCATGCCCTCTCCGGCATCCGTCCTTTTTTTGAGATAGGTGACATCGTCTGTTACTTAAGACTTAATGAAAAAATCGAGGAATTCCAATCACTAATAAATGACCTATCGGAAGCCAATATCCGTAGATTTATGGAGTGGATACTCAGCCTCAGAAAAAGACAGCGGGAAAAGGTTCGCAGCCTGGTGCTTCGCGCTGCCTGCCTGCGTCGGGGCTGCCAGCATCCAGCGGCTCTAGCGGTAGAATGGATTTGCCGCCTGGATTATTTTTTTTCTGCCGATATAGGTATCTTTGCTCCCATACTGCTCAATACAATTCAATTGCAGCCCTATGAAGCTATATATATGGATGCAGGAATTATGCACGCATATCTCATGGGTTCTGGATTAGAAGTTATGGCAAATTCTGATAATGTCCTGAGATGTGCCCTTACCTCTAAACATATTGATGTACTGGAACTTATGAAAATTGCCCGTCTCTCCCCAGAAGAGCCGCAATATATAAAACCAGCAATAATTGATATTGAAAACAGATATATCACACCAGCCCGTGAATTTCAAGTTTCCCACTTCAAATTAAAACACCCGGTTAAGATAAATATCTCATCACCGGAAATAATCCTCGCTATCAAAGGAAAGCTTAAGATAACAACATCCGAGACTCACCATCTGACAATCTATCGCGGGCAATCTGCTTTCATCACTCCTTCTGCCAGATCATACAAAATTGTCGGTGATGCGGAATTTTTCCGCGTTTTCACGCCCTTATGATAATGATACGAGTGCCAATATGGTTTTAAGCCAATACATTTTTAAGTATCCCTACAGCCTGGTCTGGCAGATAGCCTCCCGGCTGAAATTAAATAACTACAATGCAGCATATTGCGGGGATGTGCTGGATTATTACATTATGGAACCTGTGCTGCATTATCTGCCGGAATTAAGATTAATTGCCGGAAACAGAAAGGTGCAAAAGGAATTAGCCTTATTGAAGATAAAATCTCAGATTCTACCCGCCTTCCCTTATGCCGTACTAATGTGTCGACTCGCTGCTCACAAATTCCCTGCAAAAAATATCATTAAGATTGGTATGAGGCATGGACCCTACCACTTTAAAGCCTTTTCTCACAAAGATAATTATCAGTTATTTGATCTGTTTTTTTTCACCAGCGAGAAAGAAGCAGAAATTGCCCGAGATGCTGGCATAGATTGCGGCATCGGCATTGGCTATCCTAAACTGGATAAAGCCTTTAATGGCGAGATCGATGCAATACACCTGGATGATCTTAAAAAGAATCTGAAAATTTCTCATAATAAAATTACTTTATTATTTACTGCTACCTGGGAAGCTTCCAAAATGTCTGCTCTTGAAAGATGGTATAAAAGAATCGGGGAATTATCTGCCGCTTACAACGTCCTGGTGAGCCTGCACCCCTGGGTGGCAGAAAAATATCGCCAGAAACTTAGAAATACCAAAGGCGTGCATCTCATTGAAACCTTTGATACCACTCCATATATCATGCTGGCAGATATCTGCATTGGAGATACATCGTCAATACTGGGCGAATGCTGTGCTTTAGATAAACCCATCATCACATTTTTCATAGAAAAAGCTCCACGCCTTGCGCCCGGGACTATGCAGATAATTGACAGCTTCAGTCTCAGGATCAATACTTTTGATCAATTAATACCGGCTATTGATATGTATTCCCAAAATCCAGATCTTAAAAAATCTGAAAGACAGAAAGCAAATGAAATCATGTATAGTAATCTTGATGGCACCTCTGGAATAAAGGCTGCCAATCTAATTCGTCATGCCTTTAATTTATCTGAATTTAAAGAGGAAAAATGAAGAAGAAACTTTATATAATTACAGGAAAAGACAATTTTCTGGGGCAGTTTCGCAAACCCTGGTTCTCTTTGGATGTAAAAATTTTTGAGCAAGAATTAAAGCAAGCGGGCTGGGCAACAGAAATCTGCGAGTATCACCAGGTGGCAAATGGAAAGATCAGGATTGAAAACAGCTATGTTTTTTATACCTTCAGCCAGAAAGATGAATATCGAATATATCTCAAGGATGTTATATATTTTCTTAAAATGCAGGGAAATATCCTGATCCCGCCTTATGAATTATTACTATGTCACGAAGATAAGGGTTTCCAGGAACTCCTGAAAAAGAAGCTGCAGATTAATGATCTAAATTTTCTTTACCTGGCTGATGAATCTGAGATAGATTCTTACCGGATTTCTTATCCTGTCGTGCTCAAAACCCTGAATGGCTCTAACGGCAGAGGTGTATTTCTGATAAAAAACGAAAATGAACTGCACAACCAACTGCGCTCTTTACAGAGCGAATTCACTTTCAGTCAGCGGATTGATCTTGTGCGGCGAAAACACTTCAGATTAAAGAAAAAATTAAAAGGCTGGCAGGAATTTGAACCTCTTGATGATTATTTCAGATACAAAGAATATATCAGAAAATCCACAAATTATGTGCTCCAGGAATTTATTCCGTCTTTAGAGCACGATTTCAGAGTTTTATATATTGCCGGGCATTATTATATCACCAAAAGACATGTGAAAAAAAATGATTTTCGCGCCAGCGGCAGTAAGCTCTTTGATTTTGATACCGGCGACATTGATGCAATCCTCAATCATGCCGAGATTATTACCCGAAAATTTGAACTACCCTATCTGTCTCTCGATCTGGTGAGAGAGAAAGATGCAATCCATCTCCTTGAATTTCAGGCAAATCACTTTGGCACAAATGTTATCAAATTATCTCAGGGATATTACAGGCATCTGGAAGGCGAGTGGCATTTTACCGTCCAAAAACCAGATGTCAACCAGGTTCTTGCCTCCGGTCTTTGCAGATATCTGGAAAAAATTTATGATGATGGAAAACGGTCGGAGACATGAAGGCAGAAAGTGTAAGATTAATCTACTAAATCGGCAATCTCTACCCCACCCGCTAAGGCTTTTTAATAAAAAAACCCGAGCTCAAAGCTCGGGGTAATTTTTTTTACAAAGTCCTGAGTTACCTGTCTTTACTCACTCAAAACTTCCCAACTTTACTGCAAAATCTTATCAATCTCCCGGGGGTAAATAAATGTAATCATAATCTCTGTGTCCGGGCTCATCGAGATACCAGTCTTCATAATCCCAGGGCGAAGCTACCCAGTCATCAAAGAAGGGATAAGCATCCAGAATAGAGCAGCGTTCTTTGGGATAAGGCAGCTCGATAGGGAGCATAAAGCACCATGGTAGATTATTTACAGTACGGTAGTACCGCCAGTCATCAAGATCACTGGTGTCATCCATCTCACCAAAATTATCTTCATTAACCAGTTCAGTTGGCGGATAATCAGCAGGATGAATTTCGTGCGAGCGGTCACCGTTGATAAAAATAAAGACATTATAGGGTACTTCCATCCAGGGTAACATTACCATTCTACCCCAGGTATCTTCAAAATCCACCGTAACGGTATGAAGCACAGGCTCGATGTAAGGCAAGGCGGGGTCTGTATTTATAAATCCGCTGCCTGGTAAAATATCACGGGCATTATCGCAGAAGATAAGAGTGTGATTATCATCCTCAAGATAGGCGGTTCCCGTAGTAGAAGCCACATTTGATAGATTAAGGTTCTCAGGGAACTGGATACCAAAGCCAATGGTATAGGCTGCTCCAAGAGCAGCAAGCTTGAAATCTATCTCATAATATCCAGACCAGTTGACCATATCTGTTAAATATATATTAAAATTGCCGTAGAGCACAAAATCATTGATATCATAATCGCCCTGCTGGGGCCACTTGTCCTCGAAGGCAATTGTGCCAAATTGCCCTACTGCGGGAAAAGAAGCACTCAAGATATAAGGGTCTGGCATAGGCATTTCACTACTGTAATAGAAAGTGTCCGGGTTGACAGGATCGCCATAAACATCCTGGTCATGGATATAATACCAGTAATCAAAGGCAAATACTGCATCAAGCGAAGCATCATAAAAACGGAAATTTACATTATGATGAGATGTATTGGGGAAATATACGGTATTGGTAAATCTCACGCGTCCATTTGTCATCAGTTCAGCACCCGGGAATGAACCACCTGCTACGCCTACGCAGGTATTGCCGATAAAGCAACCAAACATATCATTGACGTCATCAGAATAGTATCCCGCTTCATAATCATAAACATCTGCATATACCGTGGCATAGTAAGGTGAAGAATTAAAAGCCCAAGTGGGGGCAGACCTTTCGCCGGAATTGAAAGGAGTATTAAAGGTTGCCTCTATACTGCCGGAAAGATCATCAATTCTAATGATCTCTAATTCATAGAAATCTTTATTCTCATTATAGAGAATGAGGCTGTTTTTGCAGGAAGCAATGGGAAGATTAAATTCAAAAAAGCCGTTTTCATCTGTTTTTGCCTGCAGGACACGGGCTCCTCCGTCTTTTGGAAAGGCATTATAGATTTCAAAACCGGCATTAGGCGCTGGATTACCATTATTTACCGAATTCAAGATCAGATTCACGCTAATTGATGTATTAAACATGAAATCCGGATCTGCTACCACGTCTGCTATGCCTTGAGCGTTTTTTGTCTTGCTATCATTACTGCAGGCAGAAAACACGATTACCACTAAGGTAATAATCAAAAACTTAATAAAACT
This sequence comes from uncultured Candidatus Cloacimonadota bacterium, assembly GCA_964604155.1. Taxonomy (GTDB): domain Bacteria; phylum Cloacimonadota; class Cloacimonadia; order Cloacimonadales; family TCS61; genus Stygibacter. Next base: position 17,013 of record CAZRXY010000097.1, on the reverse strand, counting down.
CTGTTTCATTTTCACTCCTGTAAAATTAATACATTTTTTATAAAATTCATAATGCAATTATCGTGCCAAATTTTAAAAAAAATTCTAACTTACTTTTTTACGGCATGATAGGAGCCTGCACTAAAGCCCGGCTCGGGCATTTATATATCCGAAAGTGGACATCGAGACCATTTTCGGCAAAGATATGCCCTAGCTGAAAATTATTCCTCTTCTGCCTTATCGGTATCCATATCTTCCAGTTCTTTAAAGGCATCGCGTACATCTTTTTCTACCGCTTTCAGCTTTCTATTAAGTTCTTTTATCAAAGCTGTGCCGCGTTTTACTTTATCAGCAAGTTCATCAATAGGTGTTTCCTGGCGGTCAAGCTTGTCTATAATTTCCTGCAATTCCTTAAATTTCTCTTCATAATTGGTGTTCTGGGTCATTTTTTATTCTCCTTGATAATTTCTACTTTACTGGTGATCTCACCATCAAAAAACCTCGTAGTGATCTCGCTGTCTTTGGTAATACCTGTTATAGAGCGGATCATCTCTTTATCTTTATTATAGACGATGGAATAGCCCTTTTTCAGGTTGTTAAGCGGATCATTTGCTTTTAGAAGGCGTTGATAATCTTTTAGAATCCTGCTTTTTTCATTTATCAAGCCAATGTATTTGAATAGCTGAAATGAACTAACCTGAAATTGGAGCTTCATCAAATAGTTTTTCACCCTTGCTTCCGGAGCAGTGCTAAGTTTGTGCCCGCAGCTATTTATAAGATATTGCCAGGCATTCAGCCTTTTAAGTGTGCCGTCCTGCAATTTTCCACCACTCATATTAAGCTTTGCCTTAAGCTGCTGCAAAAAATATCGGGGTGCAGATTTTAAAAGATTATCAGCCTGCAATAGTGCCTTATGATTCTTATCAATTTCTTTCTGCCAGTGATAATAAATCCTGTCGCGGTAATTATCAAGACTAATTTTCAGGTTATCATATCTGGCAACCAGGTGCTCAGCAATTGCGGTAGGCGTTTTAAAGCTGGTGTGAGCCACATGATCGAGCACGGAAGTATCCGTTTCATGCCCGATCCCTGTCCAGACCGGAATATGATAATCGCTTATGGCTATTGCTATTTTCAGGTTATCGAGGCTGTATAGATCAGATTTGCTGCCGCCGCCCCGCGTGATCACCACCAGATCAAGATCGAGCTTTGACAGAATCTTAAGTGCTCTGAGCACGGATTCTTCAGTAGCATCCCCCTGCATTCTGGCATCAGCCAGATAGATAATAAATCCCCAGGCAGAGGTATTGAGAGTCTTCATGAAATCGCTGTAAGCTGCACTGGAACCACTGGTGATCAAACCAATCTTTTGGGGAATAAATACCAGTCGCTTCTTCTTGTTCTGCTCAAACCGGTTTTCTTCCTTGAGCTTTTGAAGAATCTCCAGACGCCGCCGTTCCATTTCACCCAGATTAAATTGCGGGTCCGCATCACGGATTTCCAGAGCCAATCCGTAAACATTGTGATAGGTGAGCGTACATAAAAAGCCATATTCCATACCGCCGGTCATTTTAAATTGCATATTATTCTGCTGGAATTTCCGGCTGATCTTGTGATATTGACCGCTCCATAACCTGATCTCGATTTTGGCGATCGTACTGCCAGCCTTATTTGTTTCTATCAATGACCCATAAAAATGCCCACCGCGGTTTGATACGTTATATAGTTCGCCTCGCACCCAGAATTCGGCTGAAAGAGCCGGTGACAGATAATCCTTCACTCTTTTGGTCACTGCTGAAACCTGAAAAAAATTATGCATGCTGCTCACCTTTATACTTTATATCCGCAATCATATCACGATATAAAATTAAGTCAAGTAAAAAAGATGACTGGCATACCCCCGAAATTAATTCGAAAAGTGGAAATAATGATCAAGTAAACAATTAGTCGTCACCATTGCGAAGGTCTTTCGACCATTCGTAAGGTAACTTAGATGGTTGATAACCTCCCAATTGAGACCTCCCGGATGTGCGTTAGCTCTCCGGGATGGTTGACCAGGGATAATAAAACCTAATACTTTATTTCCCGGTTAATTAGAATTACGATAAATTCAAAAAACAGGGGGATGCCTGAAAAAGATGAGATCGTGATACGTGCATCACTCCACTTGCTCTTAGCACTATTTTATTCTTGACCTCAAATTTTGATTTTACAATTTGAATACTAAAATAAATATAGAAGGAGTGGGTATGAAAATCTACAATACAATGTCTCGCCAAAAAGAGGAATTTAAGCCCGTAGAACCGGGTAAAGTGAAAATGTATGATTGCGGACCCACCGTATATAACTATTTCCATATCGGCAATGCTCGTAACCTTCTGGTTTTTGATATGATCCGCAGATACTTCGTCTATCGCGGCTATGAAGTCACCTACGTTCAAAATATCACCGATATTGACGATAAGATCATAGCTCAATCCATAGAAGAAGGCATCCAAACAAATGAAGTCACACAGAAATACATCCGGGCTTTTTTTGAAGACCTTGAGAAGCTGGATATTATGCTGCCTGATCATCAGCCCCGTGCCACCCAGTATATTGATAAGATGATAGCATTGATAAAAACCCTTGTCGATAAAGGCTTTGCCTATGAATCCCAGGGAGACGTCTATTTTGCAGTAGAAAAATACAAGAATTATGGTAAACTGAGCGGACGTAGATTAAAGGATCTCAAGGTGGGCGCACGCATTGAAGAGAATGAGCAAAAACTTTCTCCCTTTGATTTCACGCTTTGGAAAAAAGCAAAATCCGGAGAACCCGCCTGGGAAAGCCCATGGGGATTGGGGCGTCCCGGGTGGCATACTGAATGCGTAGTAATGAGCCATGACCTGCTGGGAGACACTTTTGATATCCATGGCGGCGGCAATGATCTGGTTTTTCCTCATCACGAAAACGAAATTGCCCAGTCAGACGTGCTTCAGGACCATCCGGCAGTTAATTACTGGCTGCACAATGGCTTCTTGAATATAGAAGGCGAAAAAATGTCTAAAAGTGCCGGCAATTTCTTCCTTGCTCGCGATATCCTTAAAAAGTATCCCGCAGAAGCAGTGCGATATTTCTTTCTCTCAAAGCATTACAGAAGCCCCATAGATTTCAATGAAGATATCATTATCCAAAGCCAGACAGCCATTAATAACCTCTATAATACTCTTAAAGATATAGAATACCTTTCAATTAAAGAATTTGCGGATTACCAGTCGGGACAGATCGAGCTAAAAAAACAATTCATTGAGGTTATGGATGATGATTTTAATACTGCCCGTGCCCTTGCTATAATCTTTGAAGCTGCCAAAAATGCCCGAAACAAGCAATTGCCACTCAGCGAAAGACAGCTCTACGCAAAACTTATGGTAGAGCTCGGGGATGTTCTGGGCTTTTTCCATAATCTCGAGGAAAAAATACAATCTCAGCAGGATATCACCGGAAAAACTGCCGCCCTGATTGAAATTCTTCTCCAGTACAGAAAAGAATTTAAAGAGGAAAAAAACTGGCATTGGGCAGACCGCATCCGCAATGATCTGGCAAAACATAATATCTCACTTAAAGATACCCCTGAGGGCACAGAGTGGTTTTTGTCCTGATCACTTTTCTCTGATAATAATGATTTCTGCAAAGTATAAACAAGATTGGATTTGTCTTTCTTACTCAAAAAATTCCCCAGGTCTCATACTCGATTACATCCCGCATTTTCCCGAGTGTGATACCCTGAACCGGAGAAATAGTACCGTTTTCTGCGGTATTCCTTTTATTAAATTAGAAATTTATTGACATTATGAAGGCATTTATTCATTTTAATACCGATATAGAAAAAGCCTCGGAGGTAACATGGCTGAGATGAATGAAATCAGTGTTGAAAAGAAATTTTCACTGGTTGAGCTGATAATGATTATCATGGTAGTGGGCATCGCCTTCACTATTATTGTCCCTCTATCCGTAAACAGACAGAATCATGCCAAAATGGCGGAAGCCATCTATAATGTTCAGCTTATCGCACAAAAAAATGTAGAATTTTATAATGATCCCGATAATGGCTATTACGCCTTCGATGTTTCCATGCTTAATATCCCCGAAGATGAATATAAAACTACTGATGGCGATCTCGTGTTTGATTATTCTCTCACAGATTCCACGGTGGTAGCAGTTACTAACGAAAATTTCGGTACAACCGGTGCAAGTGTAATTTACTATCTGCCGCGTGGTCCCTGGGCTCTGGGTGATGATAAAATCTCCAAATCCCTGTTTGACAATGCCTGGCTGCCGTAAAAAATAAGAGACCCTCATAAATTATGACCTTCTCTTTGAAGGTCGTTTTTGTATATGGATTTATTTAACCGGATTGACCTTTTTCCACTCCTGGTTCTGGGTTATGCAGAAATCCATTATCATCTGCCCTGGCTGTATCCCCTTTACTTCCGCAGACAACCGGAAATTATTGCAGACCTGCCACACACTCTCGATCAATCAAGATCACGGAAATTGCCACTGCTGATTATTATCAAAGATGCGCACCTCTATCCCATCACACTGCATCGCATTTCCATCACTATCTCCCAGAAAAATCTGCCAGACCTGAAGCAAAATCTGGATATTAATGAAAATATTGATTCCCCCTGGTTTTCTCGCATCTATCAAATCGATATCTCTCAATTTGAACCCGATAATGAGATATCCTCCCTTGTGAAATTTCAGTTTAAGTGCCGCAACAAGAATATCAGTGTGATTAACGATAATTATAAAGGGCTCTCAAGCCGCCCGTTCCGCACCTGGCTTGCTTCCAAAGCCTATAATATTCCTCCCGGCTGGTTCGCCGGAGACCCCCACTATCACAGCAATTTCACGAGTGACCAGGTTGAATTTGGCGCAGATATCAAATCCACGCGGACGATGGCTATCGCCCAGGGGCTATCCTGGTTCTTTGTTACAGACCATTCCTATGATCTGGATGACAGATTAGATGATTACACAAAAAATGACCCCAATCTGCCAAAATGGAAGATGATGACCGACGAATGCCGGCAATTAGATTCCACCTCCTGCCGCATTATCCCCGGTGAAGAAGTCTCCATCGGCAATCATAAAAACAAAAATGTCCACCTCCTGGTTCTTAATCATCCCCTGTTTATCGCAGGTCACGGTGATTCTGCCGAAGTATGGGGCAAAAATAAACCTCAAAACCTGCTTAAAGATATTCCGAAATTGCATACTGAAGACAATCTCTTTATCGCCGCCCACCCTCTGGATAAAGTAACCCTTGCTCAAAAAATAACTCTCAATCGCGGTAACTGGCAACTCAAAGATTATCAAAATGCAAATATCAACCTTCTGCAATTGATCAATAGCTCTGACCCCATCCAAATTGAGAAAAGTATTAATATCTGGAAAAAATATCTGCTCCAGGGCGAAAAACTATTTATCCTGGCAGGAAATGATGCCCATGGAAATTTTAATATCATGCGACAGATAAAATACCCTTTCACGTTCTTATTCTCAAATTCAAAACAAATATTTGGCAAATGGATCACTATCTTTATGGCACCCCAAAACGAACCATTGCCAGCTCTTAAAGCCGGACGCATGATTGTATCTGACGGACCATTCCTTTCTTTTAATATCACCCAACTGGATAAAATATGGCAAATTGGCGATACCTGCCCCCTCAAACACGGCACTGTAGAATACGACGCCCGTACTACTGCCCAGTTCGGAGAAATTATGACCATCTATTGCCATCGCGGCGATCTGGATACCGGCAGTGAATTCCGCTTTCCTCTCGCTTGCCCCGTAAATATTGCTCTACCTGCCCACGGCTATATCCGCCTGAGCCTGATTACTAAAAAAGGCTGCCAGGCTTTTACAAATCCTGTCTTCACTGAGCATGGTGGAGATTAGAATATTAGCATGAAGTGAGACGTTATGAGTTATGGGAGTCAAAGAACTTTGGGTTTTTTGATGATTCTTTCTTCGACGTAATTTATCCACTATTTGCAGAAATATACTGAGTCATAGAGTTCTACACGCCTGTTATAACGTTTTTACATGCTTAAATTCCGCCATTCACGCGACATTTCTACCGCCCCTTCACCGATTTTACTTGACAATCACCCGCACTCTGAGGATACGAGAAAGAAGTGAAGAAATAAGATAAGACAAGTATGGAGGAAAGACATGAAGAAGTCATGGGTTATTTGTTTTCTTTTTATACTCATCTCAGCGGCATTTGCTGATGGCGAAACCGATACTTCAAACCCCGTTGCCTTTGGCGGCGGAGTGGGAACCGTACTCATAGGAGATCAAACCTATATGCGGCTGCGACTAACGCCAGAGCTCCGGATTGGTAAACTTGGTATTGGATTGGATATTGATCTTCTATTTACGGAAGAGGGAGATATCCGTGAAGAGGATTGGGATGACTGGCAGGATTACGTAAATAAGCTCTATTATATCCGCTGGAGTCAGCGGGGTGATAAGTTCTTTGCCAAGCTGGGAGCATTCGATAGCTATGATCTGGGGCGCGGTCTGGTCTTTAGTGATTACACTAATACTCTCAATTACCCGCAGAACCGTCAACTTGGCTTAATGCTCGGTGGCAGATTAAACGTTATGGATATGGAGATTGAAGGCTTCACTTCCAATATCACAGACCCCAGCATCTTTGCCGGCAGAGTATCCGTAGCTCCTCTGCATCAATCAGGCATTCCGCTTTTTGATAGATTACGTCTGGGAGTAACTGCCGGCTATGATTCCAACCAATACGAAGGGATCACTAAAGATGAAAAAATTCTTATCCGAAATACGATAGACACCGATGGCGATGGCGTTCCTGACGTTGATGATTTTGATCCGGACGGCAATGGCAAATTTACTATTGATAATTTGATTAGAATGGGACTCACTCAAGAACAAATCGATATTTTTATTGATAACGGCTGGATTAATAATTTCGAGAATCTCGACGACCCTTTCAGCAACCTGAAAACTAATGACCTTACTGTTCTGGGTTTTGATTACGAACTGCCTCTCGTTTCCACGAAAATGCTCAAGCTCTCGCATTACGCCGAAATAGCTCAGATTATTGATCACGGCTATGGCTTTATATTCCCCGGCTTCTATTCCCAATTCGCTGTTTTTCATCTCAACCTCGAATATCGCCAGTATGCCGAAGACTATCTCGCTGGATATTTTGACCAGTTTTATGATCAGGATAGAGCTTTTTTGAGATACAATAATACTACCAATCAATACGATATACTTGTAAAAGAAGACACAATGACAGATAACCCCGCCATGAGAGGATGGTATGGCAAGCTCCGGGCAGATATTTTTAATTTTTTGTATATTGAAGCTGCCTACACCGATATGTATGCCGATAATGAAGATGCCGGCTCAAAATCGCTCATAGGAACCGTGGGCATCAATACAAAAATTGTTCCCAAACTAAAAAATATGGAATTTAAATATTACCAGACGGATGTGGAAAAAATCACAAAGATCATTGCCCCACACGTGGTTATCAGAGGGACTCTGCGTTATGAACTGGGTGAAGGCACATACCTGCTCTGGGAATATCAGGAACGCTACGTGGATACTAATAACGATGGCAGGATTGAAGGTGATGATGAAACCATACGCAACGTCTCTATGGGCGTGGAATTTAGATTTTAATCTAATCATAGAGGAATCTGACCTTGGCGTTCACCAGCCAGGGTCGTTTTTTTATGGAATTATTTGATAATCACTGCCATCTGGAAGAGCTCGACCGCAAAGGTGATCTGGAAAGCGAACTCAATGCTGCCCGCTTAATGGGCATCACCGGCTGGCTCTCTTCTGCACTGTGCAAATCAGAAATGCTTTGGCATAAAGAACACTCTATAGCCGGCATGATTTGGTGTGCCGGTATTCATCCTTATTATAAAAAAAGCTCTCTGGATGATTTTGATCTGCTCACAGAACTCGCTGCCTCCGGTTCTCTACACGCCATTGGCGAAATAGGCTTAGATAAAAGAAATCCAGACTCTTCCCGGCAGAAAAATATCCTGCTCTCCCAGCTTGAGCTTGCCAGACAATATGATCTCCCCGTGATTTTTCATGTCGTTGGCGAATACTATCAATTGGCGAAAATTCTTAAAGATAATTTCCCTGATGTGCAAGGCTGTCTGCATGGCTTTAATAGCTCCCTGGAGGTATTTGATATCTTTTGCAATTATGATCTATGCTTCTCTCTTAATGCCAGAATGCCGGAACCTAAAGTTATTAAAGCAATTATAAAACGTGGATTATGGAAAATTGAAACTGATGCCCCCTATGCCTTGCCGCCAAGCTGCAATGATAAATATAATCACCTCTCAAATCTCATCTATGTCAAAGATCAAATAGAAAATATTATGGGTTCGGTAATATGGAAATAGATCAGTTCTCACGCACCAGACTGTTATTTGGAGAAAAAGCTCTGGAAAATTTCTCGCAGGCTAAAGTAGGAATTATGGGCTTGGGCGGCGTGGGCTCATATGTAGCAGAAGCGCTTGCTCGCAGCGGAATTGGCAATATGCTGCTCGTGGATTTTGATACCGTGAGCCTTAGTAATATTAACAGGCAATTGACTGCCCTCCACAGTACTATTGGCAATCATAAAACCGTTGTGATGCAAAAACGTATTGCTGATATTAATCCTGCTGCCCACATAGAAATATTCACCGGTTTCTGCAACCAGCATAACCGCGCACAATTGCTGGAAGGGCTGGATATTGTCGTAGATGCCATCGATAGCCTGGTGCCGAAAGTGGGTCTGCTCGAGGACTGCTGCAAGGCAAAGATCCCCGTCATCTCTGTGATGGGCGCCGCCAGCAGATTCGATCCTGCTCAAATCAAAATTGCAGATATCTCACAGACTTCCATGTGCCCTCTCGCCAGACGCGTCCGAAAATTCCTCCGACGCAGAGGTATAAATAAGGGGATAACCGTGATTTACAGCCTGGAAGAGCCAATAGAACAATTCCCTCCCGAAGCCGGCACTGCCCAAGACTGGGAAGGCTGCCCGGGCAGAATGCGAGGCACTCTCGGTTCTGCCGCCTATATGCCCGCTATTATGGGATTGTGGGCAGCTTCATATATTTTGCAATTCCTCGCCAAACCCGAAAATATCGGATTCCCAATTTCCCAGGATACTTAACTAATCCCCTTTCTACTTTAATAGCAACGCTTTGCGAAGCTGGGTTATACTGCCTGCTCTGAATTTTACAAAATATATCCCGGATGCCTGCTCATTTGCATCCCAGGTACAAGAATGCTCCCCGGATGGAAGTTCTTTATCCAGCAGATCAGCAACTTTCTGCCCCTTAGAATTATATACTTCAATAACTACGTGGCTCTCTTCAATAAGCTCAAAGCTCAATTCAGTCCGGGGGTTAAAAGGATTTGGATAGATGCCCGTAATTGAAGTCACTTTTGAAATATCGGTCTCATTACTCCCGGCAGATTCAAGCACAATCTCCAGCTCTATATCTTCCTCTATCAGCATATCGTATATCCGATATTCATCATAGCCGGTTCGCTGAATCCGCAGGTCATATACTCCCGGATTCACACTCGCATAGGTGGCAATACCCTGAACATTACTATTGGCATTATAAGTGTGATGAAAACCGTTGAGGCTGGTGATGCAGTATTGCAGAGGGTCGCCCCCTGAATTTGTGATATGTAATGTCACTGTAAAAGTCGGGGGCGCACTTTTGATTAACCCATTAGAAAATGTCGCTGCAGATTCCACTCCATTAGTGTGCTGGCATCTTATGCCATAGTGCCAGGTACCCTGATCCAGATGCCAGAACGTGCTGTCCACATAAGTAGTGTCCTGCAAATTTTCTGCCAGTAATTCCCAGGTATTTGGGTTTGGCATATTACTGGCTTTCATCCTGAAAATTTTATAGCCCTCCAGCTCACGTCCTACAGGCGGTCCCAGATTTATTCCATAAGCCCGGATCAATAAATTCCCTGCGGAAGGATGCGCACTGATATCATTCCACACACCGCCCTGATGATCCGATGTAGAATACTGTGTGCCGCTTTCAAATACCCAGGGCTCATGATCTCCATCATCCATCGCCACATCCGTCCAAACATTGGGCGTGCACACTCCAACTAAAAATCCTGTGGGTGCCACGATTGGATTTGGCAAATTATGTGTGCGCCATTGATTATTCTGGTTGCTTATCAAGGTAGATTGATAAAGCAGATTATTAGAATTTGGTGTGCCATTACTATTCAAACCGAATATATACACCTGCACATTGGGATGAGAATGTGCATTTGTGAGATACCATTGCACCTGATTGATTATTGCATAATTTCTATGGGCAGCACCAAGCACGGCACGTAGACCATTTAATCCAATCGGCGTTACCGGAACGCCATCATCATACCTGAATTCATAATTAGACCCGCCTCCCGGCACATTCCAGCTCACAGACGCAGTATTCTCGTCCAAAAGCTGGGCATTCACGTTACCTGCCGGCAAAGTAGTCTCCTCTAATATAATATCAGACAGCTCAAGATTTGCGCTCGCTACATTTACTGTGCCCTGATATTGATTATAACCATCAGCCGAGACAGCTATCGTGTAAGCCTGATTGGCAAATACTTCATTAAATTCAAAATATCCCAGAGAATCTGTGATCGTGCTGTGCGTGGCATAGCCGCTGAGAGATACTGATGACCCCACCAAGCCGTGATCCAGATCGTCTGAGCCATATACATAACCCGATATATTGATAGGACCTATGAGCTCTATTGTGCCCAAATCCAGATCTTCATCTGTTATGCTGATTGTCTGCTGATAAATATTATGATCAGGATAATTTACGCTCAGAGAATAATTCTCATTTGCATAAATCTCCTCTATCAAAAAATTACCCAGAGAATCTGTAGATGTACTATGGTTTGCATAACCCGTCAAATTTATCACCGCATTATCTAACCCTGTCTCCGGATCCATATTAGAGACCACCATTCCGGATAAGCTTACCGGGGCTATCAATATAAGCGTACCCAATTCCAAGTTCTCCTGTCCCACATTTATATTCGCCAGATACGGATTATGGTTAGGATATGTTACATTTATCTGATAAGTTTGATTTGCATATACTCCAAAGATTAAAAATTGACCATTTGCTGCGGATTGCACATTGTGAGTAGCATAACCCGTAAGGGTGATCTGGGCTCCCCCAAGTCCCTCCTCCGGCTCTATATTCGTAGCCACATCTCCGATTATTGTCACCGGTGATATCAGGGTAAGTGTCCCCAGATCTATATCCAGACCAGCTACCTGAACAAGCTGCTCCCACGGATTATGGTTGTCATAGGTTATCGTGAGATTATAATTTTCATTAGCATAGATATTTTCTATCACAAAATTCCCATCTTCATCTGTCTCCACGTTATGCACAGCATAACCCGTAAGACTCACCTGAGCCCCTTCCAGTCCAGCTTCCGGTGACCCTGTGGTATTTACCCACCCATTCACCTGCACCGGAGCATACAAGGTGATTGTGCCACAATTATAATTTGACTCCTCAATTGTGATCATCTCTGTATGAGGATTATGATTGGGCTTGGTTACCGTCAATTCATAACTATTATCGCTATACACTCCCGAAATTATGAATTGTCCATTCGCTGCTGTCTGAGTTTGATAATTCGAGAAGCCTTCCAGCGTTATCGTTGCTCCCTGAATTGGAGTGCCTCCATGCACCGTGGTCACCGTGCCCGAAACCATCACTTCGATATATTCCTGAAGATTAAAATTCACCGTCGTCACTTCTCCGGCTATCACATTTGCCGTAGTCATATCAAATCCATATCCATCCAAAGAAGCAAAAAAGGGATGCACTCCTTCCGGTACTGCTACTATCTGATAAAACCCTCCAGGCTGAGTGAGAGCAGTCATATTCACATCCTCTATCACCACCTCCGCACCCGTAAGCGGGATGCCATTGGCGTTATATACATGCCCTTCCACTACTCCCACAGCACTCGGCACACCCTCTACTACAACGTCATCTATCACCACCCCGCGACCCCAGTCGCAAACTGCCTCAAAGGCTATAAAGTATGAGCTGGATTCACTCGGAAGATTTATTGTAGTCTGTACCCAGGTTGTTTGATTGTTGTTATAAGTTTCTATCAGCACCCAATTGCCGTTCGGTTCGGTTTTGTAATAAATTTTTAATTCGTCCTGATGACCACTCCAGGTTGCATGAGCCCGCCAGAAAGACAGCGTCGCATTTGTAGAACCACCAATATTAAGCATTGGGGTGATTAGTTTTGTTGTGCAATTCTCTGCAAAAATATAGGCATTCCTTGCTCCAGAGTGTGGTGCTGCCGGATATCCATTATTACCACCCACATAGGTCATCCACGATATATTGCCAGACACATACTGCTGAGTCCATCCCGCCGGTAGTGCTACTGCGTCAAAACTTTCTTCAATAATGATCTCCGCCTGCAAAAACAGGCAGCCAAACATTGCCAGTATAAAAAATATCTTCTTCATACAATTCCTCCGATATATATTCCTTTATTGTTACGCTGAAAACCTGCCCAAATTCTGTCAAATCTTTTGATTCTCTCAGGTCTATATACTGTGACCTAAAACTCAGGTCTTTTGATTTTGTGTTATCCAATGCCACCGTTCTTTTGCCCTCTGATCTCAGTACCCGGTTAAATATATTGACTATTTGAGTGACAATCTCCTTATTAGTCCAGTCAGAAAATAAGGGAGAAAAAAAAATGAAAAAATTATTAGTCGTTTTTGTCTTATATGCAGTGATCCACCTCGCAGCCGCTCCTATTGATCTAATTGACCTCACCCGTGCCGCTGCAAATTTCTATCTGGAACGAACCGGAGAGCCCAGCGAGGTTATAGAAACTTATGCCCTCAGAGAACAGCAGGATGCGGTGCTTTGGGTGATAAACATGGATAATGGTTTTGTTATTCTCAGTGCTGATGACACCTGCATTCCGGTATTTGCCTACAGCAATGAAGGCAAATTTGATAATAACAACATACCCCCTCAATTACAGCAGCTTTTGCAATGGCAGAAAAAGGAAATATATCACGACGTAAAAGCTGGATACGAACCTTCACGGGATATATCCCTCGAATGGAGCAGGTTGCTGGCTCATAATTTTACCCCGCTCACTTCTTTCCGAAATGTAGCACCACTTTTAGATACTAACTGGGATCAGGGACAGTACTATAATGCCCTCTGCCCCGCTGATGCCGGTGGTCCCGGCGGTCACGTCTGGGCTGGCTGCGTTGCCACCGCTATGGCTCAAGTAATGAAATATTGGGAATTTCCTGATACAGGAACCGGCTCTCATAGCTACTACCACTACAATTATGGCACCCAGGCGGCAAATTTTGGCACTACTACCTACCAGTGGGACAATATGCCAAATTCTGTGTATAACTACAATACTCCTGTAGCCACTCTGCTATATCATCTTGGGGTCTCAGTCGATATGGATTATGGTATTGATGGCTCCGGCGCCTATGCCAGCGATGCCAGAGATGCACTCGTAAATTATTTCTCATACCAGAATGCTGCCGCATTACTATGGAAAAACAATTATAATTCCTCAACCTGGAACACAATGCTGAGAGACGAACTCGACAGCGGAAGACCATTGGTTTACCGTGGACAGGATTACTCCTCCGGGCATGCCTTTAATCTCGACGGCTATCAGGGAACCGATTATTTTCATGTAAATTGGGGCTGGAGTGGCAGTAGTAACGGCTATTTTTATCTTAATGATCTCACACCCGGCAGTAGTAATTACACCTTGCAACAGGCTGCTATTTTTTACCTGCAACCATCCCTGCAGCCTCAGATTGAAGTTGTCTCGCCTAATGGTAATGAAATATTTAACCTTGGTGATACTATCAATATCACCTGGACTTCTCAGGACATTGGAGATAGTGTGAAAATCCTCCTCTACAACGGCACCTCCATTGCAGACGTGATAGTAAATCAAACTGCAAATGACGGCAGCTTCGATTGGAGTATTCCTTCAAATCATGAAATCGGGGATACTTTCCGCATAAAAATTATGGATTATGATAATAACCTCGTCTATGATTACAGTGATACTCATTTCTTTATCATCGATCCTGTAGCAGAGCTCCTCGAAGACGTGCAAATAACCATCAGCAGCGCAGATGTAAATGAAGGAGACACCTTAAATATTACAATAGTAACTTCAGAGCTTCTGCCCGAATGGAACCTTATATCTTTCCAATTCTCGCTCCTCTACGATGAATCCCTGCTTAATTTCAGCGGATACAGCCAGGGCGATTTTATGGGTAATCTACTCGCCTATGAGAGCCTTGCCGGGCATATAGATATCGCTTTTGCTAATGCCATGCCCCTCAGCGGCAGTGGAAATCTTATTAATCTGAATTTTACTGCCACTAATCCTGGAACCACAAGCCTCTTTATACCCGATTTCCGATATAATACCTACGATATCGATAATATTATCTCAGGCACTGTCAATATCATAGAATACAGCCCGTTCCAGGATGTGATTATCACCGCCGGTTCTGCCGCTGCCGCCATTGGCACTACCTTAGATATACCCGTCAGCACCACAGAACTAACTACACAAATGGGAGCTATATCTTTCCAGTTTGACCTTCATTTTGATAATAGCATCCTCACCTACGAAGGATTTGCTCTCGGTGATGTGCCAAATCCCGGAAATCTCATCGCCAATGAATCCTCCCCGGGCGTTATCTCGGTCGCCTATGCTAACGTGATGCCTGTCACCGGTGAAGGCAGCCTCTGCTTCATCTCATTCGCAACCAATGCTGCCGGTTCTTCTGATCTCGTACTCGACCAGTTTAAATATAATTCCACCTATCTTGATAACCTTGTAAATGGCAGCATAACCGTCTCAGACGTGCAATATCCCGATTGGTATATTAATCCGCCTGATTATGAATATAATGCTTCTATCTGGGGCATTGTGATGCTTGATGATGTAGAAGTTTCCGTCACCTCCGGGATGCTTGGCTGCTTCGTTGGTGATGAATGCCGCGGTCTTGCCAGCTATGAAGATGGCTCCGTGCTCGATTACACGGTACCCTTTGGACATATTATATTCCTGCCTATGGTATATAGTAACCAAACTTCCGGTGAAACCCTCGAATTCCTCTATTTTGACGCCATCTCTGGAGAAATTTACCCAATCGCCGAAACTATGGAACTGATCGCCGATATGGTTATAGGTAATGGCTTTGATCCATTTGTCTTCCATGCTTCCACCAGCCCGTCTGTTACTATTACCAAAAATATGGTACCCGGCTGGAACTGGTTCTCTCTTAATGTCACCGGAGATGATATGAGCACCGGCAGCGTGCTGGCTTCCATAGGAGATAGCGGTACTAATATAAAAAACCAGTCCCAAAGTGCCATTTATTACGCCGGTGCCGGCTGGTTTGGCTCACTCAATAACATTAATAACCTCTCGCTTTACAAGCTGGAAGCCATCAATTCCGCTACCTGGGAATTTACCGGGGTGCCCGTTGATCTCGCTTCTACTGCCTATAATCTGAACGGCGGCTGGAACTGGATTTCCTACGCTCCCCAGGAACCAGAAGCTATAAACTATGCCCTGGGCGGACTGGAAAACGGCACCAATATCAAAAACCAGTCACAAAGTGCTATCTATTACGCCGGTGCCGGCTGGTTCGGAAGCCTTAGTACATTGCACCCCACTGCCGGATATATGCTGCAGATGAACGATGCGGAACAGCATTATTATCCCGCCCCTGATGGTGAAAACTCCGCTGTGAGAGATATTAATGAGATTGAGCGTGACCCGGACTGGATGATCAATCCACCGGATTATGAATTCAATGGCTTTATCTGGGGTGTAGTAGAAGTCGATGGCGTACTGGTGGAAGATATTAATGATATGATCGGCGTCTTTTATGAAGACGAATGCCGCGGCATTGCTACTCAAACCACGAACAGCGTGCAGGATTACACCAATATCGCCTTCGGACACGTAGCATTTATGCCTCAGGTGTACAGTAATGCGGTAAGCGGCGAAACTTTCACTTTCAAGTATTATGACGCCAGCAAAAACATGATCTATGATGTGGAAGAAACACTGGAATGGACTGTCGATATGGTGGTGGGCAATGGCTTTGACCCCTTTGTCTTCAGCGTTAATACAAATGACACCACAGAACAGGACATTATTGAGAATACCCGGATTACTGCCTGCTACCCAAACCCCTTTAATCCCTCCATCAATATTGCCTTCTATCTTCAGGATGAATGCCTTACTATCCTGAATATTTATAATACTAAGGGACAAAAAGTCCGCTCCCTCACTCATTCTGTACTCCACAGCGGAAACCACTCCTTCATCTGGGACGGAAAAGATGATAGAGGCAGCTCACTCGCTAATGCAGTATATTTCTATAGTCTCACTACCCCGGATGCAAACCTTTCCGGCAAAATCTTGATGCTCAAATAAAAAATACTTTTCGAGGCTGAATAAAAAACAAATTTTTTTATTTAAATTGCCTCCCACAATTGCAGGCAGGTCACCAAAAAACCTGCCTGCTTTTTTTTCACCCCTACATGGCTCCACTACCTGCCCAATTGCAATTTTAAATTGGCTGGCATACCCCCGGAATTTATTTGTTAGATAAGAATATTGAACTTATGAAGTTATTGGTCGTCACCATTGCGAAGGTCTAAAGACCATTCGCAAGGTAACTTAGATTGATGAATAACTTAACAATACCAAAAATTATAAAAACAGGGGGATGTCAGTATTTTTACATTGGTACAGTTTGGTCTGTGGTTAGGGGGGTGATTCGGTGGGGGAAGTGGCTGTGTGTATTTTTTTTAGAAGTTATTGAATGATGATTTGCGGTCTAATAACTCCGGCTCTGATTTGGGT
>CAZRXY010000096.1:0-76838 GCA_964604155.1 uncultured Candidatus Cloacimonadota bacterium | reverse complement strand
CGGAGGTGCGTTAGCTCTCCGGTGTGGTCGACCAGGGATAATACAACCTAATACTCTATTTCCCAGTTAATTAGAACTACGATAAATTCAAAAAACAGGTGGATGCCTGCATTCCAAAAATACTGGCATACACCTAAAAATTTTATGGTTAATGGCTCATAAACTTTTCGAGGGTATGACAGTGAGAAGAAATTTTTACTTGACGTAAACTTATTGAATAACAGTATCAGCATGTACGGTAAATATCACATGGAGGAAGATTAATGAGAAAGCTTACACTGATGATAATTTTATTTCTGCTTGGAGCGTCTCTTACAGGTGCAGTAGATGTATTCTCAGAAGATTTTGAGGATGGTGTGATCCCATCGGAATGGTCTCAAGAATATGTTATAGGAGAAGTAAACTGGCAGGTTCATGATGGAGGACAAAACAATCATCCCCCCCAGGCACAGTCAGGCAACTTTAATGCCTGGTTCTTTGACAGTAATGTGGATGGGAATACAACCAGATTAATCACCCCGGAATTTGAGATAACTACTCATGCTAAACTAAGTTTCTGGTATGTGCAAGACAGTTGGACAACCTATCAGGATTATCTTCGGGTTTATTACCGTACTTCTTTAGCATCTGAATGGGTACTTTTGGCATATCTTGAGGAAGAAGCCACAGCATGGACAGAGATAATCCTTGATTTGCCAGAACCTTCTGCCACTTATCAGATCGCTTTTGAAGGAGAAGCTTACTGGGGTTATGGAGTATGCGTCGATAACATACTGGTTCAGGACTGCGTAATCAATATTCTGGTCTGGGATAATGACAACAATTCTGATTTCATTGATCCCAATAATAATCAGTATTACACTTGCGAGCAAAGTATCACGCAAGCGCTTGATGCCCTGAATCTGGAATATGTTTTGGCAAGCAGCCTGCCCCGTGATCTGGATTTTTATGATGTGGTGATGATCGCTCTGGGTATATACTGCGTAGGCTGAGGTACTACACCACCTGGCGCCGTGAGCGCTATTGATCAGGCTACTCTGGTAACATTTATGGATAATGGCGGTTCTGTCTATATGGAAGGAGCAAATGCAGGACAATCTCACAGTAACACAGATTTTTTTAGTTATTTTGGGGCAGATTATGTAGGTCCCGGATCAAATAATGTGATTTCAACACTATCTGGTGAAGCCGGCACTTTTGCAGCCAATTCTACTTTTGGTTACCCAGACGGCGACCCTGATTACAGTATAGATATTCTGGATGCTGCTCAGGGAGCACTTTATCTAACTTCGCAGGACAGCTATGGCAGAGGAGTATATTATGATACAGGCAGCTATAGAACCATAATCACTTCCCCGATTCTGGGAGCATTTAATGAATCTGAGCAATTTTGTACCCGCAAATTCCTGATGATGGAATATGTGGCTTTTTTATCTGAAATTGAAGGACCTGAGCTGATAATTTCCGCTGATAATCTTGAATTCACCAGTTATTCTCCCGGAGAAGATGTCACACAGAGTTTTACAGTGAATAATCATGGTTATCTTGATCTGGAAATCTGGGATATTCAACTGGAAGGTGATGATGAATTCTTTTTGGATACACCTGCCCCAATCACTATACCTGCCCAGGAAAGTGAGGAAATTCAAATCACCTTCCGCAGTTTTGAGACAGGCAGCTTTTCTGGTTACTTGATCTTTATCTCCAATGATCTTGATCACCAGGATGAATTGGTTACCTTGTCTGGAGAATGTCTGCTGCCACCTGATATATATATAGATCAAACTCAATTTGATGTCGTTATGGGCACTGATGAAGAAACCAATCTGCAATTAACATTATATAATTATGGAGCCAGCGTCCTGGAATATAGTGTCTGGTTTGATGATCAGATATGTTGGCTTGATATCCCAGATCCTTCAGGGACGGTTCCTGTTGATGACAATAGTGGAGTCTTTATTTATATAAACACAATCGATATGACAGATGGTGAATATTCAACAGAACTCATAATTAATTCTAATGATCCCTACAGCAGCGTGATCTTCATTCAGTTTAATCTAACCGTTATCACCGTGGATGAGAATAATCCTGAAATACCTTCCGTTACTACTCTGCATAGAGTTTATCCTAATCCCTTTAATCCTTTAGCGACTTTCCAATACAGACTGGCAGCATCAGAACCGGTGAATATTTGTATCTACAACACGAAAGGGCAGCTTGTAGAAAAGCTGGTTGATCAAATCCAGTCGGCTGGAACTTATTACGCAACCTGGCAGGCTGATGATAGCGTCAGTTCGGTTTATTTTTATAGATTTACAGCCGGGAAAAACCGGCAGCAGGGAAAAATACTACTTCTGAAATAATTGACTGATAGAGTTATGGGCATAGTGGCTATGCATCGTTCACACGGCTGATTCGCTGTGCATATTATGCATCCAGTCAGACTCGGGCAGTTACTTCGTGCCGATCGGGAGATATCGGGCATAGCCGTTATCTATTCCTCTCAGCGATTAATCCATAAAAAAGATTGATAAATCTCACACTGGAAGTTTGCTGGCTGGTTTTATTTTATTGACAAAAAAACAGGTTAGCTTGAAATTATAGGGAGATAAAGTTCAAAGGAGCGGATTATGAAAAAATTGCATTTATCTATTCCAGACCGTAAGATTGCTGGTGTTTGCGGGGGTTTGGGCGAATCCACCAGTATTGATGCAGATATTATCCGGGCAATCTTTCTGGTAAGCATATTTGCTGGTGGCATGGGCGTGATACTATATCTAATACTCTGGGCAGTGCTGCCGGAAGAAGATTATGGTGAAAAAATTGAGCGAACTGGAATTTTCAGCAAACTGGTTCGCAGTCGCGATGGACTAATGCTGGGAGGAGTATGCGCAGGAATCGCTAATTATCTGGAATGGGATGTAAGCGTTATCAGACTGCTCTTTATCATCATAGTCCTTGCTGGAGGAGTAGGAATACCTGTCTATCTGGTATTATGGATATTAATGCCCGTTGAAAAAAGAGAAGATTAGTGAAGCTTGCCACTTTATGCTATATCCATAAAGCTGGCAGCACCTTGATGCTGTATCGTAACCGCAAGCCGGATGATACGCACAGGGGTAAATGGAATGGACTGGGGGGCAAACTGGAATCCGGTGAAACCCCGGAAGCATGTGTAGACCGCGAAGTTAAAGAAGAATCAGGGCTCAATGTAGAGTCTATGCAGCTTAAAGGAATTCTCACCTTCCCCCTTTTTGACGAGGTGGATGACTGGTATGTCTTCGTTTATGTGATAAATAAATGCAATGGGAATTTGATAGATTCACCAGAGGGTGATCTTGCCTGGATTCCTGATGAAGAATTGATGAATTTGAATTTATGGGAAGGAGACAGGATTTTTTTGCCCTGGCTGAGACAGGACAAGTTTTTTTCGGGATTATTTGAATATGATAGCGGGAAATTAAAATCCTGGTCTGTTGAATTTTATTAAGGTAAGCTGATGGAAACTAGTGTATTATTTGCTCTGGGCTTGACCCTGTTTGCCGGATTATCTACGGGAATAGGCAGTGCCTTAGCATTTTTTACCCGCAGAACCGATGAAAAATTCTTATCACTTTCACTCGGATTCTCTGCCGGGGTCATGGTTTATGTATCTCTGGTAGAAATCTTTGTGAAAGCGAGGGATTCTTTATCGCTGGTTATGGGAAATCGTATGGGCTATACGATCACGGTTACCTCTTTTTTTCTGGGAATGCTATTGATTGCAGTGATAGATAAGCTTATTCCCTCCTATGAAAACCCCCATGAGATGCATAATGTAGAAGAATTAAACAAAAAACCTCAGTCGAATGAATTAAAACGAATGGGTCTGTTATCCGCGTTGGCAATAGCCATTCACAATTTCCCGGAAGGATTTGCCACATTCACTTCGGCATTAAATGACCCCCAGCTTGGCATATCAATTGCAGTGGCAATAGCAATTCACAATATTCCTGAAGGTATTGCAGTATCAGTGCCCCTGTTTTATGCTACCGGCAGCCGCAAAAAGGCATTTTTCTGGTCATTCTTATCTGGACTTTCGGAGCCGCTGGGAGCATTTGTTGGCTATCTGCTGCTCACTTCGGTTTTTGATATCGGCAAATATTTTGGCATACCTTTTGCCTTTGTCGCAGGTATTATGGTGTTTATTTCTTTTGACGAATTGCTGCCGGCTGCCGAGAAATTTGGACATCATCATCTGACAATATACGGACTTTTCTCCGGAATGCTGGTGATGGCCTTAAGCTTATTAATGTTTGCTTAGGTATTCATCTTCATTGCTTTTTTTGAAAAGGATCAATTTGAGAAAGCAGCAAATCTGGATCACTATGTTAATTATAGTGTCCTGGTCCAGCATTACCTGGGGTTTTAATTATTTTTCACCCTTATGGCGTGAAGAAATATTCAGATTAGAAACAAAGAAAGACACCATACAATTACAGGAAATGCCTGTGATTATCGGGAGTGTGCGCATAACCGGCGAAAATGGATCATTATCTGACAACTTGGATTATCGCGTAGATCATCAAAGTGGAATTATCAATTTCTTTGATAATTACGGTCAAGTGAAAATCGAGTATGCTGTTTATCCTCGGGAATTACGTAAAAAATATTTCTACTTTGAAGAACTTATAGTATCTGCAATAGACACTACCGATGTATATAGGCGGGAGAAATCTGCAGAATATAAACCCTTGGAACTATTGGTGAAAGGTAATAAAACCGTAACCATATCACTGGCGGAGAACGAGGATTTCAGGCTTGATCAGAGTCTGTTTCTCAAAATAAGCGGAAAATTGAGTGATGATATGAGCATTGAGGCACAGATCAGTGATAGCGAATCTCCTCTAACGCCAGAGGGTGATACTCGCGAAATCAGTAATCTTGATCAAATTTTCATCAGAATTTTCAGCAAAAATTATGAACTGGGATTTGGTGATCTTCACCATCAGTTCCTTAATTCGGGTTACCTTAGTTTTCAGCCATATTTTGAAGGAATTAAATTCAGATGGGGAAATAATAGCAGGATAACTGCCGCTGCTGCCCTGTCAAAAGCAAAAAGCTCTACCGCTGAACTGAATGGCATTGATGGCAAACAGGGACCTTACTGGCTAAGCGATGCCTATGGCGGGGAAACTCTTATAGTTCCCGGCTCGGAACGTATATATCTCAATGGCATAGAATTGCAGCGTGGCGATGATTACATTATAGATTATTCTGAGGGCAGCATTACTTTCACAGAAAATCACTTTATCGCCTCTAATGATAAAATCTATGCAGTTTACCAGTATAGTGATGAATCCTACAGAAAACAGATTCTATTACAAGATAGTGAATGGCAGATATATGATAACTGGTCTATTGGTTCGTCAATCTATTACCGCAAAGATGATGCGGATAATCCATTAACGAGAGATTTTTCCGCCAGTGATCTGGCAAATCTGGCTGCCGCCGGTGATCAGACAGCTTTTGGCAATGGTATTTATGAAACCGAAGAAGGATTAGGTGAATATATTCTCACTAGCAATGGATTTTTCGAATATGTTGGCTATAATTCCACAGGTACTTATAATCTTAATTTCTATGCCACTGCCAGCGGTGACTATATTTATAATGAAGCAGGAGCTTATTATGAATATATGGGGCCCGGTGAAGGTGATTATGCTCTGGGAGTCAGACTGGAATCTCCGGAGGCTCAAGGTAATTATACGCTCTGGAGCAGATGGCAATTGGGAGATATTGCCATCAAGGGCGAAGTGCTTTTCAGCAGCAATGATAGAAACACTCTCTCTGATATAGACGATGAAGATAATCTAAGCTGGGCTGCAACTGCTTCTGCACAATATGAAAAAACAAACAGCTCTATCAGACCTTTGCTTGGGATAAAACTTAGAGGCAGAACTGCCGGTCTATACACCTTTAATCCCATTTCATCCGCTGCAGATATCTATGAGACTTTCACCCTGCCGGATACTCTCGACCAAAGAGAATTGATTTTTGAAGCAGGACTCGATTATAAGCAGGTTTTCTTTCCTCGAATAGTCTTACGCCGCCAGGAAGCCGGCAATGATTATATTCACAATTATTTTGCCGCCAGCAGCGAAATCAAGCAATATGGAATAATTCCCAAAATTAATTACCGCTTGGTAAACTGGGAAAATGAATTTGCTCTAAATAAGAGCAATTATATACTAAGTGACGCCTCCGCTGCCTATACTTTAGAAAAATGGGAACTCGGATATGGCTATGAACTTTTGGAGAATAATTTCACCGATTATATGCTTCATAGAACCAAAAACCTGGCTTATCTGCAACGCACTGATGAAGCTGGAAATATTAGAATATATCAAGAACAAGTGATCGCAGACAGCATCATAACGCCCCAAAGAAAGATCAGCACTACGTGCGGTATTCAAAGTAAATATACCCTGGGCAAACAGCAGATTGAGCTTGATCTCGCTCACCGTGTGGTGAAAGACAGCCTGGATACAAAATATGACCTGGCAAAAATTAATTATTCCGGCGCTCTGGGTAAAATGATCAATCTTAGTGCCCGTTATCGCATACGCAATCTGGATTTTTATCCTAAAATCAGACAGCTTGTCTTCGTTGGCATCGGTAAAGGATACTATAACGAAGATGGTGAGATTGATGATGAGGGAGATTATAGCTGGCAGATAGTTTCAATAGATTACAGTAATCCCCTGAAATCATTAGAATTAACTACTTCCGGCATGATCGCCTTGCGACCACAAAAACCCCTGCCTGACTTCTGGCAGAGAATGAGGATAGAGCTTGATGGTGCCATTAATGAGCAATCTACTACAACAAATATCCGCAAACTATACCTGCTCAATAATGACGTTTTGCAGCAAAAAGATACCACAGTTTACGGCACGCAGCGTGTCAAAAGCCTTATGTGGTATGATCTTATGAGGAATAAGCTCACCCTCAGACTCATTAAAGAATATGAAGATCGGCTCGATAATCGTTATCAGGATGCAAAAAAAGTCTCCATTACCAGAGAAGAAGCCTATCTTCGCTGGAAATTTGATCGGCAAATCGGATTTGAATTCTTTCTAAAACACCGTATTGAAGCAGATACGCGATACGATTCACAATCAGAAAGCACGGATTTTGCCTGGGAAACCCGCTATAGCTCTTCAAGCCTATTCAACTACCTGATCGCCCTGGAATACGGCAGAGAAAACGGCAATAGCCAAAGTAACGAATTGAGTTACAACCTGAATAAAATTGAAATCCAGCAGACTGTTAACTGGTACCACAGCCGTAACAACGGTATCTTTTGCCGCCTGAAATTCAGGCATAATAATAGAAAAGGAAATGATAATGAGCTTTGGCTCAAAGAAAAACGCGCCGGCAATATTTTTATCTGGGATGTATCCTATAATTATAAGCTTAATGAATATATGAAACTTTTACTGGAATATAAGGGAGATCAATTCCCCGCCGAAGGTACTTCACACGAATTCAAGATGGAAGTATCTGCCGAATTTTAACGTAAAACAAGAATAGACCGACAAATTTCCATAAATTCACCATTATCCACTAAATACGTATAATAAAAAGTGATAAAAAAAAGGTTTTCGGGAAAATCGGGTAAAGTATGGAGAAAAAACTTTTTTACAATATGATACAATAGTACTATGGCGTTAGGTGGTTTTTTTGTAAGTGAAAAAACAGGACTCGCTCTGTTTATCTCAATAACTGGATTGATAGCTCATTGTTACTAAAGGAATTACACAGGCTTCTCCGGGTAAATTTAATCTTATCCTGAAAGGTGTAACACAATAATAGCCATGGGTACACCTGTGGAAAGGGGACTGACGCAAGTTTCTACCATTGCGACCAGTCTTCTACACAAATCCAGTAATAAATCCCGGTTAGGATGAGGGGTATGCCTGGTAGTGAAGGAAATATATTGACAGAAATAGAGAGACTGAGCGAGGTAATCTGATGTTAGTATATAAAGAAGAAGAAAATCAAAAAAAATTGATAAGAGGAGCTATTATGAGCCGATATCTGGCAATATTTCTTGGATTAGTTTTAGCATGGAGCCCATTAACCGGAGAAGCCCCGGTCTGGGAGCCAATCAGTGGCACGGAATACAGCATGGTATTATATAATACCGTAGAATTTAACGAAGAGATTTTCACAAACGGAGAGGGAAACCTTTTGGCGGCATTTGGACCCGGTGGCGAGGAAGATTGCCGCGCCTTAGCCGACTATTTCCCGGGACCTGATGTGTGGAACATGTCCGTAGTATCAAACGTGACTTCCGGAGAAATGATCACTTTCAAGGTCTATGACTATGATCTGGATATGGTTATAGACTGCGAAGAATCCTATGAATTTATTGACAATATGACCTATGGCAGCATCGCAATGCCGGAATTACTCACCGCATACTTTGTTACCAACCATGAGCCGGAAATAGACTTACCGGAAAACATCAGCTTCGATGAAGATACTGTATATATGGCAGATTTTAGTCTTTATATCTTTGATGAAGATGGAGATGAGCTAATACTATCCTGCCCGGGGAGCGACAATCTGGAGGTAGCAATATCCGGCTTAATAGTGACCATCACTCCGGCAGAAAACTGGAATGGCAGCGAGACATTAATTTTCACAATTGATGATCTGGCTGAGAGAGCCACGGCAAGTGATGAATTGCAAGTTACTGTCTTCCCCGTTAATGATCCCCCGATCATAAATTTACCAGAACAAGTTACCTTTAATGAGGATGAAATATTTGAGCTTGATTTCAGCGACATGATTTATGATATTGATGGTGACCCACTTAATATTATCGCAGTTGGCGAATATATCACAGTTAGCATTTCAGGTTCTGTAGCAATTTTTAACTCTCAGGAAAACTGGTTCGGCCAGGAAGTTGTAACCTTTTTTGTCGATGATGGGCAAAACAGGGCAATTGAAATTGCAGAATTGCTGGTAATCGTAGAGCCCGTAAATGATGCTCCTGTTTTAATAGGATATCAGCCCTCGGAATTATATCTAGAGCTTTTTGCAGCACAAAGTATCGTTTTTAGCGTTGAAATAGAAGATGTGGACAGCGAAATTCAGTATGAATGGACTTGCGGCGAAATTACTCTTGGTAATACCGCTGAGATTATTAATGAATTTTCCGCTGATGGCGAATACGAAATCACAGTTCGCTGGTGGGATGAAGAATTTGAATATGACCTGAATTGGACTGTGTTACTGGAAATTATAAACGTCCAGTTTCCCAGACCGTGGATACCTGTAAATTATACTAATTCCACTGTAGCATATTGCAGTGTTTTTTTAGATGGTTCTATCGCCGCAATAGAAGACGAAGTAGGGGTTTTCGCTGCTGAAGAATGCCGTGGAGTAGGTTATATTAACCATAACCAGGGTTCATCAATTACCACAATAAATATTCAGGGTGAGCAACCGGAACTGGTGGAATTTGCCTTATGGGACGCCTCACAAGATATTATCATAGTCAGCGAATATACCGCTATGACAAGTCCCGGTGGTGATATCGGCTACCCGCCAAACCTGCTGCCCCTCACCTTTATTTCTAATTATCCCCCAGAGCTGAATTTGCCGGATGAATTTGTACTTGATGAAGACCTGCCCGTTACTTATGATTTCTCAGAATTCGTTTTTGATCCCGATAATGACGATCTGCTTATAGGTTCTGATCATGAGGGCAATCTCACAATTCTGATAGAGGGCTATATGGTTACCATAGTGCCGGCAGATAACTGGTTTGGCACCGAGGAAGTAACCTTTTGGGTAAGTGATGAATACGACCGGCTTATTGCTGAGGACAGCGTCCTTATTAGAGTGCTGCCGGTTAATGATCCGCCCAGCCTGGTTTCTCCCTTGCAGATAGAATTTGCCGAAGATACTTATTGCCTGATTGAATTTCTGGCTGAAGATATCGATAGTGATCATGTAGATATGGATTTCACTTGGGGTGAGAACCTCGATGTGGAAATACTCACAGGCTCGATTCTCAGGATAACTAATCTTGTAGATAACTGGAATGGTATAGATAATATTACAATTGAACTTAGTGACGATGATGGTGGAGAGGCAACAGAAATTATTAACGTAACTGTAATTCCTGTCAATGACCCTCCTGCCGGTGGTCAGTTTTATCTGCAAACAGATTTAAATGTAAGCCTGGAGATAGAAATAACGGATTACTTCTCAGATCCTGATGGAGATGAGCTAGAATTTAATAATCCCGATACCGATCAAAACGGGATGCAGATAGAGATCGAAGGCAGCATGGCAACCTTGATACCCGAGGCAAATTTTTCCGGCACTGCCTACGGGATAATTAGAGCTACAGATGCGGGTGGTTTATTTGACGATGCCATATTTTATCTTAATATCACGATTCCAAATTTCCCGCCGGTTGTCCTTAATGAGATCAATAATTGCCTGCTGACGGAAGATGCTTCTAGAGAAAACGAGATTTTTGTGACCGATGATCATACCTCTGTCAGCGATCTGACACCTGATTTTGTCTCTGCCCCGGTTAATGGTATTGCCGCATTCTCTGATTTTTGGAGCCTGGTTTATACGCCATATGAAAACTTCGCCGGCACAGATTATATTGAGATCACTTTTACTGATGAAGAAGGTGCCGTCTCCGAACCAGTTATCTTTAATTATACCATTCAAGCCAGAAATGATAGACCGGTAGCCTCCAATAATTTAGTAACAATTAGCGATGATATACTCGATTATTATCTGGGAGATGACATCTTTGATGTGGAAAGTCCTGTCAGTGAGCTCATCTTTGAATCAATTTTTACCGGAGAAAATGAAGAAAATCTCAGCTACCAGGGCGTTGCAGTAGAATTCTCTGCCTGGCAGATTGCCTATACTATGCCGGAGACTATTAATATGGATTATATAATCTATAAAGTAATAGATCCCCAGGGTGCCGCATCTATACCTGCAGTTCTCACAATCACCCGCGATGGCTATGAAAGTATGGCAGCACGTGTAGAGCCTTTGGCTCTGAATGGAGCTTTTGACCTTGCTTTTGGTGAATCTGTGCTGCTTGATTTTAATGGACTCGATCTCACCGAACCTCTCGAGCAATTAACTATAACAATTACTGAGCCGCCAATTTATGGTGAATTGATAGATTTTGCCTTCTATCAATATAATGAACCTCTCACGACTTATCTGGGCACATATATTCCTGCTGTCAACCAGGATATCACCGAAGAAATAGGCTTTACCGTAACTGGAAGTGATGGAAGCTCACAGGGAACACTCACTATCAATATCTCTGCGATAGACATTGCTCCCCAGATTGCTTACATACCGGATTTTGAAATACTGGAAGAAGAGAATGCAATATTATCAATATCTTATTCTAATCCCGATGAAGCTGCCAATCTTTCTTTCTGGTCAATCATCAGCAATCCGAATATTGACGGTATGTTAGATTTTGGAGAGATCACCGATAATTCTATTGAATTGATCATCTCTCCCTCAGTGAACTACTTTGGGGAATCACTTGTAGTTATCAATTGCACAGATGGAGCCGGCTTAAGCGATAGTGAAAGCTTTTACCTGAATGTGATCAATGTGAATGACGCACCCGTTATCAACCTGCCGAATTCTATCAGTTTCGCAGAAGATTCTGTCTATGATATGCCTTTTAATGCCTACGTATATGATGCAGATGATGATGAACTCAGCCTTAGTGTAGCCGGAGCAGAGAACCTGCAGGTCATCATCAATGACCTCAGCGTTTCATTCATCCCGGATTTGGATTTTTTCGGGACGGAGATTCTTACTTTCACTGTATCTGACAATCAGGAAAGAGCTTCAGCCAGCGATGAACTGATAGTTAATGTAACACCAGTTAATGATGATCCATTATTTGATCTGCCGGAAGCATTCTACCTTGATGAAGACACTCCCCAGACATTTGACTTTACCAGCTATATGAATGATGCAGATGGTGATGAGCTTGAGATCATCAGCTTCCAGAATGATTATATAACGATTGGAATTGATGGCGATTTTGTCACCCTTAGCCCATTACCAGATTGGAGTGGCAGTACGGAGATTGCCTTTATTATTGATGATAATCAAGGTGGAGCTCCAGCCTTTGATGCAGCCCTCGTTATTGTGGCAGAAATCAATGACCCGCCAGTTATTGATCTGCCTGATAATATTGTAATGCTCGAAGACACTTACCTGATTATGGATTTCTCTGAGTTTATTTATGATCTTGAAAGTGAAAATCTCACGCTTTCTGCCGGCGGCAACCAGGAAATTGATATAATTATCACCGGACTGGAAGTAGGCTTTTACCCTGCAGAAAATTTCTTCGGCTCCGAGCTGATCACTTTTTACGTGGATGATAATCAAAGAAGACTAGTCAGCAGCGACAACGTGGAAGTTATTGTCGAAAATGTTAATGATATGCCGGTAGTATCAAGCTATCTGCCAACAGAACCTGAAATCATCATTGATGAACCTCAGGGTATTGAGTTTTCTGTTGTAGCCCTTGATATTGATAGCGAAATCTCCTATTCCTGGTTCGTCAATGGAATAGATCAATCACATAATGCTGAAAATATTATGATTAATTTCCCTTCCACGGGTTCTTATTCTATTACTTGTGAAATTTCTGATGAAGAATACACAATCACAATCGAATGGCTGGTTAGCTATCCACCTTCTGAAGATTATGCTCGTCCCTGGCTGCCGGTTATCTATACAAATTCCACGGTTGCCTATTGCGAAGTGATGATAGACGGCTATCCGGCTGCCTCTGGTGATGAAGTGGGTGCCTTTGTGGATTACGAGTGCCGCGGAATCGGCGAAGTATTTATTGATGGCGTATCCAGCTATGCCACGCTAAATATTCAAGGAGAAATGCCCGAACCGGTTAATTTTGCCGTGTATGACGCCTCCGAAGATCAGGTGCTGCTCAGCGAATTTACTACAATGAGCAGTCCCGGTAATGATATTGGCTTCCCGCCGGATTTCCTGCCGGTATATATTTCAGAGCCCTTACCCACAGATTTCCCCAGACCGTGGGAACTAGTTGTTTATACAAATAGCACTGTCGCCTATTGCCAGGTTACAATCAATGGATTACCTGCCGCTGTAGAAGATGAAGTTGGCGTATTTGCGGGTAATGAGTGCCGCGGCATAGGTAATATTGCAATGTCCGAATCTGAGAGTTATTCTACAATCAATGTCCAGGGAGATGAACCCGAATTAATACAGTTTGCAGTCTGGGATGCTTCTATAGACCATGTTTATGTAAGCGATTATACAATAATGAGTAATCCTGGCTACGATATTGGTTATCCTCCGAATTATCTTCCAATTGAAGTGGGAACTCAGCTTCCCTCAGATTTCCCCAGACCCTGGGAGCTTGTTATTTATACAAATAGCACAGTTGCCTATTGTCAATTAATGATAAATGGCTTACCAGCCACTGAAGATGATGAGGTGGGAGTATTCGTTTTAGAAGAATGTCGTGGAATCGGCTACGTGGTCTCAGATGAATTTGGCAGTTATTCCACAATCAACGTCCAGGGAGAAGAACCTGAATTACTACAATTCGCTATCTGGGATGCTTCTTCGAACCTGGTTTATGTAAGTGAATTCATTACATTTAGCAATCCCGGAGGTGACATCGGTTATCCTCCCGACTTCTTACCTGTTTTTGTAGGACAGGATATGCCGCAGGATTTTCCCAGACCATGGAATGTAGTAGTATACACTAATAGCACTATTGCCTATGCGGAGGTGAAGACTTTTGGGAATCCAGCCTCCTTAAATGATGAAGTAGCTGCTTTTGTAGGCACTGAATGTCGCGGCATTGGATACATTTCCTACAGTGGTGATCTGGCAATTACTACAATAACTATCCAGGGAGAAATACCTGAACCTGTCCAATTTGCTGTCTGGGATGCCAGTTTAGACCAGGTTTTAGTATCAGATTTTTCAACCGTAACTAACCCGGGTGGCGATATCGGCTATCCGCCGGATATGTTACCGATATACGTGGGCGAAGACCTGCCTGTAAATTTCCCACGCCCCTGGGACCTTGTGGTCTATCCAAATAGCACGGTGGCTTATTGTCACGTAATGATCAATAATGGCACTGCCAGTATAAATGATGAACTGGCAGCTTTTGCAGGCACAGAATGCCGCGGAACCGGCAATATCACTTTCAGTAATGGAAATTCGTATTCATCCTTGAATATCCAGGGTGAAACCGCTGAAGTTATTCAATTTGCCCTCTGGGATAGTGATCTCGATGAAGTATATATCTCTGAATATATCACCATGAGCGATCCCGGTAATGATATTGGCTATCCCCCAGATTTTCTGCCGGTATATTTCTTCACGGGTAATGAGATAAATTATCCACCTGTTATTGATCTACCGCCATCTATCACTATGCTGGAAGACGGCTCGCGTATTATTAATCTGGCAAACTATGTAACAGGGACAACTGCTTATTCTCTCTCGATTGAAGCTGCCCCCGAATTAGGTGCCAGCCTGATCAGTACTACCCTTATTATAAATCCTATAGATAACTGGAATGGAAGTGCTCCCGTAATTGTCACGGCAGAAAGTGCTGGAGAATCCTCTTTTGATATCATGACTGTGCACGTTACACCGGTAAATGATCCTCCCGAGCTTATTGCTCCACTTCCTGATCTCGTCTTAGATGAAGATTTCGCAGATTTCTCGATCGATCTGGAAGACCACTTCATTGACGTGGATAATGACCCTCTCACTTTCAGCGTTAATTACGATCAAAACGAAGTAACTGCAATCCTGGAGCAATCAATTTTAATTATAAGCTCTCTACCCGACTGGTATGGCTCTACTACTATTACCGTAAGCGCCAGTGATAATATCACACGGGCAATCACTAATGCCTCATTCCTGATCACTGTATTACCGGTTAATGATCCTCCTCAAATCAACCTTCCCGAATCTTTCACCTTTGCTGAAGATCAAAGCCTGACCGTGAATTTCTCACCCTATATATATGACGTGGATGGCGATGTTCTCTCTATCACTATGCTTGATAATGATTACATTAATGCTGCTGTAAATAATAATACCGTGACAATTTCTTCAGTTCCTGACTGGTATGGCACCCAAATTGTTACCTTCTCAGTGAGCGATAACCAGTCCCGTGCTACCGCATCAGATCAAACTCAGATTATTGTCACTCCAGTTAATGACCCGCCTTATCTATTAGCACCTTTACCCGATATAGAAGTAGTGGAAGATTATATCCCCACTCTAATTGATTTGAATAATTACTTTACTGATATCGACAGTGATGTTCTGGCTTTCAATTTCTCCTGTAATCAGGAAAATCTGATCATATCATTGGATGAAAATCTGCTCACTATTGCCTACACTCCCAATTGGTTTGGGAATGGGACCATTATAGTCACTGCTTCAGACGGAGAATTCCAGATTTCAGACAGCTTCACTCTGACAGTAACACCAGCCAATGATGGACCTGTGATCACTAATTATCATCCTGAAAATACAAATCTTAACGTCTTCAGAGGTGAAAGCATCGATTTCAGCGTTGATGCCTATGATCCTGATTCCGATATTCAATACACCTGGCTGCTTAATTCCAATCCGATTCCTGTGAATGACCACCAGATCAGCATTACATTCTGGAACGTGATAACATCCCAGGTTCAGGTGATCGTCTCGGATGAAGAATTCCAGGTCACACAAACCTGGAATATTGAAGTTTATCTCAATGAATTCTGGGTACCCGTTATCTACACAAACAGCACTGTGGCTTATGGCTCCGTGATGATCAATGATCTGCTCGCTTCCGAAGACGACCTCGTGGGAGCTTTTGTAGATAATGAATGCCGTGGTGTAGGAAATATCTTCCATTATGATGATCTGGCTTATGTGACAATGAATATCCAGGGCGAAACTATTGAAGAAGTAGAATTTAGGATCTGGGACGCCAGCCATGATCTTGTTTATGATTATGTATATACCACGCTCACACTGCCAGGCGGTGATTTAGGCTCTCCTGCAGACCCACTGCCTATTCATGCCTTCGTGAACCAGGCTCCATTGATTAATCTCCCACTTGCCGGCTTTTTCTTTAATGAAGATTCGGTTTTAGAGATTGAATTTAGTCAATATGTCTCTGATCCTGAAAATGATCCGCTTTTTATTACATCTGGCAGCCAAGGTGAAATTAGTGTCCAGATAGAAAACGATCTCCTGGTTATTTTATCTGCTCCACAGAACTGGAATGGAACGGAAAATCTGGAATTTACCGTCCATGACGGACAGGGTGGCACCGCCAGTCAAACTGTGCCAGTTAGCGTGATACCTGTTAATGATCCGCCTGCTATCACATTGCCACTCCCTGATTTGGTGATTGATGAAGATGCTGAACCTTTTGATATCGATCTCGGTTTACATTTCACTGATATCGATGGCGATTCTCTTAGATTCACTGCAAATTTTGTTCCCAGTTATGTCTCTATCACCATCAATGGCAGCCTTCTCACTCTGGCTCCTCAACCGGACTGGTTTGGAAATACTCAGATCACGGTGATTGCTTCAGACAATCTTCTGCAAATATCCGATAGTTTCAATCTCACAGTTAATCCGGTTAATGATCTGCCATACCTTGTTGAACCATTTGAGGATATAACGGTTAATGAGGATTTTGCCACTTTCAATATCCCGTTGCAAGGACATTTTGATGACGTAGATGATGACATCCTTATCTATCAGATTGATTTTAATCCCGAAGAGATCAGCGTTGTTCTGGTTGGTGAAATTATTTATGTGAGTTCCATACAAGACTGGAACGGCACTTCTCTTATACAAATATCTGCTTATGATAATTTGGAAAATCAACCGGCCTTTGCTGAGATCAATATTATAGTGCTTCCTCAAAATGATGCGCCCCAGATAGATCTACCTGAGGAAATTCCCTTCGATGAAGATACTGTTCACACAGTTGATTTTGAACCTTATATATATGATGTTGACGGTGATAATCTTTCCATCACTGCCTCTCCTGCTAATTTTATTTTTATCGAAATTGATGAATTCCTTGTAACCTTCTCAGCACCGGAAAATTATAACGGTTCAGAATATATCACTTTCACGGTGCATGATTCTCGCACAAGATTATCCGCATCAGGCCAGACTTTGATTACTGTAACACCTGTTAACGATCCACCATTTGTCATTGATAACCCCATCACTCAGCTCATATTTGAGGAAGATGAAAGCTACCAATTCAGTACTGGCTCTATTTTTGCTGATCCAGACCTGGTTTATGGCGATGAATTATCTTATGATGTTGCAGGTAATGAGTACATCACTTTCCAATTCAATGGCACTTCCGTTCTTCTAACTGCTCCTGAAAACTGGTATGGTTATGAAGTGGTCACTCTCTCTGCTACAGATCTGGAAAGCATAACTGTCACACATGACATTGAGATCACGGTAACGCCGGTCAATGATCCCCCACACCTAGAAAATCCGCTGCCGGTTTATAATCTTGATGAAGATTTTGCAGCTTTTTCTCTCGATCTCGATGATTACTTCGCAGATGTTGATGGAGATATTCTGAGTTATGAGATAGATTACTATGCGGAT
Source organism: uncultured Candidatus Cloacimonadota bacterium (assembly GCA_964604155.1). GTDB lineage: Bacteria > Cloacimonadota > Cloacimonadia > Cloacimonadales > TCS61 > Stygibacter. The sequence continues at coordinate 59,099 of CAZRXY010000096.1, read as the reverse complement.
GAAATTGCAGTAGATCTTGCCGATAACATCCTGGACATTGGTTCTGTAATGGATTGGTATGGCAATACTTCTATCATGGTCACTGCTTTCGACCGTGTCTCTCGCTTAAGTATCAGCGGTTATATCGTGGTTGCAATAGCTCCCGTTAATGACGCACCGGTTATTGATTTACCAGAATCTGTCACTTTTGCTGAAGATTCTTCTACTTCAATAAATCTTAGTAATTATGTCTTCGATGTAGATGGGGATGAACTTGTCTTCTCGGTTACGGGAAATAGCGAAATTATTGTAGGCTTTAACGCAATGATTGCTAATTTATCTGCCACGCCCGACTGGTTTGGAGAAGAGCTTATCACAATAACCGTCAGCGACCAGCAGGGCAGAGCCACAGCCTCAGATGATATCCTCGTGATTGTTACTCCAGTAAACGATCCGCCTGTTTTTGAACTACCCGCCAGTATCAGCTTTGATGAAGATTCTTCACTGGAATTGGATCTCCAGCTTTACGCTAATGACGTGGAAGGCGATCCGCTCATTCCTCTATTGATCAATGCAAATATGATCGATGTCCAATTCGATGGCATGATCGCCACTCTCTCAGCACCGCCAGACTGGTTTGGGAATGAATACATCACTCTTGCGGTTTCGGATGGCGTGGCACCACCTGTCTCCGATAATATCCTGGTGATAGTCAATCCGGTTAATGATCCACCTCAAATTGACTTGCCCGGACAATTCACATTCCTCGAAGATACCAGCCTTCTGGTAGATTTTTCTGCCTATATCTCAGATATAGATAGTAACCAGTTTATCATCAGCATAGATACAACCGAAAATCTCTATGCCCAGATAATTGGCTTGAATGCCATCTTCACTGCTACCCAGGACTGGAATGGCACTGCTTCGATTACTGTAAATGTAAGCGACCTCGATGGCGGTTTTGCCTCCGATGATATGGATATCATCGTGATACCCGTTAATGATCCCCCTCATATTGTTGTGCAGATCCCAGATCCTTTCATCGTAGATGAAGATTTTGATCCGGTTACTATAAATCTGGATGACTACTATGATGACGTAGATGGAGACGCTCTCAGCTATGATGTAGATTTTGTCCCGGCCCATGTTCTGATAGAATTAAATGGCTCTCTCGCTACAATTTCTCCCGTAGAGAACTGGTTCGGAGAAACTGAGATTTCTATCACAGTAAGCGATGGACAGGCAAGAGCTCAAATCAGCGATACCTTCACGCTGCTGGTTAATCCCGTAAACGACCTGCCGGAAATTAATCTGCCAGATGAAATCTTCTTCAATGAAGACGGCACTCTGATTTTTGATGCCAGTCTATACTGCTACGATATAGAAGGACACCCTCTGACGATAAGTCTTAGCGGGAATACTGAAATTACAGCAGAAATCACCGGTCTCACTATTACCTTCTCAGCTACGCCGGATTGGTTTGGAAGCGAAACAATCACTATCACGGTCGATGATCAGCAGGGACGCCCCGCAGATGACATGATAGTTACAGTCCTCCCCGTTAATGACCCACCCGTTCTGATCGCTTTTGAGCCCGTGGAAACCGAATTTGACACTCTCCAGTATTCCACCGTGCATTTTCAGGTAGAAGTCACCGATATTGATAGTGAATTAGATTACCTCTGGAGGATCAATGGCGTCACTTTGGACGAAAATTCTGCCCTTCTGCAATATCAATTCAATGATCATGGCACCTTCACAATCAGATCGATTGTATCTGATGAAGATTACAGTATAAGCACCGTCTGGACAGTATTTGTGGAAGAAACAGAAAATGACGAGCCGCAAATTACTCCTGCGGTTACTGAGCTTCTGGGTAATTATCCTAATCCATTCAATCCCATTACCAATCTCAATTTCTCAGTCAGTAAAGAGCAGAATATTAGAATCGATGTTTATAATCTCAAGGGACAAATGGTAAGAAATCTTACCAATTGCAGATATCCTTTGGGGATGCACTCCATAACCTGGGATAGTAAAGATAATTATGGGAAACCGCAGCCAAGCGGAATATACTACTTCAGGCTAATCTCACTTGATAAAACTGATACTTCCAAAGCTCTGCTGCTGAAGTAGCAAACAAATAAACCCGGAAGCACTTGCTTCCGGGTTTTTTTATATCATCTCTCTCCAGATATTGTTTTACACTTCTATGATAAATTCAGCTCCATCACTATGGTCTATGGCATATAACTTCCCGCCAATCTGTTGCTCAATGATCAATTTTGATGTATATAGACCTATACCGGTGTTATTCAAATTAGGTTTAGTTGACACATAAAGATCAAAAATCTTATCCCTGATCGAGGGGTCTATACCGCCGCCATTATCCCTGATCGATAAAATTGTCTTATCGGAATTTATCTTTAATTTCACTTTCACCCTAGGGTTCTTCACTCCCCGCTCTATCAAAATATCATAGGCATTAGTTAGAATATTCAAGGTCACCTGAGAATAGCCGCTCCGGAATCCATGCAGCATCTTGCTCTCATTCACATCCGTGATCAGGTCTATACCGCTGTTGCTAAATTTGCTTTTTACCGTGTAAATAGTCGATAATACAGTTTCTCGAAGATCAAAATCTACGCTAACCTCATCAGGATGATGAAATTTCCTGAAATCATCTATCATATGCGATAAGGAATCGAGATTATCTACCACTACACGCGTCTTTTCTTCCATATATTCACTGGTGAGATCATCGTAATCGTAGGCATCACGCAATGACTGAAAGGTTACCCCAATGATGTTAAGAGGCTGACGCCAATGATGAGCTATACTGGATATCATATCCCCTATTGCCGCCTGACGTGATTGCTGAATGATGAGATAATCCTTCTTCCGCGATTCCTCCACCGCCTGCTTCACTTTCTGCTCAAGACTCTTATGCAATATCAGCAGCTCGTCATGAGCTGCCAATAAACTGTCCTCTGCCCGTTTCTTATCTATAGAAGATGCAATCTCATTGGAAACTATCGATAAAATCCTCAAATCATTCTCACAATATAGATTAGGATTATCATAACTTTGAACTACGATCATGCCGATAATCTCTCCACGAACCTTCAGAGGTGCTCCCAGCCACAATTTCGCACTGCTGCCTATCAAGTCTATCTCGCCCTGCTCTGCCAGTTTATCCACTTCTTCCTCGGTGAATAACATCGGCTTGCCCTGTCTGATTACATAGGAAGTTAAACTGTTACCAGCCGGAAATGTCTCAAAATGATCTTTCTCATCCACTTCAAAGGGCAAACTCAGCTCATCCTTATCCTTGTCATACATGGCTACAAATATATTCGTAGTGTCTATCACGGTACTGAGATGTTTTTTCACTTGAAAATAATAATCCTTGAGGTTTTCTGTAGAATTTACCGCCATAGATATGTTATAAAGCGCCAGTTGGATGGCATCTGCCAGTTTTCGCTCCGTTACATCCCAGAGAAAAGCCCGCGTGCCAATTATCTTAAAATCTCCATCCATGATATGATCTACAGATATTTCCAGAAATACACTACTGCCATCTTTTTTCACTCCGCGCATTTCATAATGGGGTGGTGCCTTCTTGCCATCAATACGCAGGTTGTGGTATGATCTCATCATCTCAATGTTATCCGGATGAAATAAATCTTTATAGGTTAGAAGAGACATCTCTTCAGAGGAATATCCAAACAACTCGGCGAAAGTATTATTAAAGTAGGTTATCTCACCATTTACATCATCTGTAACTATCCCCACATTTGCCTTTTCCACCAGGCTGCGATACAGTTCGCGGCTTTCAATTAATTCACGTCTGGTGGCTGTCTCATCCGTTTGATCCTCAATCGTGCCATCAAGATACATCAGCTTCCCTTGCTCGTCCTTGATAACCTTCACCGAGATATTCACATAAACGTTTTCGCCGTCATTACGCGTCCAACTTGCCTCAAATTGCTGGATATTACCCGATAATAACTTTGTATTATTATATAGCTTCCGCGTGATCCGCCTGAAATCATCCGCCGGCGATCCCACACAGCTGCTGAAATCCGACATGCTCGAATATCCCAGTAATTCAAGCAGGCATGGATTCATCATCAATATCTTACCCGTATCTGAAAGACGGAATATACCCATTATGGTATTTTCAAATAAACTGCGAAATTGCTTCTCGCTCTTTTTTAATTGTTTCTCAGATTGGATTCGCTGAAAGGCCATTGCCAATGTTGAACCTATTTCTTCTAAATATTTTATTATCTCTTTGGTGAATATATTTGGGATACGATCATTGATCTGGATTAGGCCCACAACTTCGCTCCCCGCTATCATCGGGATAAGTGCTATGGATTCATAACCTTCTCGTATGCAGCCGGAATGCCTGATAAATTCCTGATTAATAAATTCACTTGATTTTGCCAACTCACCTAAGTTATTCGTCCAGAAACTGCCGTTCTCCGTGCAATAGCTCTTATCAATGCCTAATTTACCCTCTATCACTTTGCCACAGAAACAGTTCATTTTACCTGTAAGGGGAATCTCTGATGCTTTTTCTCCCGAAAATCCCACCTTCAGAAAGGTTTCTGTTCTTAGAAAATCTTCAGTGAAGCCTACTGTCTCTATATAGGGATAATCAGCATCTCTTGATAAGCGGATTGCCAGACTTTCATATTCCATCACTTGCTGTATTTCTTGCAGAATTTTCCTTAGAATTATATTCCATTCGCCCTGCTTATTAAGGATGTGCAAAATCCGGCGTGATAAAGCCTGCCGCTTTTCATTATTCTTCCTGTTTGTGATATCTTCCGTGAGTACTACAACGCGTTCTGTATTTCCCTTCTTATTCTTCAGAGAGTAAAAATGCTGTGATATCCATTCCGCCTGATAATGAGAACTTTTCTTCAGCCGTATCTCCGGTAATAGCAGCTCATTTCCACCTTGGTATATCTGCAGCAATTCCCTCTTATAATCACCCAGATACTCATCTAATTCATCAAAATGTAATTTATTCCGCTTCTTTCTGAATCCTTCTATTTGCTGATCTGTGAAACCCCAGATATCCTGCCAGGATTTGTTGCTCAAGATCAAAGTGCCAAATCTGTCTCTCACTGAAATCCCTATCGGAGAACCTTCTATCACCGCCTGGCTAAGAGCCTTGCTCTCATATAGTGCCTCACTCGTCAGCTTGTGATTATAACGCAATTCCTTGTCTGCCAATTCCCGTTCAACCGCCGGTATCAATCTGTGCAATTTATCCTTCAATATATAATCCTGAGCACCTGCTTTTATCACCGCGACCGCTACATCTTCTCCCATTGTCCCCGAAACCATGATAAATGGTAAATCCAAGCCACTCTCTTTCAGAATATGTAAACCATCTATACCCGTAAATTGAGGCATGGAATAATCAGATATTATTAAATCCCAATCTTCTGAATATAACAACCTCTTGAAATCATCCGCAGCATAAACCCTCTCATTAGAAATCACGTCCCACACTTTACGCAATTCCCGCAATATCAAAGCCGCATCCGATGGATTATCCTCAAGCATCAAGACCTTTAGCTTTCTATTCATCACACGCTTCCTGCTACTCCTTTGCCCACACTAACTATTCTTACCCAAACACCTAACCACCTGAATATAGTCAACCTTTTATTTGACTCAGACTGGTATACCCCCGAAATTTTTCTTATTCTTAGCTTAAAAAACATCCGGCAGGGGCGATGGAATAATGTTGAATGTTGAATGAATAGCCCCGTGCTTTTAGCTTGGGGTTAGATGATCCCGGAGCTGAAGCTCGGGGCAATTCATTCATAAATATAGAGTTAAGTGACTTTGTATGTTAGCTGGTATATGTGCTATCTCTCTGGTTCATGCCTGCCGAATTAGGAATTTTCACGAGATGAGACATTTTTCAGTGCATTTTTTTTTAAAATTTGCTCGGGATAGCCTTTGTAACTACAATATTACCAATTAGCTACCATTAATGTCACCAAGCCCCTCAATTCATACAACCACAAGCAATTATAGTGTGATGATGAATTCTGCTCCGGAATTGTGATTTATGACCTGGATATTTCCGGACATGCTTTTTTCGATGATCAGCTTGCTCATATATAGTCCCATACCTGTATTATTCAATCCTTTTTTGGTAGAGAAATAGAGATCAAAGATTCTGTGTAGAATATCGGGATCGATTCCGCCGGCATTATCGGAGATATTGATGGTGAGGCGATCATCGATGATTTTGCATTGGACAGTAATAGTGGGTTGGGGGATTTTCCGTTCGAGGAGAATTTCGTAGGCATTAGTGAGGATATTCAGGAGAGCATGGGCAAAGTATGATGGGTAGGCGCAGATCAGGTAATCGCCTATGAAATCGGTATTGATAGTGATATTATTACTTTCGAATTTGCTTTTGATCAGTTTGATGACATTTTTTAGATTTTGGATAGCGTCAAAATCGGTGATAGTTTCGTTTTGGTTATAGAGGAATCTAAAGTCATCGATTGATTTGGAGAGGTCTTTGAGGATAGTCATAGTTTCGTCAATTTTTTTTCGCAGAAATTCTTCATCAAGGTCATCAAAATTATATGCTTCTTCTATTGATTGCACCAGGATACCGATATTATTAAGGGGTTGTCTCCAGTGGTGTGCGATGCTGGAGACCAGTTCACCGATGGCAGCCTGTCTTGATTGCTCCATGATGATATGGTCTTTATCGCGGAGTTTTTCGACGGCATTTACTACTTTAATTTCCAGATCGCGGTGCATAATTTTTAGTTCTTTATTTGCCTTTCGGAGGTTATCTTCGGTCTGTTTCCGTTCAATGGCATGAGCGATTTCATTTGAGACAAAGGTAATGAGATCGAGGTCATCATGATCATAGAGGTTTTTATCAGAATAGCTTTGCAGAGCCAGAATTCCGATAGTTTTTGAAGCAGTTTTAAGTGGCGCGCCGAGCCAGACTTCAGCCATTTCTCCAATTATTTCCAGTTCACCTTGATTAGCCAGATTAATAATATCTTCGGAATAGAGGAGAAGCGGGACTCCGAGGCTAAGTGCATAAGCGGTGAGTGTTTTTCCTGCAGGGATAGCCGTGAGAATTTCTTTATTGCTGACAATAAAAGGCAGGGATAGTCTGTTACTCTGTTCATCATATAGAGCCACATAAATATTTGTAGTATCGATAATACCTGAGAGATAATCTCTAATTTTATGAAAGAGTTCTTGTAGATTGCCGGCGGTTCTTACTGCCGTAGAGATGTTGTATAGAGTATTCTGAATTTGATTGGCTCTCATCTGAGGAGTGATATCTTTCATAATGTGCACGGCGCCTGTGAGTTCGCCCTTCTGATTGATAATGGGGTCGATATTAACCTCGTACCATTTATTATTATAGAAGACATCTTCGATTTCACGCTTCATGCTTTTTTTTAGTTTAAGAAATGGGCATTCGACGGGCTTTTGTTCAGTTGTTTTCAACAAATTCCGGCAATTCGTGCCAATTATATCTTTTTCCGGAATTCCGATAATATTAAGGGCGGCTTGATTATAAAGCTTAACGCAGCCATCAGTATCAAGAATCAAAATACCATCAGCAATGGAAGTGAAAGTAGTTTTCCAGGCAATTTCCGATTCCTGCAGGGCATTTTCTGCTCGAATGCGGAGCAGTCTGCTGTGTGCTTCTTTAAGTTCGCGTTCGATAGTGGGCACTATTCTGGCGAGTTTGTCTTTTATGATATAATCCTGGGCACCTGCTTTCATAACTTCCACCGCCACTTCTTCGCCCATTTTACCGGAAACCATCACGAAGGGGATATCAAAGCCCGTTTCTTTTAATATTTCGAGGGCTTCCAGTCCGGTGAATTGTGGCATGGAATAATCAGAGATTATTATATCCCATTTATCTTTTTTAAGAGCATCCTTAAAATCTTCTTTATTAAAGAGTCTTACCAGATGGAGGTTTTGCCACTTTCTCAGGAGGTATCTTTTTAATAATTTTGCATCTGATTCGCTATCTTCTAGCAGAAGAATTTTCAAATTATGAACTTCCATCGATAAATCTCCTCATTAATAATCAGGTAATATTTTTCTCTCTGGCGCTTTCGGGCAGTGAGAACCAGAAAGTGGTGCCCATATCGGGTTCGCTTCGGGCAAAAATTTCACCACCGTGCTTTTCAATAATGCGTTTAACCAGTGCGAGTCCTACTCCTGTACCCTCATATTTATCAATAGTATGCAATCTATGAAAAATCTGAAAAATATGTTGAGCATAGTCCATATTAAAACCTATTCCGTTATCCTGCACATAATAAAAAAACACATCTTCTTTTTTTTGTCTCCCGATCACAATTTTAAGTTTGCGGTTCGGGTGTCTATATTTCACGGCATTTTCCAGCAAGTGCGTAAATGCCAGTTTTAGCTGTGCCGCATCGCCTGTCACGTTTTTAAGGTCAGAAATTATGAGGTCAATATCTTTTTTCTTTTCTCCGATTTGCAGGTGTCTATAGGCGTTCCAGGCGATCAATCCGAGATCGACTTCAGCCATATCTGAGGTCAATCTACTGAGTCGAACATATTGCAGAAGATCATCGATGAGATTTCCCATAAACCGAATATTTGATCCTATCATTTCCAGAAGCTGGACACCATCATAATTGAGTTCAGATTTTTGTTCTTCCAGAAGAATTTCTGCATAGCCGCCGATAGCCCGCAGCGGGGTTCTAAGGTCATGTGAGATAGTGTAAGAAAATTCTTCTAATTCATTGTATGATTTTTCCAGTTCAGCAGTTCTGGCATAGACACGTTCTTCCAGTTCTTCATTCAATTTTTTGAATTCCATCTCTCTTTTTTTGCTGTCATCGATATCGATAAAGCTGCCTATCATTCTGAGGGGTTTATTATTTTTGTCTTTTTGGACGACTTTACCTTGAGCTCTCACCCATTTCCAGTTACCAGACTGGGTTTTGATCCTGTATTCAGCTTTATAGTTTTTAGTTTTACCTTGGAAGTGATCATCAATCGCCTGAAGAATGCGGTTAATATCATCGGGATGGGCGAGTTTTTTCCAGTATTCGAAGGTGATTTCCTTGAAGAATGGCTTATATCCTGGGATGGTGAACATATAATCGTTACCGGAAATTTTTCCGGTGGCAATATTTAGTTCCCAGGTAGCAAGCTCGGTACTTTCAACTGCGAGGTTGAGAAATTCCTGCTCACGTTTGAGCTGGATTTGAGTATTTATGCGTTCTATCACAATACTGGAGAAGCTGGTGATAGTTTCAATAACCTTTTTGTGATGAAGTGGCTCAGCGGTTTTAGCAAGGATTGTCACACCGCATGAATGAGAGTTATTGATTTTAAAATTAATATGCCAGGTTGTTTCCACGCCCAGGAATCGGGTAAAGAGCCGGCACACGGTGAGCGGCAGGGCAGCTCCAAAGAAATCACAGATATTATTCGGTAACTGCCTGAGATTTGTATCGCTAGTTTCGGGGTTATAATCTATTGGTTCCGGTTCGATATTTGTAAGCTCTAAGCCGAGTATTTTATTCAATTCCGGCAAATATGGATCAAAGCCTTTCAGACATTTAATTTTCAATTTTTGTGTTTGAGGGTCGGAGAGGGTAATCAGAAGATAAGTTTCGGGGTTCAGAATAAAGATTTCGTTTCCCAGGAGCTCACAGATTTCGGAGGTATTTTCAGATTTATTGAGCCTGAAAGTAAGATTAGAAATGATTTCAAGTTCGCGGATATGAAAATTAGACTGTTCCTTCAATTTCTGTTGTTCGTGAATATCGTGTAAAGAGCCAGCCATGCGGACTGGGTTATGGTATTCGTCCCAGAGAGCTTGTCCTCGCAGGTGGAACCATCTGTATTCTTTGTTTTGGTTTAGTAATCTGAGCCTGATATTGTATGGTGTATTATTTTCCAGATGGTCTTTGAATAGTTCCATTTCTTTATTAATATCAGCCGGGTGAATCAATTTTACAAAGTTATTGCGGGTTGATTTCATGGTTTGCTCATGATAATTCAATAGCTGATAAAATCTGGGAGACCACCACTGTTTATCATCATTTAAATCTTTCCAGTCCCACAATCCGTCATTTGAGCCGGAAACAGCGAGGTCGAGGCGTAGGCGTGTTTCTTCCAGTATTTTCAGGGCATTATTTTTGTCTTCGACTTCGCTGGCGAGAGAGTGCATCAGATCAATTATTTCTCCGCGGCTCGCTTCTAATTCCTGGATGATTGCCTCAGTTTTCTGTTTTAAATTTTTCTTTTCTTCTTTACTGATTTCCAAATGCCGCAGGAGTGCGATAAAGCTATGAAAAAGTCTTCCCATTTCATCGAGATTTTGTTTTTCGATTCTGGTATTGAAATCTGTGAACTGGGAATTAGATTCTGCGGTTTCCAGCAGTTTTTGCAGAGGGTCTGCGAGATTTTTTTTTAGATTTTTGGCGATCACAAAGGAAAGTGTGATGAGTAATAGTGCTATAAAACCGGTTTTTGTGGCGAATATAAGGACATTTAAATATAATTCATCGGTGTTCTCAATCAAAAGGAGTGTACCCAGATTTTCATTGTTATACGTTATAGGTTCAAAGATAATTAAGCGATCGGGTCTAAAGAAGAGAGTATCTTTGTAAACGGTTTCGGAATAGAGATTTATTGAGGGTTCTATAAAATATTTGGCTATTATTTTTTCTGTGTTATCATAGATAATACATTGGGAAACGCCGGTATAATTTCTTAATTTTTCCAGAACGCGGTAAGGTTCTAAAAAGCTATCTTTATTTATCAAGGAAATGGCAGAAAGATCGCTCAATAGATCAGCCATGATCGTGCTTTGCTGGATCATGAACTTTTCTTTGTTTGATTTGTAACTTAGAATAGTAATTGCAGCCACGATCGAGATCATTAGGCTTGCCAGCACAAAGACCAGCATAGCAATACGTTGTTTGAGGGAAACACTTTTTATTTTCACCAGTCTAAACTCTACCTGTGAGTTCCTTTCACCCAATTATAGAAAACAAATACAAAATTCATTTTTATATCTTCCTTTTCCTTGGAGCTTTATCGATACCACACACCTAGTCTATTTATATTTATCAGCCGGATATCACGTCAAGTAAAAGTTAATAATTCTACAAGGGTGGCACTTTAGCGAGAGAGAAATACCGGTTTATCAGAGATGAATTCTTGACAATATATTATCTGAGAATAAAAGGACGAAAAGTTAAAGGAAATTGGAGGAAATATATGCTTAGTCCAATGAAAGTGATCCGGGAATTGGATTTTGTTCGTTTAAGTGGTACATCAGGAGAAGAGAAAGCAATCGGGATAATTTGCGGGTATTTAGGTGGTCTGGGTTGGGAGCCTGTTTTGGAGGAGTTTGAGTTATACACTTTTGATCCCGGTTTGGGAGTGATACGTTCAGGGGAGCGTGAGTATCAGGCAACACCTTACGGTTTGAATGATTCCTGTGATATAAGTGGTGAATTAGTATGGGTGGACAGGATAGAGCAGGTGCAGCAGAATCGTGGAGCTTACAGGGGCAAGATCGTGATGAATAACAGCTTCACGAGGGGTTCAGCATTGATCCTGAGAGAGCAGAAAGTGGCAGGGTATATAGGAGTGGGATCGCCCTATCGCAATGCCACGAGCCTCAGTCACCGACAATCTACTTACCAGAGCGGTTATGTGCATTCTGTGACAATAGATCATGAAACGGGGATAAAACTAAAGAAACAGTGCGGTTCAGTGATAAATCTAAAGATAGAGCAAAGCGTAAGAAAGAGTAAGGGTCATAATATAATTGTGGATATTCCTGGGAGGGGACTTGATGATACACTTACTTTGGCGGGAGGTCATCTGGACAGCGTGGCGCACAGTCCCGGAGCCAGCGATAATGGTGGTGGAATAATCACCTTACTGAAGATAGCGGAGTATTTTAGGAGTAAAAAGTTAGAAAGGGATTTACGACTGGTATTTTTTGGTGGAGAGGAGCTGGGATTGCTTGGGAGTCAGGCATATGTAAAGGGACATCTGGATGAGCTGAAGGAGAGGCTGGGCATGATGCTCAATATAGATGTGAGTGGAGATGCCATGGGCATGGATGGCGTGGCGGTGATAGGCACGAATCAATTAATGGGTTATATAGATGGCTTGATCAGGGAGAGCGGTTATATGTTCCAGCCGCGTTTAGATATTTATAGCAGTGATTGTATGCCCTTTAGTGTATATGAATTTCCCTCGGTAAACCTGGCAAGATATGGTGGTAAGGCATCGCGTATGATCCACACATCGGGAGATAATTATAAAAATGTAACTCCGGGGGGCTACAAAAGTTGTATAGAGGTAGCGATCCATCTTTTAGAGCGGATCAATAATGCTCTGGTGTATCCGATAGACCGGGAAATAGATATCAGTTTGCGTGAGAAGATAGAGAAATACATCTGGAATCTAACTTATGCGGCACCGGAGATAGAATGGCAGGAAAAATACAAGAAATAGGAAATAATGCGAAAGTTTGAAGCGAAAATAAAGGAACTGCGAAACAAGCAGAATATAGTAACAACGGGGCGCAGCCTGGTTTTGGGTATAAGTCTGATTGTAGTGGTTCAGGTTTTATTCTGGGGATTATCTCACTTTGATCTGGGGAGATTACCGGAATTTTATCTGGCAGTAACACTTAAGATCGGCTTGGTCCTGGGTTTATTATACATCTGTGTGCATTGCCTGCAGGCACTTCTTAACGACAGGCAATCTGCGAGGCTATTGGATATACATAACGAAGACCGGTATGACACCTATCAAAATGCCTGGGAATTGTATCATTTGGAGCCGGAGCAGGGAGAGCTTATAGAGCTGGTTTTGTCTCGTGCAGACAAAAGAGCAGAGGTGCAGGAGATCAAGAGTGACACAGAACCTTTTAGGCAGGTTCTTCAGCTTGCGGTTGGCATTTTTTTTGCAACAGTCATGATTCTGATAATCGATGGAGCAGGTTTTTATCGGTCATTTGATTATTTTAGACAGATGCGGCTTCCTGAGGAGCAGCATAAGCAATTCGTGGAATTAGAGCCGGGTAATATCTCGCTTACGCGTGGCAGCGATCTTGCTGTGGAAGTGTTGAATGCCGAAGAGCATATAGAGCATAGGCTTTTATGGAGGCAGGAAAAAGTGTGGCGGGAAGAAGTTCTTTATGAAAACATAAAAAAGTTCAGCAATCTGGATTTTTCCTTTGATTATTACGTGCAAACGCCCTATGCCGTGAGTGACACCTTTAGAGTGGAAATATATGAATTGCCGATAGTCAGGGAATACACCGTGAAATATGATTATCCGTCGTATACGGGCATACCGGGTGAATTAGTCACTCAGGCGAGTGGACACCTTAAGGCACTTAGAGGCACCAATATCACGCTGTCCATATCTGCTAATAATCCGGTGGATACGGCACATATGGTCTTTAGCGATGGTGAATTTTATCATATGGAGCGGCTTGGCAAGAGTGATTTCAGCAAAGAATTTGTATTAGAATCAAGCGGTTCATATCATATCAATCTGCAGGATTTTCTGGGGAATAAGAATGAGCGGGTAGAGAAGACAATAACCTCGGTAGCGGATGCCTTTCCGGAGATCAGCATAATTTCACCGGGTAAAGACACACTTTTAGATCAGAATATGCTATTGCCAATAACCTTGCGTGCTCTTGATGATTACGGGCTTAAGAGATTGCAACTCAAGTATCATATAAATAATGAAGCAGCAGACAGCGTGATGATCCAGTCAGAAATATCCGGCAGTGCCCTGGAGCTGGAATATCTCTTTAGTCTAAGAGATATCTGGCTGATCCCTGGAGACAGGGTAAATTACTGGCTGGAAGTAACGGATACTACACCCTGGGGTCAGACTTCACGATCAGAGCAGTATGTAGCCAGATTTCCATCAATATCAGAGATATATCAGGAAATAGAGGCTGAAGAGCGTTCAAAATCAGAATTTCTTGAAAAGTTATCTTCTGAAAGCGAGGAATTGCGGAAGGAGTTTGAGGAAAAGCGTCGCGAACTGATGAAGAAGGAAGAGTATGACTGGGAGGACAAGAAGGACCTGGAGAATCTTCTACAGAAGCAGGAAGAGCTATCAGAGAATGTAGAAAATATGTCTGAGAGTTTTCAGGATATGGTTAATAAGATGCAGAATAATCAGGCATTATCCCAGGAGACTCTGGAAAAGATGCAGCGGATTCAGGAACTGATGTCAGAAATTTCCAGTGATGAGATGAAGCTGGCGATGGAAGAACTGGCGAAAGCGATGGAGAATATGGATCCGGAGGTGATGCAGAAAGCTATGGAGAACATGAAATTCTCGATGGAGGATTTTGCGCAGCAGATAGATCAGACTTTACAATTACTGGAAGACATCAAGAAGGAGCAGACGATGCAGAAAGCCTTGCAGATAGCAGAAGAGATGGAGAAGATGCAAGGTGATCTTAACGAGCGTACGGCAGAGGGCAGTGAAAGCAGTGAGAGACTGGCAGAGGAGCAGTCAGCCCAGCAGAAAAAGCTGGAGGAATTGCAGCAGCAGATGGAGGAAGCAGCGGGAATGCTTGATCCTAAAAAGGACAGCAAGATCAGTGAGCAGATGCAAAGCTTGATGGAATCTGGGATGATGGACAGCTTGAGCAGTGATATAGATAGTGCCAGTGAGCAATTGCAGGCACAGGAGATGACGGAAGCCCAGCAATCTCAGCAAGGTGCGATGAGCAAGATGCAAAAGCTGCGGTCACAATTAGAGAACATGAGCTCTATGATGAGTATGATGGGTTCAATGGCAATGGGGGAAGCTCTTGATGATGCCATACGCAGTTTTATATTTATGAGTATGGATCATCAGAAAGTGCAGGAGCGTTATTCCCGCGATCCCTTTGTAATTTTGGCGGATCTTATTTCTGAGCAGGAAGGGATCAATCTCACGCTGCAGAAACTATACTCTGTGCCGATGATAGTATTGGCTTTGGGACCTAAATTTGTTTATGATGTAAATTATACTATGACTACTTTCCGGGAATTATTCCAGTATATAAATGATGCCAAGAGTACGGGTGTTTCCGGTTATCTGGGCGACATTCAGAAGGGGATCAATCTGGTGATCTATGATCTGATGCAGAGCAGCCAGAACATGCAGCAGGGTGGTGGAGGTGGTGGTATGCAATCATTGATGCAGCAATTGCAGCAGATGAGTGAAGAGCAGATGATGATGAACATGATGACGCAGCAAATCTATCAGCAAATGATGGAGACGGGCAAACCCAGCCAGCAGATGCGAGAAGAGATGCAGAGACTGGCGGGTGAGGAGCAGCGGCTGGCGGACAATCTGAGAAGGATGCTGCAAAATGATCAGGAGGCTCAAAAACAGACGGGGGCAATCAATCAGATGATCGAGGATTTGGAAGCAATTTCCCGCAACCTGAAACAGGGCAGGATCACTCAGGATTTACTGGATACCCAGGAGCGGATACTATCACGATTGCTGGACGCCCAGAAATCTATCCATAAACGAGATATCAGTAAACAAAGAAAATCAGAGAGCAGTGAGTTTCTGGATTGGGATACGCCGGAGGAGATCAAGCAGAAATTTGATAAGCTCAGGCAGAAAGCTCTTTTGGAAGAGAATTATCAGGATTATCCGCCGGAGTATCAGGAACTGATCCGCGAATACCTTAAAAGGCTTAATGAATAAGCAATATAATTTGGGAGAATAATGAAAAAGGTATTAGTATTTATAGTTGTGATTGCCGCAGTGGTTCTATCTGGTCAGCAATTCCAGAGCATCTCACGAGAGGGAAACCCGGCACCGGAAAACAGATACAACGAAAAAGAGATTATGAAGAAGCAGGCTGAGCGGTTAACAACTCGGCGGGACTATGAAAAGGCTAATCAAATCTATCGTGAATTGATGGAAAAATATCCCGAAGACTGGGAAATTGTACAGGATCTGATAACAAATCTCACGCGTGTCTCCAGATTTGAAGCTGCGGGAAAATTGCTGGAAGAGAAAAAGGAGATATTCCCGCAACAAAATTATCTGAGACTAAAAATTCCGCTTCTGATAAGAGATGGAGACACCCGCACAGCCTTTAAGTTATCTGACGAGTATCTGCAAAACAATAAGACAAACGTAAATATCTATCTGGAATTATCGAGATTATTCAGTGGCAGTAGAGAATATGAAAAGGCGGGGGAGATTTTGGAAGAAGCCAGAAAATTGACTGATGATAAATATTTATTTACCCTCGATCTGGCAAGAGTGTATCAGAGCCAGGAAGAAAGCCACAAGGCAGCGAGAGAATATCTCAAGCATCTGGAGCGTAATAAAAACTATCTGCACTATGTGATGAATAATCTAAAAGGGATTCTTCATAGAGATGCTTCTGTGATAAATACAATTAAAAAGGTAAGGGAACTGAGTGATAATCAGGAGATTATAGAAGTTTATGCCTTGAGCCTGGCATATATAGAAGATTATGATGCAGCTCTGCAGCAATACAGAAACCTGGATAGCATCAAACTATTAAATTTTGCAGAAGAACTGAAAAAAATGAGCAATTATGAAATTGCCCTGCGTGGCTTTGATCAGTATGAGAACGATGTCAAGGAGCCTGATTTGAAGGCGGAAGCCCGGATATCAAAAGCGGAAATTTATCTGGAGCTTGATGAATATGAAGAAGCGGAAGCTGAGCTCTGGCAGGTATATAATACTGAAGAACTGCACACGGGTAAGTACCGTTATCGTTCTCAATCTGCCAAGCAATCAAGACTCCTGCTGTCAGAGCTGGCAATCCGGCAGGATAAGCCCTCAGAGATTGTGATAAAATATCTTCAGGAAGCTGCACAATACACTCTGAATGCCATGGAAAAGAAGGAAATAGAATTCAGTGTGATAGATTATCGCATCAAAACCGGAGAGTTGGATGAAGCTGGTGCACAATTATCGGAACTTATGGTTTCTGAATCTCCCGGAACAAGTATTTATAAGCAAAGCATCTATTACACCTGGCAGATAGCCCTGATGCAAAAAGATACAAGGGCAGACAGTCTTTTAGGAGAGTTGATCCTCAATCTGCCAGACAGTCCTCTTACCACGCAAGCATTGTATCTTACGCAGATAACAGCCAGTTTGCCTTCAGAACATCACGACAGGCTTTTTGAAGCCTGGCGATTGAAAGGCTTGTTCAAAACTGAAAGAGCTGTGGAAATTTTAAGTGAGATCTTTGAAATTTCAGGAAATGATGAGATAAAATTACTGGCAGCCGAGTGGCAGAAAGAAAACAACCTGGCAAGCTCCCTCATCTGGTGGCAAAAGGATTATGAGAGCGATTTACTTACCGAGTATGCCCATCTACAGATTATGGAAAATAGTGTGTCTGACAGCACCAGGCAGGAATTGATCACAGATTTTCTGAAAGAAAATCCGCAATCGATATTTGCACCACGTTTTAGAAATGAGTTGAACAGATTGCGGGAAGGAAGGTGAGAATATGAGAAATTCATTCTGGGTATTTATAACGATCATACTTATATTGGTATTGATCATCAGGTTTGCTTCCTTTATCCTGGTGGCAGCCGTGAAATTCTGGTTTATAACTATTCCTGTAATACTAATAATTATGTTCCGCAGCAGTTCCAGAAAGGTGGATAAGAGTAAATCCGACACAATTGAGGATGCAGAATTTGAGGTATTGGATGACGAGGAAGAAGGAAAGTAATTCTTCTCAGGGACATCATAACAGGGGTTGGCTCAACAATTATAAATTTTATCTCGAATCAGAACAGGGGCTTTCAGAGAATACGGTCTATTCTTATTTTCAGGATTGTCAGGAATTTATCCACTATCTGGATTGCTGGCTTGAAGATGTGCAATCTGGTCATATCATAGAATACCTTGCCACTTTGCAGGAAATTGGTTTTGCTGCCAGCAGTGTGGCACGCAAGCGTTCAGCCATCCGCTCATTACTGAAATTTATGATTGAAGAAGATGTGCCTCTGAAGCTGAATTTCACTGATATACCCGCGATTCATTATGACCACAAAATCCCCGATGTGCTGAGTCTTAGAGAAATGCTTAAGCTGCTGGACTCCATACCTCAGGATACACCCTTGCACATTCGCAGTAAGGCTATGCTGGAATTAATGTATGCCAGCGGATTACGTGTTTCAGAAACAATAAATCTCACAATCCATGATATCTACCGGGATCAGAAAGTGGTTCGTGTTTTTGGTAAAGGCAGCAAACAGCGAGTGGTGCCCATTGCCGAAAAATCATTGGCTTTCGTGCATAATTATATGCAAAACTATCGTCCCTTGCTGCTTGGTATTAATCATGATGACACGCTTTTTTTGAACAGGCTGGGAAAACCTCTAACCCGAATGGGAGCCTGGAAAATTATTGATAAACTGGCAAAAGCTGCCGGGATTTCCAAGAAGGTGAGTCCCCATACTATCCGGCATTCCTTTGCTACGCATCTTGTGGAAGCTGGAGCAAATCTTCGCATAGTCCAATTATTACTGGGTCATGTGAGCATTAATACTACTCAGATTTATGCAAATATCGATAAATCTTTCATAATCAAAGAACACAGGTTATACCATCCCAGAAAGTAATACCCGATACCTGAACGGAATTGCAATCCGTATCACTTCACTATTTAACTGTCGATAATTTTTTTCTGGCAGGTAATTATCGAGCAGAAGCTACAGATGAGACGGTATCAGCAGTGCGAAAGAAAATTAAGAAAAAAAGCTTGGACAAATATGGGTGGCTGCAGAGTATGTCATTCGCTGTGATTCGGGATAAAGAGATACGAGATGCGCAGAATGTCCCCGTAGCTCAGTTGGATAGAGCGTTTGACTCCGGATCAAAAGGCCGTGCGTTCGAATCGCGTCGGGGACACCATAATCATGGGGATGAGAATTTTTTCTGATCCCCATTTTGTTGCTCAGAATGATGAATTTTATAGTATTTTTTTATGTAAAATTAATTTGTCTTTCAAATAATCTTGCATATTCGGTTAACTGCATTACATTATGGTGGAGAAGAGATAGGAGAAAACCGTGTGAAATTACTTAAATTCATAAATCTGCTGCTGGCTCTTGCCTTTGCAACCACCATAACAGGTATCATACTCTATCTTTATGGTCCCGAAGCTATATTGGGATCGATGATTGCTTATGATATCCATCGCTATGGTGGACTAAGCTTTAGCCTTTTGGCTTTCATCCACATCATCCTTAATCGCAAGTGGATTATAAGCATGTATTTTTCTCACAAGTCAAAGAAGCCCAAATAGGGTAATTATCAGGAGTTACTATGAAAAGAACAATTTTTAGCACACTATTCGTATTAGCGGTATTATTTCTGTCCGCACATCCCCCGGTAAAACTGCAAGCCAGTTTTGACATTGATTCTTTTGGACTTACTTTAGAATATTCACATCGGGTTCGTTCAGCAGAAGATCATTATATAAAAAACATCGTAGTTTTCTTGAATAATACTGAAATCATTTCGCAAGTTCTCACACTTCAGGAAAACGAAGAGGGCGGCAAAGTATGTTATACAATTCCTGACGCAAAAGCAGGGGATGTCATAGAGATAGAAGCAGAATGTAACAAGGGTGGCACCAAAACGACATCTATCGCTATTCCGAAAGGGGAGCAAAAATAATTTATTTTAGTTATTAAAAGAGGATAAACAGCAAAAAATATTTTTTGAAGATCTGGGATTTTGTGAAAGGTCTAATCTTGCTTCATTAAGCTGGGATTGCTGTTCACGAATTCTTTGATGATATCAGTCATCAAACCCCGGCGGTTATATTTCACGTATAAATAGCAGCTTAGGGACACCAGCAGGGCGCCGGCAGCGTTTGTGATAAGATCAAGCATAGTATCCACGAGCCCTGATTTTTGCATATTTGTACCCAGTATAAGGTCTGTGCAGAATTCCAGTATCTCCCAGAGTGCACCCACTGTCATAGAGAAGGTGAAAGTGAAGATAATCATTACAAAATATGAGGAGCGTATATTGTGGCGTCGGAAGATAATATATATAATCACAAAACCGATCAGACCCATGAATATAGCGGAGCTGAAATGCAGGGCAATATCCCACCATTGGATTTTATGGAAATATGATCGCACTTCTCCGAGGTAGAGAGAAAGATAGAGAAAAACCAGGAGGATGAATTTGAAACTGTGAGGTAGAATGAGGCTGTAGCGTCTTTCCAGATAAAGCACTAAGAAGATGAGAGTGAAAGTGAGCACACAATTAAAAACCACCAGCCATTCGTGCATCAGCACAGCATAGAACCCGGCGATAAAGACTGATAGCAAAAGATATATAGCTACATAGTTCGTAGTGTGAACCAGTGAATTGACGTCATTGTATTGCCTGGCGTTTCTGATTTTTATCAGAGAAGCGGCAAAGAAGATAAGAATACTAATCCCCAAGGATTGGATCACGTTCAGCATAATTGATAGCAGACTGTTAGCCAGGTGGTGCAGATCATAGGTCAAAAGTGCCAGTAGGGCTAGAAGAAAAGCAATAACAGCTAAGCGCATGGGGTTTTTGAGTGAGACAGGCAGGCTCTTGGAATGATTAGTTGTTTTGCTCATTTTGCTTCCAGTTAATCAGGATAGGCTATACTCCTTTCGTACCGATATCCCAGATATATTTATGTATCTGCAATTGGAAACGCACAGCCAGCCGGTCAGCAATTATCCATTCTACCAGTTGTTTTGGTTCCAGGCTGCCGGAGACTACAGAAAAGAGAATATTATAGCCCCAGATATTATTATACATGATAAACTGGCAGGCATAATCATAATCTTCACGGTCTGCGATCACGAATTTCAGTTCATCTTTCTCGGGATCAAGATAGATGATATTTTCTTTCAGAAAGGAATCTTGTTCACCACTGGAGGGACATTTTACATCAACGATATTGATAATTTCCGGTGGCAGTTCTGCGATGGAAAGCGAGCCGTTTGTTTCCAGTAGAATGCGATAGCCAATCTGGCTCAAAGTTTCAATTAATTTTGGTGTATCATCTTGAAGAAGTGGCTCACCACCGGTGATTTCGATGAGGTTTACGGGTTTGTATTCAGAAATTGTCTCGATAATCTCATCGATGCTCATTTCCTGCTGGACATCGAGGTGGAAGCGGCTGTCACACCATTTGCACCTTAGATTACAACCTGAAAGGCGGATAAAAATGCATGGGAGACCGCTATAGGAGGATTCGCCCTGGATGCTAAGATAAATTTCGCAGACTTTCAGCATAATCTACCCCGCGAATTTTTTTGTGAGCAGCGGGACGATTTCAAAAATATCGCCCACAATACCGAGGTCTGCCACTTTAAATATCGGGGCATCAGGATCTTTGTTTACCGCGATAATATAATCTGAGCTTTGCATACCTGCGAGGTGCTGGATAGCCCCGGAGATTCCGAGAGCGAGATAGACCTTAGGTTTAATGGTTTTCCCGGTTTGCCCCACCTGATGGGGATAAGGCACCCAGCCGGCATCGACTGCGGCACGAGAAGCGGCAACGGCGGCATCCATTGCTTTTGCTAAATCATAGACCATCTTGAAATTTTCTGGTGCTTTGAGACCTCTACCGCCTGATATCACAAAATTGGCTTCAGTGAGATTGATCTCCTGGGTATCATCGCTAATAAATTCCTGATAGAAGCATGAGGCTTTCACATTGGAAAAATCAATCACTTCTTTGATAATTTCGCCTTTTCTACTGTCGTCCCGTGGCAATGCATCCATAACTTTATGGCGTACGGTAGCCATTTGCGGAAGGTGATCCGGGGTGATAATAGTAGCCATGATGTTTCCACCGAAAGCCGGTCTTGTCTGCTTGAGGAGACCCGTAGCAAAATCAATTTCCAGACCTGTGCAATCTGCTGTGAGACCCGTATGCAAACCTACTGCCACGCGGGGGATAAATGATCTGCCCATCACGGAAGCACCCGAGAGTATAATCTCAGGTTTATATTTTTTTGCCAGAACCTCCAGGGCATAAGCATAAGGCTTATCGATAAAGTGTTTCAGAATCTCATCGTCAATAACCATCACGCGATCGGCACCAGATTCAATCAATTCCTGTGCCAGATTTTCTATCTGAAAGCCCATAAGTACAGCAGTAAGCTGCGTATCACGAGTATCTGCCAGTTCTCTGCCTTTACCCAATAATTCAAAGACTACCGGGGCTAATTGCTGTCTTTGCTGCTCCGCGAATACCCATACTCCTTTGTATTGAGAACGGTCAATATTGGTGCGGCCATACTTTCTGATCATGATGGCATCAAAGGTGCAGGCATCTACGCAGGCTCCACAGAGCACACATTTATCGGTATCGATCTCAGCCAGTTTGTCTATGATAGTGACTGCCCCATAGGCGCAGGCTTTCAGGCAGGCTTTGCAGCCAACACATCTCTGTTCTATTACTTCAATCATTATGTATCTCCTGATTTTTATATAAATCTAGGGATAAAGACTTTCCTATTGGCTTAATAGTCAAGGTTTTTCTAAGCAGCCGACATATCCCCGATTTTCTAATTAACCGGGCTGATAGCTCATTGGCAATAATGGAATTACGCAGGTTACTCCAGGTAAATTTAACTATTACCTTGGAAAATGCAACATCCCGTCAAAATGCTTCAATCGGCAGGCATAGGCAAGAAATATAGCTCATATATCAGTTAACATTAAATAAAAGGCACCTATCTCTTTATTTATAAATGAATTGCTCCGAGCTTCAGCTCGGGGATCATCTGCATAGCTTTTTATATTGGTACAGTTTTGGCAGTCAACACCGGTACGGTTTATAAAAATAAGTCATCAAGTGGTTTGGATTGAATGAATCAATAGCCAAAAATCAAAAAAGTGCATAAATATATCTCAAAAAACGAAAAAGTGTGGCAAACAGAGGTTAAAGCTATGTATATTAATTATATACAATGTCACTTTGGTGCCACTCTTTGTTTATTTAGTGTTGCATGCTGTTATTATGTATGTTATGGGGAAGTTAGAATGAGAAGGATACGAGGTGCGGACTGTGTCTGGTTATAAAATATAAAATAGTAAATTAAGCTTAGGTTATTACGTGCAGCAAATTGATAAAAAAAAATAAAAATAATGCGTTTACATATCTCAAAACGTTAAAAAATGTTACGAATGCTACTTAATCCACTATAAATTAGATAAATAGCCGGTAACATTATGGTAACTATATTTTTGAGTAAACTATTTTATTATTTATCAATTAATTATAGTTATCATAATATAGCTATAAGGCAATTTATAGGTTCGTGAAATTATTGGGACTTGGAACTCGGGACTTGGAACTCGGGACTTGGGATTGGGGATTGGGGAATTTCTTTGAAATTGAGAAAGTGTTGCTTCGCGTGTGAGAAGTGAGATGTATAAGTGAAAGTGAACGGGGATAAGACGGGAGAAGAGGTGAATAAGAGAAGAGGTGGGAGGGCTTATGCTGGGCATAAAATTCCCCGACTAAAGCACGGGGCTACTCATTCAAAATTCAACATCCAAAATTCGGAATTGTTCCATTACTCTTGCAGGATGTTATTGAGCAAAGAAGAAGAAAAATTTCAAGGGGATGCGAGGGTTTTATCTTCCAGGCATCCCCTTGTTTTTTATAATTTTTGGTATTGTTAAATGATTCATATTATGTGAGATATAGATTGTTGTCAAAGTCAACCATTGCAAAAATCTTTCGACCATTCGCAAGGTTTTGGATGAGGGTACTTCTTCAATCTAAGTTACTTTGCGAATGGTCGCCAGACCTTCGCAATGGTGACGACCAATAACTTCATAAGTTCAATATTTTAAACTAACAAATAAATTACGGTGGTATGCCGGGTTTTATCTTCTGGTTGACAATAAGCGGTGGACGAAAAGTTTTGCCATTCCTTTAAAAAATCATTAAATTTATAAGTAGTGATGCTAAAAGCAAAGAAGGGAATAGGAAACAGGAGAAATTAGTGAGTGAATTAGCAAAGATAAGAAACATAGGGATAAGTGCTCATATAGATTCGGGGAAGACGACTCTTACCGAGCGGATATTATATTATTCCGGCAGGATACATAAAATACATGAAGTTCGCGGTAAGGATGGAGTGGGAGCCACAATGGATTCCATGGAATTGGAGAAAGAGCGTGGCATTACAATATCATCTGCTACCACCAATGTATCATGGAAGAAACATGAGATCAATATAATCGACACGCCTGGTCATGTAGATTTCACAATAGAAGTAGAAAACGCCTTACGGGTATTAGATGGAGCAATCCTGGTACTCTGCGGGGTGGGGGGAGTACAATCACAAACCATCACAGTAGCGCGTCAGATGCACAGGCATAAAGTGCCAAATCTGGCATTTATCAATAAAATGGACAGGACGGGGGCAGATGCCCACAGAGTAGTTACGCAATTACGTGACAAGCTGGGTAAGAATGCAGTATTTGTGCAATTGCCGATTGGCAGTGGCGAGAATTTTCGGGGAATAATCGATTTAGTAACTATGGAAGCACTTTATTACAGTGGAGTGAATAACGAGACGATCCATCGCGAGACTATCCCGGAGGAATTGTTGCCGGAAGCTGAAAGATATCGGGATTTGCTTTTTGAAAATGTTTCTATGTATTGTGATACTCTCATGGAATCCTACCTTGAGGGGCATCTGGATTTATCTCTATTGCGTTTGGCGATACGCAAAGCTACAATAGCCAGACAGATAGTGCCTGTTTTTGCCGGGTCTGCTTACAAGAACATAGGCACTCGTGCTTTATTAGATGCGGTGGTAGAATATTTGCCATCTCCCTCAGATATTATCAATATTGCCTATGACGTAGACCACCATGACCGAGAGATAGAAATCTTTAGTGACCGTGATAAGGACGCAGTAGCAATGGCATTTAAAATCGAGAATCAGCAGTATGGTCAATTAACCTATCTCAGAGTTTATCAGGGGAGGATTAATAAAGGCACAGATCTGGTGAATCTGACAACAGGCAAGAAGATAAAAGTAGGCAGGCTGGTGAAACTTCATGCCAGCAATATGGAAGATATCGACGAAGTAGCCGCCGGTGATATAGCTGCTATTTTTGGCATAGATTGTTCTCTGGGCGACACCTTTGTTACCGGCAGGGCAAATATTTCTATGAAGCATATTTACGTGCCGGAGCCTATTTTATCTATATCGCTCACTCCTGTTGACAAAAAATCTGCTGATAACATGGCAAAAGCTCTTAATAGGTTCAGCAAAGAAGATTCCACTTTTAAGACATATTTTGATGAAGAGTCCAGCGAGACTATTATATCCGGGATGGGCGAATTACATTTGGACGTTTATGTGGAGCGTATGAAGCGTGAATATGGCTGTAAGCTCACCACGGGAATACCTCAGGTGGCATATCGGGAATCCATAGCAAAAGAAGTGAAATTTAATTATACACACAAAAAACAATCTGGTGGCAGGGGACAATTTGCCCGTGTAGCCGGAACAATAAGACCGCTTGATGACGAGGACAGCAGGTTTATTGACAAGATAAGTGGCGGGGTGATACCTGCAACCTATATTCCAGCCTGTGAAAAAGGTTTCTTGAGATCACTTGGTAAGGGTCATCTGGCAGAATTCCCAGTTGTTCAGGTGGAGATGGAAATCAATGACGGTGCCTATCATGAAGTGGATTCATCGCAGATGGCATTTGAGATTGCTACGAGACTTGCTTTCAGGGAGGCGTATAACAAGGCTCAGCCTTACCTGCTTGAGCCTGTAATGCTGGTAGAAATAGAAACGCCCAACGAATTCCGTTCCAGTGTGATGGGCAGCATAAATCAGCGGAGGGGAATAATCAGTGAGGCTGAGATTGACGAACAATTCACGCGCATCGTTGCAGATATTCCTTTAGCAGAAATTTTTGGTTACGTTACTCATCTGAGATCACTCACTCAAGGCAAGGCAGATTATAATATGCAGTTCCACAATTATCACAGAGTTCCCAGCCAGATACAGGAAGATATCTTAAAGAAACTCAGGGGAAATGACTGATAAGTTTGGCAACAATATCCTAAATTTCTATCCGGAATTTTGCTCCATTTTCCGTATTAGAGACTGTGAGCCTGCCATTCATATTAACTTCTATGATATTGCGTGACATATATAAGCCCAGTCCGGTACCTTTTTCCTTCTTTGTAGTGAAATACGGCTCAAAAATCCGAGATAAGTTCTCTGGAGAAATTCCGCCTGCATTATCTTCCACAGTAATCACGCTATTATGATTTTCGCTAAACAAACAGATTTTTAAAAGCCGCTCAGGTTCCGGAATATTTCTTTGTTTCATTATTTCACGGGCATTTATGAGAATATTCAATAAAGCCTGCGAAAATTCATTAGGATAACCGGTGGTATGGCAATTATTTGCCAGATCGAGCTGCAGTCTCACGGAATCAGTTTCAAAACTGTATTCTATAAAATTTATGGTCTTCTCTATCAAAATTCTGAGATCAAAAATCTGCATTTGCTTGCCTGGCTGGAAATAATCACGGAAATCGTCTATCGTTCTGGCAAGATAATCTATCAATTCCACACTCAATCTCACCTTCTCATCTAATCGTGCAGATGTTAATTCGTCATAATCATAAGAATCCTTGATACTTTGAATAATTATACTTAAAGCATTAAGAGGCTGTTTCCACTGATTAGAAATATTAGCGACCATTTCACCGGTAAACACCTGGCGAGATTGAGATATCAGCATGGCGTCTCTATTCAGCATCATTTCTACCGTTTCAGCAACTTCTCGCTCCAGATTAGATTTTAACCTGCGCAGTTCTTCATTACTCTCCTGTTGCAGAGTGGGGTGCTCTGAATCGGTAACTTCCTGAAGAAATATCAGCCATGAATCATGTTTCTTCCATAAGACAGGCCGGTATCGGACTTTTAGCATCAATTTCTTGTCCGCCCCTGTTTGTATCTCAATCGCTTTATTTGTTTCGTGCGAAAGAGGAATGTGATAACCACTGCCGGGGTTGTAATCAATTTTTCTTAAGTACCTCTCTCCCAGAGGATTTCCCAAAACAAACTGACGGTTTGCATCCAGAACTACAATACCCTCGCAGCTTTCATTAATCAATGCGGTTATAAATTCGCTGCATTCCGGCAATCCGGCAGGATCATTGATCTGAGATTGTTTATAAACACCATTTTTTGTAAGCTTTTCCATATCTCCCTGCTTTAATTCTTTTTTAATTAACTCCTTTCTTAGAATCTCGCTGTTCCGTTCATATCCATACCTGCGTTTTTCCTCCTGCTTCCAGGATGCCCTCTGAAGAATTCATTCTTCTGCCACCCGATAAACACGAACAGATTGTAGATTTCCGCTTAATCTTGTAAAGATTTATTTTTTTTTGCATACCCCAAGTTTAAATGTGCGTGGTTCAGATGCCACACGGCAATTAAGGAACCGGTAGATCCAGAAACTACGCCCATTGACTGCGGGTTCTTGATACGTTGAGGTTTTATCAAATCTTGTATCTAATTCTCTAAGCTCAACCCATATAGTTGAATAGGACACAATTCTCCGGGCACAGAAATGCTGAAAAAGATTTTGTGCGGTATAATTCACTATATATTATAGTGTTAGATGACACGAAAATATTGATTTATAAGATTGCATTACGAAACATGGAGATGGGAAAATTTTGATTATAAATTTCTAATATCTCAATAATTATAATCTTATGGTAGTTAAATATCTATTAGTCTAAAACAGTTATTTACGAAATCTTGTTAAATTACAATAAAAATATATCCAATATCATATATTCCTATATATCATGGTGTTTTTCTAATTTACCATCACAAAACGTATATAGGAAATTTTTTTATTAGAAATTTTAAGATATTTATTGACAGAATTTGAATTATAATTATTTTATAAATAATAAAGGAGGAAACATGGCAAATTCTAAAAAGAAGACCAGTGGTGGCGTAGCAAAAGCTTCAGCACCGGCTACAAAACCTGCACCGAAGAAGAAAAGCCCCAAGAAGTAGTAATCAGCTTGGTGTTATGAAATCTGCAGGGGAAAGATCGATACTGCAGTATCAAGTATTTAGAGAAAAGCAAAGCCGTCTGCCCGAATTGAGCAGACGGATTTATGTTTTATGAGTATGAGAAGACACTTCACTTATTTGCGCGTTATCCGGCTTTGAGCAGGAGATTAGTTTACGAGCAGATTTTTTTTATGGTCTATGCTAACTGGCTTGAAATTAATAATATCACTATCA
Organism: uncultured Candidatus Cloacimonadota bacterium; assembly: GCA_964604155.1. Classification (GTDB taxonomy): domain Bacteria; phylum Cloacimonadota; class Cloacimonadia; order Cloacimonadales; family TCS61; genus Stygibacter. The sequence goes on along the minus strand of CAZRXY010000096.1, from coordinate 30,705 downwards.
TCAAATCAGCATTCATATTTTAATAGCTTTACAAATCAGGCAGTCAGATAAGACTTGCTTCTAAAAAAAATAGATATAGTTGAGGAATAGAATGAGAAAGTACTTCATAATAATGCTGCTACTGGTCATGCAATCATTATTTGGCATTGAGCCGCGTTTCATGTATGATCCTGCCATATCGCCTTCCGGTGAAGAAGTTTGTTTTGTTTATCTGGATAGATTATGGTCGGTTGATTTTGCTGGTGGTGCGGCGAGGAGTTTAACTTCGGTGGATAAGAATATATCATCACCTCAATACTCGCCGGGTGGTAACTTGATAGCTTATATGACATCGCGTGAGGGATATCAGAGCATCTACATGCTACCCTCTGATGGTGGGATTGCCGAGGCAGTGAGCAAAGATGATTTTGTACTGTGTGACTGGTATCCGGACGGCAGGAGTCTTTTGGTAACCCGTTATCAGGAGCGTTACAGAAATGAGTATTTTCGTTTGTATCTGGATGGAAGCTACGAAAAGATAGCATCTTATTCGGGGATATTTTCAAATTTGAACAGGAGTGGTGACAAGATATTATTTTCGCATCGAGGTTATCCTTATCGCGAGAAATATAGCGGTTCTGCTAATGGTGATCTTTGGATTTATGATATAAAGCAGGCTGTTTATCATAGGCTTACGGACACGGATTACACGGAGCGTTATGCCCAGTTTTCTTATCAGGGTGACAGGATATATTTTGGCGCGTCAGATGGAGAAGTATTTCAATTGTATCAGGTGGACGATTTTGATTTTGGCACTAAGAAGAAACTAACTAATTTTAAGGAGTGGTCGCTGCGGGATCTTGATATTGCACATGACAATGATCGAATAGTATTTGAATATTTTGATCAGATATGGAAATATGATCCTGGGGTTAAGAAAGCAGAAAAATTGGAAATAATGATCAAGGAGGATATCATTGGCAGCCTGGTACAGGAAGAGAAATATGCTAACAGCGGTGATAAATTTGACGTATCATCAGATGGGAAACTGCTGGTATTTTCCTGGAAATTTGATCTATTTGCCATGCCTGTGAAGGGTGGCGATGTACGTCAGATCACTTATGATCAAAAAGGAATTGAAGATATTGCTATAATGGGAGATAATAAGACCATTTTTTTTACGCGACTGGTGAAAGGAGCTCCCCGGCTTCATAAATTTGATATACGTAATCATAATGAGATAGAAGAGGTTAAATGGGGTCGTGATAAATATATTGAATATATGGCGAACCAAGGCGGTCGTCTGGTGCTAAGTTTTTCCACAGAAGATAGGAGGCAGCCGAGTATCGCCGTATCGGATAGTTCTGGAAATAAATTCAGGATATTACCATTAGCTAAAGGAGCCGGTTATGGTGCTTTAGATGAGAGTGGACGTTACTATTTATATTCCGAGACAGACTATAGTATCTGGAATAGGGAGTTAAAGATTTTTGATTTGGAAAGTGAAAATTCCTGGACAATAGAGAAGACTACTTCCTGGATTTCTACGCCGGTTTGGGGTAAAGACGGCAAGAGTGCCTTTTATTCTAAGGCAGGAGCTATCTATCGTCTTGACTTACATCCCAAGCATGAATATTTTTATGAAGAGGAAGACGGCTGGCAGGAGATTCTCCGAGAAGATAAAAAACTATCTAAAGCTAAAAAAAAGGGTGACGAGCCTGCCGATGAGGCTGAAGGTGATCCTGTTGCCGGTGAAGGATTTACTATTGAATTTGCCGGGCTTCACCTGCGTTCAGAGAGTATTGTCACAGAAAAGGGTTATAATTATGTAGTCCATCTCACAGAGGACATGGTCTATTATATTAATAATTTCGAGGAACAGACTACTTTGCGAAAGGTGAAATATAATGGCGAAGACGATGAAGTTATAGTAAACCTGGGGGCAGATATAAAAAATCTGAGCAATCGCGACAAAAAGTGGTACTACAATAACCGCAATTCAATTTACAGTATGTCGCTTGAGGGCACAAAACCCGAAAAGATCGAGAACAAATTTACCTATAAGTATAACCTTCACCAGCTAAACATGGATATATTCGACCAGGTATGGTTGAGATTTGGGCGTGGTTTTTATGATCCTGATATGCATGGTATTAATTGGGAAAAGCTATACCGCAAGTATTCGCCCTATCTGCGACATGCCTATCAGCCTGAGATGCTGGGCAATATAATTGATGAGATGATTGGCGAGATAAATGCTTCACATACTGGTTTTTATGCCCGTAGAGATAATGGTCAGCGCGTAGTACGAAAAGCAGAACTTGGTGTTACCTTTGATTTCAGTGAATACCCGGACAAAGGCGTCCGCTTTCAGAAGCTGTACCGCAGTTCGAGCCTGGCGAAAAACCACAATATTAAGCCAGGTGATATACTCTTGAGTGTTGATGGCGTGGGAGTCGGCAAAAACCTGCCTTTTGATCAATTATTCAGGGATAAAACCGGTGAAAAGATAAAATTAGAAATCAATGTGGGAGACAGTGTAAGGATTCTGGAAGTGAAAGGAATAAATAGTGGTGAGAATTATAATCTCTGGTATGAAGACTGGGTGGAGACAAGACGCGCCCAGGTGGATGCGTTATCGGGGGGTCGCATCGCTTATTCTCATATTCGAGGAATGGATCACAGGAGCTATCAGAAATTTGAAGATGAGTTATTCGGGATAAATTTTAGTAAGGAAGCTTTGATCATAGATGTGCGGTTTAATGGAGGTGGTAATACCCATGACGACATTCTTGAAGTGCTCACAAAAAAACAATATGGCTGGTCATCATCACGCTATAGCGATGCTGTGCCCTATCCCACGCCGCGAAATATCTGGGGAAAACCCATAGTTTTACTGATAGACGAGGATTCTTATTCTGATGCGGAGATATTTCCTATACTATTCAAGCATCTCAAACTTGGGAAAGTGATCGGGATGCCCACATCGGGTTCAGTGATAGGTACGGGTCATATCAATTTTATGGACGGGTCATCAATGAGGATGCCCTCTTCGGGGTGGTGGGAAACGGATCACACGAATATGGAGGGCAGTGGTGCACAGCCGGATATATTGGTGCCAATGACGCCGGAGGATTATATCACCGATAACGATGTCCAGCTTAAACGGGCAATAGAAGAATTATTCAAGGAAATCAAGGACTGACGGAAATTTTTTAGATAAACTTCCGTTAGTTAATAGATAATTTTCTTAATTCTATTAGGCGAAATATTTTCCTTAGTTGAGATAGTATTGATAATTTCACGTTTTGATAATCCCTTCTCGGTGAGGGCTACGATCTGTCTCAGCAAGGTTTCATCTGAAACTTCCTTTTTTTGTTTACCGCTGACAATAGCGACAAATTCTCCTTTGAGAGTGATATCATTTGCGTTAGTGAGATTTTTGAGGTTTGTGTGAATATATTCCTCATAAATTTTAGATATTTCGCGAGCGAGGCATACTGTTCTATCCCCGAGGAATTTAAGGAGTATTTGGGCAAATTTTTCCAGGTCATGCGGTGATACATAAAAAATCAATGTAAGTGGCATCTCGGCTATATCTGTTAAAAGTTCTTCAGCAGCTTTTTTTTTCTCAGGCAGGAAGCCCAGGAAGCAGAAACGGTCTGGATCAAGACCAGAGGCAGTGAGCCCGGGGATAAAGGCAGTGGCACCTGGTAATGCTTCCACTTTGATATGCGCCAATAGTGCTGCCCGTACGATTATTGCCGAGGGATCGCTAATGCCGGGAGAGCCGGCATCGCAGATGATGGCGATATTTTTCCCCTGGCTGATTAGCTTCACAAATTCTTCTGCTCGTTTTGCTTCATTAAATTTATGATAACTTATCTGCGGTGTAACGATATCGTAATATTTAAGAAGAACAGCAGATTTACGGGTATCTTCAGCGCCGATGAAATCGACCTTTTTAAGAGTTTCCACAGCCCGGTAGGTGATATCGGAAAGATTTCCGATAGGTGTGGGTACTAAATAGAGGATCCCTTTGGCGGTCATATAAAGTCAAATGTCCCGCAGCAAATGAGCTGCGGGACTATAATAAATAGATTATTGATTTTTGTAGTTTTTAAGAATTGCCAGCACTGCATCAATATCTGCTTCTGTATGATCGCCATTAACCTGGAAGCGAATCTCTTCGTCACCTTTGGGTACTACTGGAAAATTCAAGCCAGTACCAAGAACTCCATTTGCCGTAAGATATTTCACCATATCTGCAGTTTTTGCGGTATCACGAACCATAAGAGGGACTACAGGATGGGGTCCGGGGATAGTTTCATACCCCAGATCAATCAGTCCTTTTTCAAATTTTCTGGTCATTTTTGCTAAGTGAGCTATTCTGCTCCTGCCGGCGGGTGTATCCACAAATTCCAGCACTTTCAGCACTGCGGCAGCTTCTGAGCAGGTGATAGGATTACTGTAGATATACATAGGAGCTTTTTCTCTCAAATAATCGAGGACAGTTTTGGAAGCAACCACATAACCTCCATTAACGCCATATGCTTTTCCCATAGTGCCGATTAAGATATCTACCTTGGTGGCAGTGTATTCTTCTGTGCCACGTCCGGTATCACCGAATGCACCCACGCCGTGAGAATCATCTGCTATAGAGATAACGCCTTCTTCAAATTTATCGTGGAATTCCTGGCAGATCGGGACAAGCTTATCAAAGGGGCAATGATCTCCTCTCATAGAGAAAATGCCGTCAGTGATAACCAGGCAGCGTTTCCCCAAGCCGGCAGCTTCTTCAAGTTTAGCTCTGAGATCTTCCATATCATTATGCTTGTAGATAAATTTTGCTGCCGGGCGGCATAATCTCATAGCCTGGATAATGCAGTTATGATTAAGCTCATCAGAGACTAAAACGGTCTCTTTGGTTGTAAGGGGAAATATCACTCCCAAGGAAGTAACATAGGCAGAAGAGAATATCATGGCGGCTTCTCTATCATGAAATTCTGCCAGCTTCTCTTCGAGCTCGATATGTGGTGAGTGAGTGCCACTAATGAATCGTACAGCACCGGGGCCGACGCCATATTTGTGGGCAGCAGTTTCTTCAGCAGCTATTATCTCGGGATGCATACTCAAGCCTAGATATGAATTAGCATTCATTTTTATAAATTGCTTATCACCGTATCCATCAATCAAGTAGCGAGGCCCTTTGTCTCCAGCCGGCTTGATGATTTCTGTGATCACCATCTCTTTACCTTTTGCGGTGCCTTTTTCAAATAATTCGTCAATTTCAAGCTGCAAGGCTTTGTTAAGTTTTTCTAAAGCCATAATATCCTCCGTTAATTTTATTTTTCCAGTATTACAGTTGCTAAAGCGATTTCTTTTAGATGCGAGAGCGTTACGTGAATATCAGTCACGCCCAATCGATCCGCAAAACTCCGTGATTTCCCGTGTAGTATCATTCTGGGTGCCCCTTTTTCATCATTGATCACTTCTATCTGGGAAAAAGAAATGCCTTCACTCCAGCCGGTGCCCAGTGCTTTCATAAATGCTTCTTTGGCAGCAAATCGGGCAGCCAGGCTTTGCAGGCGTGATTGCTTAGACATACAGATTTCCAATTCTCTCTCCGTAAAAACTTTGCTGAGGAATTGCGGTTTGCCGATATTTTTTTCCAGGCGCAAGACCTCGATCATATCAGTGCCGATTCCGATAATCATTTTATTTTAGTTTCTGATTGAGAACTGAGAGCATATCTTCTGTCATTGATACCAGATCATATTCCGGCTCCCAGTCCCATTCTTCACGGGCAGCACTATCGTCCATGGAATTGGGCCAACTATTGGCAATAGCTTCTTTTACCTTATCCACCTTATAATCCATGATAAAATCCGGAATATGTTTTTTGATCTCGGCTGCAATAATTTCGGGGTCAAAACTCATAGCTGTTACGTTAAAGGCATTGCGGTGCACTAATCTGGAAGGGTCTGCTTCCATCAGGTCTATTGCTGCCTTAAGGGCATCGGGCATATACATCATATCCAAAAAAGTGCCTGCCGGCAGATTACAGGTATATTTTTTCTTTCTTATCGCTTCATAATATATTTCTACTGCATAATCTGTAGTCCCGCCACCCGGAAGTGTGACATTAGAAATAATGCCCGGATAGCGTACACCGCGAGTATCCACGCCAAAGCGTTTATAATAGTAATCGCACAATAATTCACCAGCTACCTTGGTGACGCCATACATCGTGGAAGGTCTCTGAATAGTGTCCTGAGGTGTGTTGTCAAGCGGGGTGGAAGAGCCAAAAGCACCAATGGAGCTTGGAGTAAAAACGGCACAACTTTCTTCTCTGGCAACTTCCAGCACGTTGTATAGAGCGTTTATATTCACATTCCAGGCAAGATTTGGCTGAGCTTCCGCTACCGCTGAAAGTATTGCCGCCAGATGATAGATGGTATCCACTTTATATTTCCGGACTATTTCGGCAACCTGCTGAGCCCTCGTGCAATCTACAATTTCACAGGGACCCGATTCCTTAAGTTCTCCCTGCGGCTTGGTTCTATTCACGCCACAGATCACATTTGCTGCTCCATATACTCTTCGTAATTCCATCACCAGTTCCGAGCCGATCTGACCAACTCCGCCAGTTACTAAAATCTTCTGCATAAACTTTTCTCCTGCATATTAAATTTTTTGAAATCAAACTTTATCCATCGTTTTTTTGTCAATGATAAAGTACTCAATCTTTCATACACCTGAAATTCGAATTGTGCTTGGCAAAAGATCACGGTGAACGGGTGAGGGGATAATTATGAATGTTGAATTTTGAATTATGATTTTTGAATGAATATACCTTATTTTAGTTCGGGTTTAGCGGCTGGGCGGGGATGAGACGTTTGTTTGTCATTTTCCACGGGATTCACTTGTGGCTATTTTTATTACTCATTCAGGGTAATTTTATATTTATCTGGTGCAGCCTGTGTAAGTCCTTTATTACCAATGAGCTACTAATCATCCTAATTGGAAAAACGGGGGATGTCTGATTAACTAAATCTGTTGATTAAAAAATACGGGAAAATACCTGGAAAGCGGTCAATAAAGGTAATGACTCCCTTAATAGGGATTCTGGAATTAATTTTTCTGGACAAGATAGCAGAGAAGCTGAAGTTAACCGTAACATGGAATTGAAAGATGAAAGATATTAATAGCAGAATAATTTGCATAATCGCCAATGGTGAAGTGCCTTCGCGGGAGGCAACCGCCTTGGCGATGCGGGGTGTGGGCAAAGTGATAGCCGCAGATGGTGGCAGCGTCATCTGCCATAAATTAGGGATAATCCCTGATATTATCACAGGGGATCTGGATTCTTCACCGCCGGATATTCTGCGGTCGTTTGGTTCTGCGAAGATCATCCTGGATCATGATCAGGAACACTCTGATATGGAAAAAGCTTTGCGGCTGGCGGCAGAGATGAATCCTGAGCGAATAAACATACTCTCTGGGTTTGGCAGGCGGACAGACCACCTGCTGGCGAATCTGCTTGTTTTTTATCACCTTGATAGATACTTACCACGGGATACTATTGAGTTGCGTTTCTATGACAATTGGGGAACGATAAGATTTTTATCTGCGGGCATACATTTTCTTAATAATCGCAGGGGAAAAACTGTATCATTTTTTAGTCTGGGTGATTTAGAGAACCTTTCGTTGCAGGGATTCAGGTTCAATATAAATAGGGAGAATCAGGCAGATTATTTTATAGGGCTCAGTAATGTATATGAGAGTGATCATTGCCTGGTAGAATTTTCGGGAGGCAAATTGATCTATTATGAATGCTATAATGAAGGAGGAGCGAAATTAGATGAAAGCTGAAGAATATCGCCGGTTGCCGGCAGTAGATAAGGTATTGCAGTCGGATGAATGCCGGCTTTTGGTTAATATTTATGGTCTGGAGCGTGTTACGGATATGCTAAGAATTTTTATTAACCAGTCACGGGCGGAGATCGCAGAAGGTAAGAAGGCGATCACCGCTTCTGAATTGCTTCAAGACATAGAAAATGCTCTTCGAAAGAAGTGCCAAAGCAGCTTGAAAGCAGTGATAAACGGCACCGGAATCGTACTGCATACAAACCTGGGCAGAGCGCCATTAGGCAAAAAAATTCTGAAGGACATGCAGGAAACTCTTGCGGGCTACACTAATCTGGAATTTGATCTTGCTACAGCATCCAGGGGGCATAGAAATGATCATATACGAGAGCTTATCAGTGAGATCACGGGTGCTGAAGATGCCCTGGTAGTAAATAATAATGCAGCAGCAGTGATGCTGATACTGAGAACCTTTGCAGAAGCCAGGGAAGTGATAATATCCCGCGGCGAATTGATTGAGATTGGAGGATCGTTCCGCATCCCCGATATTATGTCTGCCTCTGGTGCAATAATGATAGAAACAGGCTGCACGAACCGGACAAAGTCCACAGATTATTTAAATGCCATCACACCTAATACGAGTATCATCTTTAAAGCTCATAAATCGAATTATTTCATTGGTGGTTTCTGTGAAGAAGTAGGCGTAAATGAGCTTGCTGATATTTCTCACCAGAGTGGTTTGATGATGGTTTATGACATAGGCAGCGGTCTTTTGCGAAAACCTAAAGCGCTGGAAAATACAAATGAGCCGGACGTGAAATCTGCTTTGATTGCCGGGGCAGATTTGGTTTGTTTTAGTGGTGATAAGCTGCTGGGTGGTGCTCAGTCGGGAATCATCGCCGGCAGAAGTGAGTATATCCAACAACTGGCAAGTGCGCCATTGATGCGGGCACTCAGAGTAGGTAAATTAACAATTTCTGCTTTGATCAGTGTAATGAGTGCATATCTGAATGATGAGAATCTATTTTCCAGTTTACCGGTTTTCCGCTATCTGAACCGTAATCTCACTGATTTACAGAAATTAGCTGAAGATTTGCGGGACATGCTGGCAGATAAAGGTGTGCAATCAAAGATTGTGGAAAGTGTGGGCAGATGCGGTGGAGGAACGATGCCGGAATTGCAGATACCCAGTTTAGCGGTACAGCTATTGTTTTCTCAGCCTGATTTAGCTGAGAAACTGCATCATTCATTGCTTCAGGCAAATATTCCTGTATTAGGTGTTTTGCGTGAAGGTGAATTGCTTTTCGACGTTCTATGCTTCGCAGCAGAGGAGCTGCCATTGGTAGCTGAGCAGGCTGCTAATTGCATTTTGGAATTGTAGTCTATGGAATTATCCGATTTAATCTATACATTTTCTGCAAAAATGCAGGAATTATATGGAGAGAAGGTTTTCAGGATCGGGCTAAGTACAGGAGTAACCTGCCCCAATCGAATAAATGGTGGCTGCATATTTTGTAATCCCGAGAGCTTTAGAGGTACATACCAGATAAGATCACCTGAGATACTAGAGCAGCTTGAAGAAGGAATAAAAATAATGAAGCGTAATACCGGTGCCCGTATTTTTCTGGCCTACTTTCAGGATGAAACATCTACTGCCGGCGATCTTAAACTGCTGAAGGAAATGTTTTCTACCACTCTTGCTCATCCCGATATTGTGGGGCTGGTGCTATCCACTCGCCCTGATTTTGTGAATGTCTCTGTTCTTAAAATGCTGAAATCTCTTTCCAAACCGGTTAGCCTGGAACTGGGACTACAGAGTATTCATCGTAAGAGTCTTGCATTTTTGAGGCGTGGACACAGCCAGATGGATACAGAATCAGCTTTAGGGCTCTGTAGTGATATGGGAATAGCTTCAGGTGTACATCTGATTACAGGTATACCGGGAGAAAATCTGGACGATATGCAGAAAACCATTAACTGGGTATCGAGCCAGCGGGTGATAAAGGAGATCAAGTTTCATAATCTGGTGATCTACAGGGGCACAGCATTGGCAGACCTTTGGGAAAAGGGTGAAGTTAAGCAAATGCCTATTGACGAGCATATTGAGATATTATCTGAGCTTATTCCCTACGTTCGAAAAGATATCGTGATCAGCAGATTGTTTACCAGCAATATTCTTCACAATGATCTTAATGTAGAAAAACTTCAGGGTAATAAGACAAAGTGGATGAATGAATTGAGGCTCAAACTAATTAAGAAAAATTACAGACAAGGAATTTTCTGCCCGGAATCTGGTAATGATGAAATTAGTGCCAAATACTCCGTCAGAAAAAATAATTGACGATAAAATAAGGAATATAATCTATAGATTAAAGGATTGAATATGAGATATCAGGTTTCGGGTTTAATTTTTTTTCTTATCAGCATGGCTTTATTGTCCTGCGGAAGACAATTAGAGCAATTTGACGGTAATGAGGCATTTTTGCGACTTACCGAGCAGAGTGATCTGGGAGCGCGTTATCCGGGTTCTAAGGAAATAGAATTATGTAGAGAATACATAAAGGAAAAACTTACAGAATATGGAGCAAAGATCACGGAGCAGAAATTCAAGGTAGAAATTGATGACCAGGAGATCGAGGGAGAAAATATAATTGCTTCATTTTATCCAAGACTTGGGAGAAGGGTTCTTTTGGGAGCACATTATGATACGAGGCCATGGGCAGATAAAGACGAGCTGCCGGAGAATCACAAACAGCCAGTGATCGGGGCAAATGATGGTGCTTCGGGAGTAGCGGTACTATTGGAAATCGCCAGATTGCTTTCTGATAAAATGCCGCCGGAATACGGAGTAGATTTAGTTTTTTTTGATCTGGAAGATATGGGAACCTATCAGGAGAATGATACCTGGTGCCTGGGTTCAAGCTATTTCGCTCACAATTTTAGTGGTGAACTGCCTGAGAAAGCCATCATAGTGGATATGGTGGGGGATTTGGATTTATCTATCCCGATTGAGCATTATTCTTATCATAACAGCCCGCAATTGGTGCGTGAGGTTTGGGATATTGCCGGCGATCTGGGTTTCACGCAATTTAAAAACCGAATTGATAATGCCGTATATGATGATCATTACCCGCTCATCAAAGAGGGATTTCAGGCAATTCTGATCATAGATTTCGATTATGAATGGTGGCACACTGTGCATGATACTCCTGATAAGTGTTCTCCTGCTTCTTTAAAAGCTGTGGGTCAGGTGCTTACCCACTTAATTTATCAGGGGCAGCCATGATCCGCCCACAGGATTTTCTTACTGCCAATGAAAGAAAGATATTAACTTTTATCTTCACGATGGTATTTTTGGGGCAGGTAATAAAATATCTTGCTTTAACGGCTGATAGTGATGTCCAATTCACCGGCAGGCTGGATTCACTTGTAACCAGACAGAAACTTGTGGATATCAGAACTGCTGACATCAATGAGCTTCAATCTCTGCCAAGGATTGGTCCCACATTAGCGGAACGGATCATTTCCCACCGTAATGAGCAAAGCTTTGCCAGTTCTGAAGACCTGCTTCTGATCAAGGGAATTGGCGATAAGACTATGTTCAGGCTAAGACCATATCTTGTCCAATTTGGATTAGCTCAGCAAGATTCTTTAAGCCAGGCTGTTCTTCAGGATTCATTGCCAATACTTATTGATATAAATCTGGCTTCCTTGGATGAATTAATCGCACTCCCCGGCATAGGCAGCAAAAAAGCTCAGCTAATTATTGACAAAAGAGAGGAGCTTGGTGGATTTAGTAGTATTAGAGAATTAACGGAAGTAAATGGCATTGGTGAAAAGACTTTAGCCAAGATTACGCCATATATTAAATGCGAGAGGTAAATATGGATACGAGACCAACGCCCACTTTAGCAAAGCTGCATATTACTCAGGAAAAATTTGAATACGCCCTGGCAGTTTACCTGTATCTCCAGGAAAAAGAAAACAGAGATTATAATCCTGAAATCACACTCGCCGTCAAAGAATTTTTAGCCAGGCAATCGAATAAGTATAGTAACGCGATAAAAAGTATTTTCACACAGGAAGAATTAGCCAAATTTCGCATTATTCCTGATGATCTTTTCAAAGCGGTAGCCAAAACACTGAAAGAGATAAAAATTGATTTCGATTCTGATGAGATAAAAGCTGTCAAGGAAGACAATCCGGAAATTGAGGAAGAGAAAGTTCTCGCAGAAAAAGATGCTCCCGCACAAATCGTGCCGACATCGGAGGATAATGATTCTTCTATAGCCGAAGTTGATGAGCCGGAAACTGAGCTGGAATTCCCTACTGCCGGGGAAATTTATCATGAAACTCCCCGGGGTAAAAACGAAATGAGCAAAATCGAGACAGCGAAGGATGAACTTGTTCCCGGGCTGGAAAATTTCACCAGTAATTATAAAAAAGATGTCACACAGGGTTTAATGGAAGTGGCCTCCCATCCGGCTGATGAACTGCTGGAAAATAAACTTCAGGACGATATAGACCAGAACCTTGTTCATATCCTGCATATCCTGCGCAGCATGTCGGTCGAAGAATTGCGTAAAGCACTAAAGCCCCTGCTTACGGATGGCAAAAAGCTTAAGGATGTCACTCTTTCTGATCTGGAAGATCTTATTGATTGATATTAGGGGGTAGAATTGAGAATAATTGCCGGCATTTATAAAAAGCATCATCTGGTGAGTGTTTCCGGAAACACTGCCAGACCAACTACAGATTTTTTGAAGGAGACCATATTTAATATTTTGCCGGATTGCACTGATCTTGATTTCCTTGATCTCTATGCCGGAAGTGGTGCCATAGCTTTAGAAGCTCTCAGTCGCGGTGCAAATCATGTAGTGATGGTAGAATTTTCTCATCCCGCTATCTCTGCCATCTATAATAATATCGCAAAACTTAATTGCAAATCCCACTGTAAGGTCATTAAAAAAAAGGTGCTGCCCTTTATTAAAAAATGCCAGGACCAATTTGATATTATTTTCCTTGATCCTCCTTATGATAAGAATCTGGTTAATCCCACTATCGCAGAAATATTTGATTCGTCCATCCTTAAAAGTGACAGTTTGATAGTTATTGAGCATTCAAATCAAGAAAAAATAAAACCCGTGTGGCACGAACATATTATTGATTCGCGAGAATCCCGCCATAGTCAGGTAACTATACTACAGCTCTCTAAGACGTAATTATACCATTTTTCCTCCTGTTTATTCCGTCCTTGCATAATTATTCTTCAATTAGGAATAAAAATTGCTTGATGATGGGTAGAAAAAATAAGTGTTAGGGAGCATAAAATGAAAAGAAGTGGATTTATTATTTTTATTTTACTTATCTCAGTGCTGTCTTCAGCGGCTGAAATGGAATTTACCAAGTCTTTTGATTATCCGCAAATTCAACAAAATGGAGAATATCTCTCTGTGGTATATGGTGATTGTATATCTTTAGGTGACGAAGGAGAGCCTCTCCTTCCCTGGTGTGGTATCGATCTATTAATCAATCAGAATGAGAAGCTTGTGAGTGTAAACATCATAGACATTAAATACTATCCCGAGATAGAGACCGGCATCATGCAGCCAGCGAGCCGCCTGTTCCCCATTTCCAAGAAAGCACCAGATAATTATCAGGTTGTTCCCGATCAGAAGATTTATCAGCTTGATGGCAAATATCCTTCCCAAAACCTGGGCGAATATTCCACGGGCTATCTTTGTGGACACAGTATAGCGAATCTAATCTACTGCCCTGTAGAATATAATCCTGCTAAAAGTACCCTCCGTTTTGTTAAATCTATCGTGATATCTCTGGAAACTGCGAGAGTGGAAGATGCCGAACTACTGGAAGCCAATCTCAGGGGGAGTGATAAAGTTATCTCCAGATTGAACCGTATAGTAGAAAATCCTTCTTTTGTGTCAAATTATCACTATATGCGTGAGCGGATTATTGATTATGATTTGCTTATAATCACCAGCAGCAGTCTGGCGGCTTCTTTTCAGTCATATCTGGATTATAAAACATCTACCGGCTATTCGGTGACGCTTGAGACTACAGAATCAATTTATTCCAGTTATACCGGGGTTGATAACGCAGAAAAAGTTCGCAATTGCATCATAGATTATTATCAAATCTATGGCATAGACTATGTGATACTGGGTGGTGATGCCGGCAATCCCAATGAAACTGCAATAGTGCCACATCGAGGCTTTGCTGTGGATGATGAGCCGTCTTTGCCTTCGGATATGTATTTTTCCAATTTAGACGGGAACTGGAATGATGATGGCGATAATTACTGGGGCGAACAGAATGAGATTGATCCTTATTCTGAGCTTTCTATTGGCAGAATGACGGTTGATAGTGCCTTAGAGGTTGCCAATTATACAAATAAGCATATCCTTTATCAGAATGCACCCGTAGAAGATGATATCCAAAAAGCTGTGATGGTAGGGGAAGAGCTTAATAACAGCCCCTGGACTTATGGCGGAACGTATAAAGACCAGATTGTGTCTGGCGGTTATTTTGACGGCTACTCTACCGCGGGGATAGCCGGCAATTTTAATGTGAATTATTTCTATGACCGCGATGGTAACTGGAATAAATACGATCTGTTTAATGAATTTTCCACTACAGGGATAAATCTTTTGAATCACCTTGGACACAGCAGTCCCACTTATAACATGAAAATGGAAAACAGTGATCTCACGGCAGCCAATTTCACCAATAACGGCATCACCAGAGGTTTTGTGATTGGCTATTCTCAGGGCTGTTATAACGGTTCTTTTGATAATTATCACTACAATGGTTATTATACGGAAGATTGCTTTGCGGAAGTGATCACCGGCACAATAGCTGGAGGTGAGGTTGCCTGTATAGCCAATTCACGCTACGGCTGGTATATGCCTGGTGGAACGAACAGTTCGTCTCAGTATTATGACCGCATGTTTTTTCACGGTATATTTGGAGAGGATATTTTCAAGATTGGAGATGTAAACAGCTTTTCTCATGAAGATAATGTAAGCTATATGCAAACTAATAGCAATATGCGCTGGGTTTGCTATCAAACGAACCTGTTTGGTGATCCCTCTCTGGATATCTGGACGGATTTGCCGGAGGAGTTGAATGTAATTATCCCGGCTTCGGTTTCAATTGGAGTAAGCCAGATAAATATTCAAACGGATGTAGCTGAAGCGAGGGTGGCAGTTTTACAGAATGGCGAATTATTAGGGAGGGGAATAACAGATTTTAATGGTATGATAAATCTTGAACTGGAGAATCCTGTCTCTAATCCTGCTCCGCTTGCCGTATCGATTATTGCTCATAATTATAATCGTTATGAGAGTATGATCATAGTAGTATCTGATCAGCCATACGTGGTTTATCAAGGGCATACTCTGGATGATACTGCTGGTAATGGTGATGGTCTGCCGGATTATGGAGAGACTATTTCATTAGATTTGCAGCTTAATAATGTGGGTAATTTTGATGCAGAGAACACAAGTCTCACACTAAGCACTCAAGATGAATATATCACATTTATTGATGCGGAAGAGGAAATTGGCACGATCACTGCTGAGACTATCATTGATCTCCCGGCAGCGGTATGTTTTATGATCAGCGATGCAATACCAGACCAGCATCAGGTAAATTTCACTTTGACAGTAAGTGGTGATGATCAGTTTGAATGGGTATCATACTTTCAGATCAATGTGAACGCACCTGATCTGATTTATGGCGGGATTTCTATAGATGACAGCTATAATGGAGATAATGACGGCATTCTGGATCCTGGAGAAATTGCTGAAGTCACAATTGAGATTCTTAATATTGGTCAAAGCGACTCACCCTTTGCCAGTCTCCAGTTTATATCTGCTAATCCTGAGCTTGTTATTGAAAATCCGGTATGTAATCTTGGTCTGATATCTGCAAACGGCAATGCCACCGGAGTTTTTACGGTTATTGTGGGTACAGATATCGAGATTGGCACTCCGGTGCATCTGACTCTCATTTGCAATGCGGATAATTATTCATTTACAGAAGAAATAACGGAATCAGTAGGTTTGATAGTAGAAGATTTTGAAACCGGTGATTTTTCCAGTTTTGACTGGGAATTTAGTGGCAATGCGGATTGGATAATTAATACTCTGGCTTATGAAGGGTCTTACAGTGCAAAATCTGGTTCAATAGGTAACAGCCAGAACAGCATTCTATCAATCAATATAAATGTACTATTTAATAGTGAGATAAGTTTTATGTATCGTGTATCTTCAGAAGCTGGCTACGACTTTCTTCGCTTCTATATCGATGGTGTAGAAATGGGTTCGTGGTCTGGGGAAATACCCTGGGCGCAGGCGGGATTTATGGTAGAGCAGGGAGAGCATAATCTTTTATGGCGATATGAGAAGGATGTTTATGTTTCCAGCGGTTCTGATTGTGCCTGGCTGGATTACATAATATTTCCTGCGATAGGCATACCGGATCCTGCAGTGATGGTGCTTGATATCGAAGAGCTGAGCATTATTTTGGAAGAGGGAGAGACCGGATATGCGACTATAAATATATCTAATGCCGGGGAAGAGAATCTGCTTTGGAGTATTACAAAGAATTATCATGACAGCCGAGATAGCGGTGGTCCTGATGGATATGGCTATATGTGGATGGACAGCAACGACATGGGCGACATTGAATTTGACTGGATAGATATATCCGGCGAGGGCACTGCGGTATCATTTCCACATAATGATGAGGGTACTTCGCCATTGCCTATTGGCTTCAGTTTTAATTATTATGGCACGGATTATGATGAATTTATCATCAATGCCAATGGCTGGATAGGTTTTGCTTCCGATAATACTGCCTGGTCGAATTCATCATTGCCGGACGAGGATGCTCCGCGGGCTGCGATTATGCCGTTCTGGGATGACCTTTATCCTGCTATTGGTGGAAATGGCGGCGGCACGGTTTATTATCAAAATTTTTCTGATCACCTCGTAGTGATGTTTCATAACGTTATCCATTATCCTGGCAGCTATAATGGTACCTATGATTTTGAAGTGATCATCTATGAAACCGGAGAGATCAAGTTCCAGTATAACTCGCTCAGCGGAGATATGGACACCTGCACAATAGGACTTCAAGATGCAGATGCTTTTCATGCACTTCAGATTGTTTATGATGATGATTATCTGGAGGAGGGTCTGGCAATTGGAATCCGCAAAGTAGTAGATTGGCTTCAAATATCTGAAACAAATGGCGAGATATTGATGAATGATGAGCAAAATCTCCTTATAACCGCTGCCACAGACGAATTGACTGCTGCTGTTTATCACTGTGATCTTATTTTTAATACCAATGACCCGCTCAATCAGACCTTGATAATCCCAGTAACTCTAAGTATTGGTACCGGGATTATTTATGGTGATGTGGACAGTTCGCAGATAGTTGATTCTTACGATGCCTCATGCGTATTACAGTATATAGTAGGTCTTGACCCCTTACCGGAAATTGATCCTGTTCCCTGGGAAATTGAACGTCTTGAAGCTGCCGATGTGGATAATAATAATTTTATTGAAGCCTTTGACGGTTCATTGATCCTGCAGTATGTGGTGGGCATAATTGATGAATTTCCTGCTCAGAATGGAGACCCTGTTAATCTGCCTGATACGGCTATCAGGATGGATTGCACTAATGAGGGAGATATATTGTATTTTGATCTCATTGCTGAAGAGGGTATATATGCGCTATCGCTCATGGCTTCCGGTCTGGAAAGTGTAAGCCTGGGTGAACCGGAAATTATTGATCCTCAAGATGTGCTATTTGCCTGGAATCCCGAAGGCTGGATGTTCTCCTGCTGCAGAGCAAATGCCTATGAAGATAATGAGCTAATTGCCAGAATCCCAGTAACCATGGGCAGTGATCCGGGTTTGGAAAATTTTCTGATCCAGATTAACAATGATAACTGGACTGAGCTCACTTATGATTTTGGTGCCGTGACTACCGGTGATAATGATATAATAATGGTCAATGAGCTCAGGGGTAATTATCCCAATCCTTTTAACCCTCAGACGAATATTGCCTTCAGTGTGAAAGAAGATAATACATCAGTGGAGATAAGAATCTATAATATCAGAGGACAGATTGTGGAAAAACTCACAGATACCATTTATGATGCGGGTAATCACTATCTTATCTGGAATGCGGATGGTTTTGCCAGCGGTATCTATTTCTATACCTGCCGTATTGCAGATGATTATCTTGCCAAACGAAAAATGCTTTTAATAAAATAACAAAACCAAATGGAGGATTTGTGAAAAAATCTTTATGCCTATTGAGTATCATCCTGCTTATCTTCAGCTTAGATGCAGCTTGGATAAATCTTGCTGATCATGAAACTAAGCTCTTTTATTGTCCTGCTTCCGATCGAAGCAATACAGAACTGGAATTCAAGCTTGACGGCTATGATCTGGAAGTTCTGCAAAAAGAAGGAAATGAGTATCTGCATATTACTCATCCTCAGGAGGGAGACCTCTTGCAAATCGGGCTGCCTGACCTTCCGGTTTTCACCACTTTAGTGGCGATTTCTCCCCAGGGTACGCCCCACCTAAATTTTTCTGCTTCGGAATTCTCTGCTATCAGTGATGTGGAGATATATCCGCGTCAGGAATTGCAGATAGAAAGTGAACCGTATCGCGATATTTTTACCAAGAATGAAGAATATTACAGATCCGGCAGCATCTTCCCCGAGACGCAGGTATTTATTGGTGAACCCGCCATTATGAGAGATATCAGGATAGTGCCTGTTACTGTGTGTCCATTCCGGTATGATCCAGTGACGAAAAAGCTTATTATCACGGAGGAATTTTCTATTCAAATATCTATGTCTCGTCAAACTGCTGCTAATGAACTAATCTCCCACGCCAATATCTCGAAGGCGTTTTTGCCCTTTTATAAAGCTCACATCATTAATTATGAGCTCACTGCCTCCCGCGATGAATTTCAGCAACCCTGTATTCTGGTGATTCATCCGGCAAATACGCAGGTTGCTGCTAATCTGGCTTATCTCACGGACTGGAAGCACGAACGCGGCTTTGAAATTCACACTGCCAGTCTTGCCGAAACCGGCAGCACAAATACCGCCATAAAGAACTATATACAAAATGCCTATAATACCTGGCTGAACAGACCTGAATACGTGATTTTAGCCGGCGATGTTGGAGGCAGCTATAATATTCCCACCTGGATAGAGACCTGGAGCTGGTATAATGGCGAAGGTGACCAGCCTTACAGCCAGCTTGCCGGTGGTGATGTTCTGGCAGATGTATTCTTGGGCAGAATGCCCTACGGCACGATAACCGAATTGCAGACCCTTATTGCAAAATCTATCAATTATGAAAAATCTCCCTATACAGTTAACGAAAACTGGCTTGAAAATATCACTCTCGTGGGTGACCCATCTTCTTCGGGACCTTCGACCATTTCTACCTGTCGTTACGTTCAGGAATTATCCCAGGATTATAATCCTCAGTTCTCTTATAATGAGATTTTCTCTGGGAGTTTTGCTTCTCAGATGAGCTCTGCAATCAATGCCGGTACCCTGCATTTCTGTTATCGCGGCTATATTGGGATGAGTGGATTTGGCATCACTAATATTAATAATCTATATAATGGCTGGATGTTGCCATTTGTAACTATACTCACCTGCAGTACCGGAAATTTTGCCGGTACTGCCACTAGTGAAGTTTTTGCCCGTGCGGGGACTTCATCAAACCCCAAAGGTGCCATTGCTGCGGTGGGAACTGCTACTTCCGGCACTCATACCTGCTTTAATAATTGCGTTACGGCTGGTATCTACGAAGCACTTTTTAATCTGGATATCTTCTCCGCCGGTGGAGCTTTAGTGAATGGAAAATATAAACTTTTCCTTAATTATCCCCAAAATCCAAATAATCAGGTAAATATTTTTTCTCACTGGAACAACCTTATGGGTGATCCAAGCGTTACGCTTTATACCGGCTTTCCTCAGGAGCTTAATGTGATGTATCCCAATGAGGTTGGTTTGGGCACTCTCAATATGCCGGTTTCCGTCTTAGACGCTCAGGGTTTCCCTGTTGAAGATGCCTGGGTGACAATTCTTATGGGTGATGATGATATTTTTGCTACCGGATACACTGATACAGAAGGACAAATCTGGCTGCCACTTGATAATAATCAAAGTGGAGAAGTAACTATCACAGTCACAGCCCAGGATTACAGGTCGTTCCAGGACACATTTAATATTTCTGCTCAAGATGTGCAGCTTAACCCGCGTAATTATATCATTGATGATGATAATCTGGGGAATTCTTCCGGTAATAATAATTCTATTATTAATAATGGGGAGACGATTGAGCTCGATATCCTCATAAACAATTCCGGCTCTCAAACTGCCTCTGATATCACAGCTTCCATAGAATGTTCTCAACCGCTGGTAAATATCATTCTGGATGAGGTTTCCTATCAAAATATCGCACCAGGAGCAGAAATCCCAGGTGAGGAAAGCTTTATCATCTACTTTGATCCTGCGATTATTGATAATTTTAGCATCATATTAAATGTGATTATCTCCTCAAACGGACAAGAATTTTATGATATTCTGGAGCTGATAGTGCAAGCCCCCAGACTCTCTCATGATGAATACACCTTGTATAATGTGGGCTCAGTTTTAGATCCGGGTGAATCAGCCGAGCTTTCTGTGCAATTGCATAATCTTGGGCATACAGATTCCGGCATCCTTCAGGCTCTGCTCTCCACGGCAAATCCCTTCCTTCAGATCGATAATGCCTCAGCAGAATTCGCCAATATTGCTCCAGGAAGCTACGGTGATAATTCTCAGAACCGCTGGGCTGTCTCCCTTAACAGCACTGCAATTCCAGGCACAATGATACCTTTTGATATCCTGCTCACTAATGACGAAGGCTTTAATCAAACTGTTCACTTCAGCATAGATGTGGGAACTGTAACCGTGAATGATCCTCTGGGACCTGATGCCTATGGTTACCTGTGCTATGATGAAGAAGATACAGATTATCTGCAGGCTCCCACTTATGACTGGATAGAAATCAATCCCAGTCTGGGAGGTAACGGCAGTGCAGTGGGGATATCTACCAATAGCGATAATTGTGAAATAGCCGATATAAATTTCCCGCCCGGGTTCACCTTTAATTTCTACGGACAAAATTACTCTATGTTCACAGTTGCCACTGCCGGGTGGATAGCTCCCGGCGGCACTCAAAACAAATCATTTATGAACTGGCATCTCCCCGATGTTCTTGGCCCTTCACCTATGATAGCTGCTTTCTGGGACGATATCTATAATGGCAGTTCCGGTGGCATATACACCTATTATGATCCCAGTATGCACTATTTTATTATTGAGTGGGATCACTTTCAGAACGAGGTTGGCGCAGCAGAAGAAACATTCCAGATTGTACTCTATGACGCAAATTTTTATCCCACAAGTACAATGGATAGTATGATAAAAATCCAATACAAGGTTTTCAATAATGTGAATCAAGGCTCATATCGGGCGAATCATGGTCAATACTGCACAGTAGGGCTTGAAGATCCAAGCGGCTTGATTGGACTGGAATACACTTTCAATAATAGCTATCCCACCGCTGCAAGACCAATCACAAATCAATCTGCTATACTTTTTACAACTATGCCCATACCGCCGGATGGGGCGTATCTCACTCTTGGAAGCATTATTCTGGATGATGAAAATGGCAATGGTCAGGCAGACTATGGCGAAAGTATTGATTTTGACCTCGTGCTCAGTAATATTGGCTCTGATGTTGCCGGCAATGTTACCGTTTTGGTGGAATCTTCTGATCCCTGGATTACTTTGACTTCAAATTTCAGCTCATATCCCGATATTCCCGCTGGTAATATGGCGGCAAATCTTACACCTTTCCACCTCACAGTAGATAATAATGCGCCTGATGGGCATCTGGCTCCTTTCACAATTAATATTTCCTGTAATGACGGCGAGTGGCAATTATTGACGCAGATCGTTCTTAATGCGCCCGATCTGGGATTTCTGGATTATATGGTCAATGACGGAGTGGATAATATTCTTGATCCGGGTGAAACTGCAGATGTGCTTGTTAACTTCCTCAATAATGGCGGAGCACCTGTTTATAATGCTCAGATTACGCTTTCTACAAATGATCCTTACCTTACCATAAATAATGATGTCACGATGCCGGGCTTAATCCCGGGTGGCAATACTGCCAGCGGGATATTTAGTTTCTCCGCAGCCATAAATTCTCCTGCCGGGCATGCTGCCACGATAAACTGGTCTCTGGCAGCGGGGCAAAACTACTCCGCAGAAGGGAGTTTCAGCTTTGTGATCAGCCAGATACCTGTCCTGATTGATGAAGATTTTTCGGGAACTTTCCCTCCTGATGGCTGGTTCGTGAGTGGACAGAACTGGGGTAGCAATAATTCCTCAAATGCCGGTGGCTCTGCGCCGGAAGCAAGGTTCAATTGGAGCCCATCGGTCACCGGAACCCAAAGACTGGTTTGCGGGCCTTTCTCTACTTCCGGCTCCAGCGAGCTTGACCTGTCCTTCCGGCAAAACGTTAATCACTTTAGCGGCACCTATTCTCTGCTCGTGGAAACCTCCTCAAATGGCTCTACCTGGCAGACTGCTGCCAGTTATCAACCGCAGAATCAGGGAGCTACCCTCAGCAGCGTTAATATCAGCAATTCTGATGTAGGCTCGCCAAATTTCTATTTTGCCTTCACATTCTCCGGTAATTCTTATAATATTAATTACTGGTATATTGATAATGTGCTTATAGAAGGCGTAAGTATGGAGCCTCTCGGTTATGTGAGTGGTAATGTGATAATCAATGGTCCAGGAAATGTTGAAGATGTATCCATCTCTATCGCAAACCAGATAGTGCATCCTAATATCTATGGGGAATACAGTGTGATTCTGGCTCCTGGTATATATACTCTCACAGCTACTCTGGCTGGTTTTGATGATTTTGTGGTAGAAAATCTGCAGGTTATAGAGACTCAGATCACACAGCAAAATATTGTCCTGGGCTATATTCCTTCTCCCGAAAATCTTACAGTTTCTGCCCAGGAAAATGGCATTCTATTAGAATGGGAGCTTAGCCCTGAGGAAACCCGCCGTCTGTCTCGTGAAATTGATTACTTTAATATCTATTGTGCTTTTAATAATGGTAATCCTGTTTTAGCCGGCGATTCAGTAGAACTATCATATCTGCATGAACCCTATCTGCCTGGTGAGTACAGCTATTACGTTACGGCTTTCTATACCGAAAGCGGCGAAACTCTGCCCTCTAATACTGCCTCTACCTGGTATGATGGTGAAATACATTTCGCAGATGTCAATGAAAGCTCTGTAGTAGATGCCTTTGATGCTGCCATTATTCTTCAATATTTCGTAGGGCTTGATCCTATCCCGGATATAGACCCCAGACCATGGGAAGATTGGAGATTCTACCTCGGAGACGTGGATGGTAATGGCAATATGGAGGCTTATGATGCCTCTCTGATCGTTCAATATATAGTGGGTATTATAGATCATTTCCCCTGCGAACCAAGGCAGGTTCCCGGGAGGATAATTTCTTCTCCTATTAGTATAGAAACCCACAAAAAATAAGGTATTTTAATAAGTTATAAAAGTAACAGCCGCAGGAAATTCCTGCGGCTGTCTTCGTAATCTTATCTATCCGAAATCGGATATTTTTTAATACATGCCTGGCATGCCGCCACCCATGCCGCCACCTGCCGGCATAGGAGGTTCGGGCTCCTTGATGTCTGTGATTATGCATTCTGTGGTAAGAAGTAATCCTGCTATTGAGACCGCATTTTGAAGTGCACTGCGAACTACCTTTGCCGGGTCTATCACACCTGCTTCATAAAGATTTTCAAATTTGCCAATTGCTGCATTATAACCAAAATGGGTATCCTTAGTCTTTTTGATCTTCTCTACGATTATGGCACCTTCTTCTCCAGCATTAGTCGCTATCTGATAGGCAGGTTTTGTCAAGGCTGTCTTCAATATCTGGGCTCCTACTCTCTCTTCATGTGTATCCAGCTTTAAATGGTCTATCACTCTGGAAGCATAAATCAGAGTTGTGCCTCCGCCCGTCACTATCCCTTCTTCCACTGCAGCTCGCGTGGCATGCAAAGCATCATCCACTCTTGCTTTCTTTTCTTTCATCTCGGTTTCTGTAGCTGCTCCTATCTTGATAACTGCCACGCCACTTGATAATTTTGCCAACCGCTCCTGCAGCTTCTCTTTATCATAATCTGAAGTTGTCTCTTCTATCTGTGCTTTTATCTGGCTCACTCTAGCTGCCAAATCTCCCTGAGAACCTGCTCCTTCACGGATGATCGTATCGTCTTTATCGATCACTACTTTGCGGGCTGATCCCAAATCTTCCATAGAAGCACTATCAAGCTTGCGACCCAATTCCTCCGAGATCACTGTGCCACCAGTGAGTATGGCAATATCCTGCATCATCGCTTTGCGACGATCACCAAAACCGGGAGCTTTCACGGCTGCCACATTTAAGGTGCCACGCAATTTATTTACTACCAGCGTAGCTAAAGCTTCTCCTTCGATGTCCTCTGAGATGATCACCAAAGGCTTGCCTGTTTGTGCTACTTCCTGAAGAATAGGAAGAAGGTCTTTCATTACACTGATCTTCTTATCATACATCAATATGTAGGGATCATCAAACTCTGTGATCATTTTGTCACTGTCTGTTACAAAATACGGAGAAATAAAACCACGATCAAATTGCATGCCCTCCACTTTCTCCATATAGGTTTCAATCGATTTGGCTTCCTCTACATTGATGATGCCATCTCTGCCTACTTCGTCCATCGCTTTCGCTATCAATTCACCAACTTCTATGTCATTATTAGCTGATATCGCAGCTATCTGTGCTATCTCCTTGCTGTCCTGAATCGATTTGCTTAATGCATGAATCTCTGCTACTACTGCCTTAGATGCCTTTTCCAAACCCCTTTTAAGATACATGGGATTTACTCCAGCCGTTACATGCTTAAGACCCTCTTCTATGATTGCCTGAGCTAAGATTGTCGCTGTGGTCGTGCCATCTCCGGCATTGTCATGCGTCCTCTCTGCAACTTCCTTGCAAAGCTGAGCTCCCATATTCTCAAATTCGTTCTCCAATTCAATCTCTTTGGCTATCGTTACCCCGTCATTCGTGATCGTGGGACTGCCAAATTTCTTGTCCAAAACTACATTGCGACCACGCGGTCCCAATGTTACCTTTACCGCATTAGTGAGTTCATCGACTCCCTTTTTGAGTAATGTTCTGGAATCATGACTAAACTTCAGTTGTTTTGCCATAATTACCTCCTTATCTTTTTAAATTAGCAATTAACTATTTCAAGTGCTAATTTCTTCAGCCTGTTTTTTTTGTCAAAATATTTTTTCCCTTTTTTTGATATTTTTTTTCCTTGTCCTCTTTATTTTGCTTACAGCCTCTGTTCAACTAATGAAGCCTCACAGTTTTATGTTTCAGAAAAAACAGGCATCCTCCTTTTTTCAATTAACCGGGTTGATAGCTCCTCGGTATTAATGGATTTACAAAGGCAAAGCCGGTTTTATTTAATTTCATGCTGCGCAGTTGATTCCCGCGCCCTGAAAAATAATCTCGAATGCATGAAAGCAAGTGGGTGGAAAATGGACTGACACGAGCTCAAACTCCAGCCTGACTTTACAAATAAATCCCCAATGAGAGGGGAGTCAATCGATCCTCGAGCTAAAAGCACTGGGCTACTTATTTTTCTTCCCACGTCTCACTGGGGCTCAGCCCTTCATTCATTAAAAATTATTCCATACCACTTTCAGGTTGATTTATGAGCCATACGCCAAAAATTATCGAAGGTATGCCGGATTCAGAAAAAAAGCTTGCCAGATATTCAGCTTAATCCAGATTCATCTATCGAAAATAAGATTGAAAAACAAAGCACAGGAGGTTAATACTATGACATCTGAGAAAAGGATAATTATTGCCACGCTGCTGGGGACATTATTTGGCTTAGTTTGTATGCTGCTGGCAAGCAGCGGAGGCAGTGCTCTACCCGAAATCCTGAAGCTTCAAATTGTGGTGAGCAGGACTATGCTGGGTTTTGTGATAGGCATAAGTGCAATCAAGATGAATTGGGCTGTCCATGGTATCATCATGGGTTTACTAATTGGCTTGCCTATGGCATTAGCCAGCACTCTGGGAACAGAGGGGACAGAATTTACTCCCCAGTCAATGTTCTTTTCTACACTATTAATCGGGGCAATCTATGGATTTTTGATTGAATTGATTACATCGGTAGTTTTTAAGGCAAGACAAAGACGCGTATAACGCTAAAGAAGGAGATATCTATGACAATAAGAAGCAGAACGGGGTTTTGGGCAGCGTTCGTGATAATGCTGCTTACTATGGCAACCCTTTTTTCCGACGCCAAGGTGAGCCCGAACAAGATCGAGAAAAGAAGACCGGATGACACCAAGAAGAAAGATTATGTGGTAAAACAAATACCGGAGAAAGCAGAAAAAATTATCGTGGAAGGCAACCCATATTTTATGCACGAAGGCATCTATTACCGCAAGGATAAGACCGGTTACAGGATAGTGAAGCCACCGCATGGCACACAAGTGAAACGTCTGCCAAATGGAGCAAGAGTAATCAGAAGACCCGATAATATCTATTACTTTTACTTTAATACCTACTACCGCTATGATCCCAGGATGGATATCTATATAGTGATAAATAACCCCGAATGGGCAGACCTGGATTACTATAGTGACAGGCTTTCCATGATCAATGGCTCGGTTCTAATTGGCAGATATGCAGGCGGAGATCGCGATTATGTGCATTTTATCTTTAATGGTGAATTGAAAAGGATTAGAGTGGAAGAGATAATCTCTCTGGAATTTGCTCCCGCTATCTATGAAGGAGATAGTTATTAATTAAAGGTCACTACCAGTTTTCTAGTGCGGGGACCATCAAATTCGCAGAAAAAAATGCCCTGCCAGGTGCCTAAGAGCAGTTTGCCGCCATAGACGATCACATCTTGTGAGCAGCCGATCAGTGAGCTTTTGAGATGAGCATCGGAATTTCCTTCCAGATGCTGGAATTCTTTGAGAACCGGAGAAATGTGGTTGAGAGCGAGAATAATATCTTTTTGCACGTCTGGATCGGCATATTCATTGATGGTAACAGCTGCGGTGGTGTGTGGCACAAATAAATTCAGTCTGCCTTCAACTATCTGCCAGTCTCTGGCGACTTCTCTGACAAATGAAGTGATATCAATCATTTCATTGCGTTTTCCAGAATGAAGCACGAGCTCCGTTTTAAGCATAATATCCTGCCTGTGTTTTTTTTATTCTATCTCTTCCTGCATTACGCCTTTTACGATATTGCGGATGAAGGGTTTCACGCCTGATTGATAGCCGGCGAGCTCTTCCCTGCTTGCCTGAAGCACATTTTGCCAGGCGGGACCAAAGCCAGGAGATTGAGAGCTCAGCATATCAATTGCCTTCTGATAGATGGCTAATTGCTGCAATTCCTGACGTGTTGCCTTATGTGAAAGCGTTTCGATGCTTTGCCTGAGATTGCTGTTTAGCTCTTCCAAATCCTTCAGCTTGTTACGCATAGCGGCAGCAGATTCCATTTCTACTTCCAATCTATCCTGCAACATCTGCTTTTGCCGTGCTATTTCCTTTCTCAATTGCCTGCTTCTGATATTGGCTCTGAACCAGAAATAAATGGCTGTCACTAAGCCGATAGCAAGCCCTATCCCAAGGGATATGAGGTTTATACTAAAATTCTCTGGCATAATTTAATCCTTATACTTATTTATAGACAATCTAATGATTTCCTGCAGGAGTGCACCTAAATTATAACCTGCAGCTTTGGCAGCCATCGGCGTAAGGCTTAGTGCCGTCATGCCAGGCAAGGTATTCACTTCCAGAAAATAAAACTGCTCGTTATCATAGCGAAAATCTATCCGACTGTAAACCTGGCAGCCCAATTGACGGAAAATCTTTTCGGCATAGCTCTGTACTAAGGCGGTGGCTTCATGCGGCAAATCCGCGGGACAGATATACTTTGTATTGCCGGCTGTATATTTATTCAGATAATCATACCAGCCCTTCTGGGGCTTAATCTCTACTACCGGAAGGGCTCTGGAACCTAATATGGTAACTGTGATCTCTCTGCCGGGGATATATTTTTCGCAGAGGATACTGTCATCTTCTTCTCTGGCGGCTGTAATTGCTGAAAAAAGCTGGCTGCGGTCATTCACAATTGTAATTCCAACTGAAGAGCCGGATGAATTGGGCTTAACTACAAGTGGAAATCCTGTAATACCTACAATCTCTTTCTCGCTGGCTTTGCTATCAAATTTTAGCAGTAGATGTGGTGCTACCGGTATTCGCAGCTCTCTTGCCAGGCATAAGGCAGCATTCTTATCCATACTCAGGCAACTGGCATGAGAACCACTGCCGGTATAGGGAATTTTGAGCAATTCCAGCATTGCCTGCAACCTGCCATCTTCACCTGCTGCTCCATGTAAGCCAATAAAAACTAAATCCGGCTGCTGCTGCTTGAGATAAAGCACGCATTCACCCAGATCATTAAAATCTGCCGGATCAATCAGGATGCTCTCCACTCCCAGAGAATCTAAAGCTGATTTTATGGTGCTCGAAGTCACAAGAGATATTTCTCGCTCCGATGAAGTGCCACCACCCAATATTATTATCTTTTTCTGCATAGCTTATTTTTATCTTCCTTCGCGGTACAGTCAAGAAGTTTTTATGACGGCTCATCTGACACAATATGGGGGTGATGGAGCAATTATGATTTTTGGATTTTGACTTTTGAATGAATTAGAGGGCTGCGTTTCTGTGAGACGGGAGCATAATCAATAGCTGCTATGGGGTTTTTTAAAGAGGAAACTTCGCAATGGTGACGACCAATAACTTCATAAGTTCAATATTCCAAACTAACAAATAAATTTCGGGAGTATGCCAGTAAAATTAAAAAATTGATTGACATATTAAGAAGTAAAAATATATATAACGAATAGAGCAGATTAATAAGAAGGATATAAATGAAAGAATTTGTAATATTGCCCTGGGTATTGATTATGGTGTTGAGCTGCAAGTCATTACTAATAAAGATATAGTAACCGTGCCGGAGCGGTATCAGGCTAATGATAAATAGTCATATTTAATAAATAACATGGAGGAATTATGAACACAAGGAGATTATTGTTATTATCAATATTAATTTCTTTTTTACTACTGATAACGTCATGTGCCGATGATGAGGGGAGTAAGATTGATTATGAAGCATTGATGATCTCAAAATGCGAGGCAGTTGTAACAAATACAGAGGTGCCGGGTATAGCCATCAAAGTGAAAGCTCCAGCAAAAGACATAGATTTTATATATGCTGTGGGAGAAGCTGATATAGATAATCACCAGCCGATGCGCAGTGATATGACACACAGGATCGGCAGTGTAACTAAAACCTTTGTAGTGACTGTAATGCTGCAACTGGTTGATGCAGGGATGCTTAGTCTTGATGCCACCCTAAGCGATTATTATCCTGAAATACCGCATTCTGACATTATCACCATGGAAATGCTGTCCAGTATGACCTCGGGAATCAAGGAATATATGGAAACGGATGAATTTTCAACAATTCTGATTAATGATCTGACGCATTATTTTGCACCTGACAGCCTGATCAATTATGCAGTTCGGGGGGGAGTGGATTTTTATCCGGGAACCGACTGGCACTACTGTAATACAAATTTGATCATCATCGGCAGAATAATTGAAATGATCACGGGAAATGAATTAAAAACCGAATTAGAAAACCGCATATTCAATGAACTGGGAATGACAGACACGGAATTTTTGAATGGAGGAACAACTATCCCCGGAAATCATCCTCAAGGATATTATGCCGGAGTAGTGGATACTGTAGATTATGATTATACAGAGGTTCTTGATATCTCCGTTGCCTGGGCTGCCGGCTCAATAGTCTCCACTCTTGCTGATCTGCAAGTTTATGTGGACGCTTTAATTAATGGAGACCTGATATCTTCTGAACTTCATCAGCTCAGGCTGCGGTGCCAGCATCAGGTACCGGGAAAAATTATCAAATACGGGATCGGGCTGGTTGATTACAATGGCTTTTATGGTCATAATGGAGGTTTCTTTGGATTTACCACTTCCTGCTATAAATCTCCAGAAAAAGACTGTTCGATAATAATTTTCTATAATAGCTATATTGAAGCAAATCAACCAGATAAGCTTTTTGAAGAGATAGCCGGGATCATCTATCCGGAAATGGTCTGGGAATAAGCAGAAAATCAGGCATCCCCCTGGTTTTATAATTATTGGTATTCTTAAATGATTTATAATATTTGAGATAAAGATTGTTGTCAAGGTCATCCATTGCGAAGGCATAGCGACCATTCGCAAGGTTTAGGATGAGGGACCTTCTTCAATCTAAGTTCATTGCGAGTGGTCGCCAGACCTTGGCAATGGTGACGACCAATAACTTCATAAATTCAATATTCCAAACTAACAAATAAATTTCGGGAGTATACAATTATTATGATGATAAAATTGGCAATCATTGCCAGGTTAGAATGTCAGGCAAACCGGAAGAAGAAGCTAAAAAGATATATGATCTTTTAAATATCAAAGTAAAAAATATATAAAAAAGTGAAAAAAATCAGGACTAGAGTGTAGTGCCCAAAAAA
>CAZRXY010000095.1:0-10343 GCA_964604155.1 uncultured Candidatus Cloacimonadota bacterium | reverse complement strand
TTCCTCTTATATTCCCTCTGTGTCCTCTGTGATCTCTGTGGTGATAAATCTTTTCTTTTTTTCTACCACCATACTATGAACAATGTTCGACATGGCAGGCAGAGGGCACAGAGGGAATTGAATTGGAAATGAAGAGGGTGATGGGTGATGAGTGATGAGTGATGTGTGATGTGTGATGGGTGGTGAGTGATGGGGGGATATTTTATTTATACTTGGGTGTGCTCAGCATTTTGACCAGCCGCAGTTTGGGCAGGTGAGGCATCCTTCCACGTGCTGGATGGCGCTGCCGCATTCGGGGCAGGTGCCGCTTAGTTTGGGGTTAGAGGCAGCAGATGGTTCTTTCTGCGGGTCGAGTATAATATTAATAGATGTGTTTTCTATCTGCTTGAATTTATCGAGGGATTTTGCAACAGCGTCGGCGCATGATGTAACCATTTCGCCTTTATTCCACATAGGAGAGGGGCAGCGGATGGCTTTTAGTTGTCTTGAGATAACTTCGCTATCGATATTTGAGCGAAGGCATAGTGATACGAGTCTGGCAATGGCTTCTAATTGAGCGGAGGCACATCCTCCCACTTTGCCCATTGTGGTGAATAATTCAAAAGGACCCAGTTCATCGTAATTAATTGTAACATAGAGGTGTCCGCAGCCGGTTTCGATTTTTCTGGTGAGTCCCTGGGTGAATTCCGGTCTATGTCGGGGTATTAGATTGGCAACTGGGGTGTCATTTTTTTCTTTAATTGATGAGCCTACGTTAAGTACCTGGTTTTGTCTGCTGCCGTCACGATATACTGTAACGCCCTTGCAGCCGAGTTTATAGGCAAGTTGATATGAGATACGAATATCTTCGACGGTGGCATTGCTGTTAAAATTAATAGTTTTAGATACGGCATTATCAACGTAAAGCTGGAATGCTGCCTGCATTCTGATATGCCATTCGGGAGAGATATCGTGTGAGGTGACAAAAATTTTTTTCATATCGAGTGGGATTTCATCTATAAGCTGGACAGATCCGGTATTGGCGACTTTTTCCATGAGTTCTTCTGAATAGATACCTTCCTTTCGGAGAGCGTCTTCGAAATGGGGATTAGCATAGACCAGTTTTTCGCCGTCCATCACGTTTTTCACGTAGACGAGCGAGAATTGCGGTTCTACTCCGCTGGAAGTATTTGCTATCATGCTGATAGTTCCGGTGGGTGCTATAGTAGTGGTAGTGGCATTTCTGATGCCTTTTTGGCGGATATCCAGCCGCAGGGCGTCCCAATCGAGTTCTCCATCACGCAGAAGAGAGCCTTGATCATACACACTGCCTGAGAAATTTGGGAAGGAGCCTTTATTCTCTGCCAGTTGAGTAGAGCGTAGTTTTGTGTGATAATCGATAAATTCCATAATTTTAGCAGCGAGTTCTATAGCTTCATCGCTATTATAAGGGATTTTCATCTGGTACAGTAAATCGGACCAGCCCATCACGCCGAGGCCGATTTTTCTATTATTTTTCACGGTTTCATCAATTTCGGGTAGAGGGAACAGGGAGGCATCTATCACATCATCCAGAAAATCCACGCAATCATAGACGACCTGCCGAAGGTTCTGCCAGGTAATATTGCCATTATCAACAAAGAGGGCAAGATTAATAGAGCCCAGATTACATGCTTCATTGGCAAGAAGTGGCTGTTCGCCGCAGGGATTGGTGGATTCTATTTTACCGGCAGCGGGGGTGGGATTAAATTTATTTATTCTATCGATAAAGACGATACCGGGTTCGCCATTTTTATGAGCCATTTCCACGATGAGATTAAATACTTCCACAGCATTAAGCCGGTTAGTTACTTCATTTGAGCTTGGCGAGATGAGGGGGTATTCTTCATCATTATGCACAGCTTGCATAAATTTTTCGGTGATACCGACGGAGATATTAAAATTTGTGAGATTATTTATATCTTCCTTGCAGGTGATAAAATCGAGGATATCGGGATGGTCTATATTGAGGATAGCCATATTTGCGCCTCGGCGAGTGCCTCCCTGTTTCACGGCATCAGTGGCGGCATTAAAGACCTGCAGGAAGCTGACGGGTCCGGAGGAGACGCCATTTGTGGAGCGAACGCGGGCATTTTGTTCACGCAGTCTGCTGAAACTAAAGCCGGTACCGCCGCCTGATTTATGGATCAGGGCGGCATTTTTCACGCTGTCAAAAATTCCTTCGATACTGTCTTCTACAGGCAGGACGAAGCAGGCGGAAAGTTGCTGCAAATCGTTACCGGCATTCATAAGGGTGGGAGAATTTGGCAGGAAGTATCCGGAATTCATCAGGTTATAATATCGATTAGTTTTTTCTTTATCACCATTAGCAATATTGGTAGCAACACGGAGGATAAGATCATGCCAGTTTTCGAGGGGGTTACCATTTTGGTCTTTTCTGAAATAGCGTTTTTCCAAAACCTTTAAAGCATTATCACTTATATACATAAGAACCTTCCATTCTATTAAATTTTATTAATAAACCGCTTTTGGCGCAATTTAGAAGTAAAGCGATTCAGAGCTAAAATCTATTATCAGGCTGAGGTGTCAAACTTAAATTATTAACTGGCATACCCTCGAAATTTTTTTGTTAGTTTGGAATATTGAACCTATGAAGTTATTGGTCGTCACCATTGCGAAGGTCTAAAGACCATTCGCAAGGTAACTTAGATTGTTGATAACCTCCCAATTGAGACCTTCCGGATGTGCGTTAGCTCTCCGGGATAGTCGACCATGGATAATACAACGTAATTCAATTTTTACCAGTTAATTAGAACAACGATAAATTCAGAAAACAGGGGGATGCCAGATTTATTCAGGATACCGGTGAAGGTTTGGATTATTTTTTTACCGGGTTCGTAAAATACTTTAACAAGAGATTCGGAGGGAGGGGGAGGCGAGGAGATGGTTAGAAAAATCTTGACCTTATTGAGATTGAGTATAGATGGGGTACAAATAGATTTCAGGAGATATCATTGAAAAATATTGGCAGGGGTTTACTATTATTTATCCTTTTTTTTGCAGCGCCATTTCTCTATAGTGAAGACAAAGTGATACTGAAAGTATTTTCTCTGCCGGATCCTAAGGCGACCGATGCTTTTAATCGGGCAGATATGGAAGTGATAAGAGCATTTAAGGAGAAATATCCGTGGATAGAGCTGCGATCA
Source organism: uncultured Candidatus Cloacimonadota bacterium (assembly GCA_964604155.1). Taxonomy (GTDB): domain Bacteria; phylum Cloacimonadota; class Cloacimonadia; order Cloacimonadales; family TCS61; genus Stygibacter. The sequence continues at coordinate 7,158 of CAZRXY010000095.1, read as the reverse complement.
TTTTCGGGGATACAGATAGAGAATATGGAGCTTGATGCGGGACCTTTGATGGCGATAGCTGGGGGAGTATCACCAGATGTGATTTATGTAAATTTCAGGCAATCGGACACTTATATCCAGAATGATTTTCTTTATCCTCTTGATGACTTTCTTTCAAGTTATACTGAGGAAGAGATAGCTAATAGAGTGGAGGAGCCAGTGCTGCCTGTGATCAGGCGAAAGAAGCTTAATGAGGAAGAGGAGCATGTGTGGTGTCTTCCTTATGAGACGCTGGTGCGGGTGCTAATGTACAGGAAGGATTTATTTCACCGTGCGGGATTAGATCCTGAGACGGCGCCCCAGAACTGGGAAGAGCTTTTGGATTATGCCCGCAGATTAACGATGCCATCGGAGGGGATATATGGTCTTTTTTTGGCGTCGGGTCCTGAGATGGCTTATGACTGGATCACCTATTTGTGGTCAGCGGGTGGGGATGCGGTGAGGCAGGATATAGAGACAGAGGAATGGTATGCCACGTTCAATAGTGAAGCGGGAGTGGATGCCATGGAATTTTATCTTGATTTGATCACGACTCCCTGGTTAGATGCGGAGGGCAGGCAGCAGGAAGGCTTTGTGATCAGGGAAGGGGATTGGGGGAGAATGTGGGATGAGGGCAAGATAGGCATGCGGATGATGTATATGGATCAGCGTAATCTGGGGGGACAGATAGATCCCAATCTCTATGGTGCTGCTCCGCCGCCGCGGGGTCCTGGAGGATCGAGGGGATCGGAGATCAATTCACGCATGATGGGGATATTTTCGCAGGCAGGAGAGACAAATAATGCCGGATTGGGAGAGAGGGATGCGGAGAGGGTAAAAGAGGCAGCCTGGCATTATATCTGGTTTTATGATTCAGAGGAAGCGCGGCAGATCAGGATGAAAGCGATGATAGAGGCAGGCTATGGCAAGATGCAGAACCCGATTTATCTGAGGCGTTATGGTTATGAAGAATATCTGAAATATATACCGGCAGGCTGGCTGGAAACCTTTGAGGAAGCGGTGGCAAGCGGTAAGCCTGAGCCATATGGTCATAATTGCCAGAAGATTTATCACTATATGACATATCCCATAGAGCGATGCATATCATTAGAGCGAGAGGGTAAGCTGGGAGCGACCAGGCAGGAGCGGCGTAATAATATACGTGCTATACTTGATGAAGGAGTACAGCGAACAAATGAAGAGATGATAGGCAAGGTGAGTGAAGAAGAGCGGAATAAGCGGAATAATATTGCCACGTTGGCGGCGATATTTATTTTTTTGGTATTTGCGATATCTTTAGTGAAAGTTTGGAAGATCTTTACGCCGGAGAATCGCTATGTATCAAAATCCGGCTTAAACAGGCGGAGCTATTTCTGGGCGTGGTTGATGATTTTACCGGCACTGGGTTCCATAATCCTTTGGAAATATGTGCCGATGCTGATGGGCTCGGTGATGGCTTTTCAGGATTATCGGATTGTGGGAGATTCGCAATTTATTGGTTTGCAGAATTTTGCTGATGTGCTATTTGACCCGGTGTGGTGGTCTTCGCTTGGTAAGACGCTTTACTATATGGTGTTATCCTTATCGCTGGGATTTTTTCCTCCTATAATACTGGCGATCATGCTGCAGGAAGTATCGCATGGCAAATTGTTCTACAGGGTGATTTATTATTTACCGGCAGTGATAAGCGGAGTGATAGTGATCTATCTTTGGAAATTGCTTTATGATCCTTCGGATGCGGGTGGTTTGAATCAGATTTTGATGGCATTGGGGATGGAGAAGAGTCGCTGGATAAGGGATGAGAATCTGGCGATGCTGTGCTGCATTTTGCCGACGGTGTGGGCGGGAGTGGGACCTGGCTGCCTGATATATCTGGCGGCATTAAAGGGGATACCGGATGAAAATTATGAAGCAGCGGATATAGACGGGGCGAATTTTTTCCATAAAATTCGTTATGTGGTATTTCCTAACCTGAAGGCATTAATAATCATACAATTTATAGCAGCCTTTATAGCCGCGAGTCAGCAGAGCGGATTTATATTGGTAATGACCTTTGGAGGGCCCAATGAAGCGACGAGGGTGGCAGACCTTTTGATATTTGAGAAGGCATATTTATTTTTAAAATTTGGCACAGCCACGACAATGGCCTGGATGCTGGGAATGCTAATGATGGGATTTACGGTCTTGCAGTTACGGAGGCTCAATAAGATGGAATTCAGGACTGCTTCGGCAGAATAGGAAGAGTGATATGCCGATAATAGGAAAAGTGGGTCGTAAGACATTCAAGGTGAGGATTTTGAATTTCATGATACATTTTCTTTTATTGCTGGGAGCATTAACAATGATCTACCCTTTTATGGTAATGATTTCTGCATCTTTTAAAAGCAATGTGGACACGCAATCATTTTCGGTATATCCGCAGTTTTTTTTTGATGACAGCATGCTGTATAGAAAATATATCGAAGCCAGGATGAATGAATTGGGAGAGCGATTAGGGGAGCAGTATAAGAACAGGGCTATGAGTTTTACACTTCTTGAGCCGCCGGAAAGGCATATAGCAGAGATTTATGAAGACTGGGGAGCTTATTTGGATTCAAATCACGGGGGTCATAATATATTTGATTATTATATTTCCGAGCAGTATGGCAGGGGCGTTTATCCGCGTAACGAGAGAAAATTCCGCAGTTATATGAAAAAGAAATCGGGTAATAGTTTGATAAAGCTCAATGAATTATATCAAACTTCCACATTGAACTGGGAAGAAGTGAGGTTAGAGGAATCCGGTATAGCGGGGCGAAATTTTAGCGGGGATTACACCGGTTTTTTGGTGGAATATGATAAATTCAGGTTAGAATTGCCTTTATGGCACAGGTTATATACCAGTTTAGACGGGAATTTTATAAACAGCGAATTATTGCCGGTTTACCGCAACGATCTCAGGGAGCTCAATGCGGATTTGGGGAGTGATTATGTGAACTGGGAAGAGATAAAGCTTGAGCAGACTTTACCAGCGGGAGCGTTGCAGCCATTTTGGGTAAATTACGTAAAAAACCGTTGCAACATTCATCATATAACGTTATTGCCGGAGGCATTGCCTTTTTGGCGTGACTATCTGGAGCAGAAATATGAAAAAATATCACTATTAAATAGAACCTGGAAGACGGATTATCACAGTTTTGAGGGGTTGAATATTCCTGTAGAGATTCCCCGGAGTGGGGCGATGCCGGTGGATTACACATTTTTTATAGAAGCGATAGCGGAGCCGGAGTGGTTGAAGCTAAGTTCTGTAGAATTTGAGTATCGGAGGTGGCTTGAGGATAGTATTGGTGAAATAGGTGAATTGAATAAGAGATATCAGAGGGGTTACGGGGATTTTACAGAGATCGAATTACCATTCCGGCAGCCTCAATATAATCTGGCAATGGAAGCAGACTGGATTCACTATTTGAGAAATTTGGCAGAGTCTTCGGAAATCAGGTTGCTGCCACTAAGTCAGCAGCAGTTTTTATTATTTTTACAGGAGAAGTTTCCCAGGGAGGGCGGTGGATTCGATTTGGATGGGTTCAATAGATTTACAGATAAATCATATACACAGATAATTGATATATATCCGCCTCGAGAACAGCCGGCAGATAAAAATTATCAGAAAATCTGGCTGCAATTTATCCGAGAAGTGGCAGATGGCAGGTTTTTGGTAGTGGGAGCAACTGAGACGGCAGGCTGGCAGGGCTACTTGAGAGAAAAATATGGCAATCCGGCAAATCTTAACAATGCCTGGCATCTGGTTTATCACGATTTTTCAGAAATTCCTATCGATCACGTGCAAATAGATTATTCCATTTTCAGAGAGCATAAGATCGAGATATTTTGGGAATTTGTAATCAGGAACTACGTGATGGTTCTTGATGAGATGCTATATAACGGCAGGTCAATAGTAAATACGGTGATCTACTGTTTGCTGGCGATAATTTCAGCACTGATAGTAAACCCTTTGGCGGCTTATGCAATGAGCAGGTACAAGTTACGTGCTACCTATAAGATCATATTGGTCTTGATGCTTACTATGGCGTTTCCGGCGATGGTGATGGGCATTCCTAATTTTTTGATAATGAAGCGATTTGGTATGCTTAATACCTTTTGGGCATTGATATTACCGGGGCTGGCTGATGGATATTTTATCTTTTTGCTCAAGGGTTTTTTTGATTCTTTACCTAAGGAATTATTTGAGAGTGCAACGCTTGATGGAGCCAGTGAGTGGGTGATATTCTGGCGGATCGCTATGTCTCTATCTAAGCCAATAATGGCTGTGATTGCACTTAATGCCTTTAATGCAGCCTACAGGAATTTTATGTTTGCCTTTATTGTCTGCCAGGATAAATCCATGTGGACAATGATGGTGAATATCTATCAGATGATGCAAAGAACCAGTGCAGGTGTGGGATTTGCAGCATTAGTGATAGCATCTATACCCACCTTTGCCGTATTTGTTTTCTTTCAGAATATAATAATACGAGGCATAGTGGTGCCTACTGAGAAATGAGTTGAGAAGAAAGATTTTGACAAAGTAGTTAAGTATTTATAAATGATGCGGGTATAAGGAGAAGTTATGAAAAATGACGAACTTCAGCCGGGAGCGGGAGTGGAGATCATAGTTAGGGGCAGGGTTCAGGGCGTGGGCTATAGATATTTTACCTTGCAGAAGGCAAAGCAGCATGGGATTAGAGGGAGCGTAAGCAATTTGCCGGATGGAGATGTTCGTGTGAGAGCGATTGGAGAGAATCTGGGGGAATTTATAGCAGAATTGAGGAAGGGACCTTCTTTTGCCAGAGTTTTGACTGTGCAGATCAAAGATTTGGATAAAGCGCTTGATTATGAAGATTTCGTGGTCGAATAAGGTAATTTTTTTTTTAATATTCCTGAAAGTCCTGGGGAATCTTTACTGCATGAGTTCCAGGCCGCTATATGTGACGCCTTCGGAAAAATATCACATAGTGAAGCAAGGCGACACCCTGAGTGCAATCAGCAGAAAGTACGGAATTTCGGTGGAAGAACTCATGCTCTATAACAATTTTACAGAGGACAGGATAAGGGTGGGAGAAAAAATCTATCTTCAACCGCGGCTTTTAAGTAAATGGACATATATCACTCGCCGTGAGATACCCGAAGATGGGAGGCATATTGTGGGTGTGGGAGAGACATTGCCCTTGATAGCCAAAATGTATGGATTAGACCTATTAGATCTGATACACTATAACACGATATCAAACTGGGTGCTGGAGAGCGGCTCAATTATCTATCTTTCACATTCCTCGGCAGGTAAAAAGGAAGCAGTTCAAAAAGTGACCAGACCAAAGGACATTCCTGACAAACCTGAGATAAAAGTGGAAAAGAAGACTGAATTAGAATCTGAGAAAGGGCAATTATTGCCGCCAGATGCCTTAGATCATCAACCTGTGGACGTTTACAAGATAACCAAGCATTTTGACAAAGAGGCGAGGCATCAGGGGATAGACCTGGCGGCTCCGGCAGGGACGCCCATCTATGCGGTATTCAGTGGCAGAGTGGTTTATGCCGGGGTGCAGAAGGGCTATGGCAATCTCGTGATACTTGAGCATAGTGACAGAATAATGACCGTGTATGCTCATAACGAAAATAATCTGGTAGTTACAGGAGAGCAGGTGAAGGCAGGGGATCAGATAGCCACGATGGGGAGTACCGGCAGATCAACGGGCAATCATCTGCATTTTGAGATCAGAAAGGCGGGTAAGCCGCTTGATCCTGCACCGTATCTGAAAAATAAGGGGAGATAAGAAAATGGAGACATTCAAAAAACTGCATATAGGTGAAGTTGCTAAAAAGATAAATATACATGAACAGACCATAAGAGAATATGAAAGAAGGGGACTGATAAAACCGGAGCGCAGCTTGCGGCGCACTCGCCAGTTTTCTGCAGAAGATTTATTGAAGATAGAGATCATTATCACACTCACACAGGAGCTGGGCACACAACTCTCTGCTGTGAAAATAATCTTTGCCCTGGCAAAAAAATATTCCATGCCGGATGACGAATTACTCGATTTTATCACAGATAACATTGCAGAATTTACATCTTGAAAAAAACAAAAGTTGACTAAATATAAAGCAAATGGAAAATGTAAACGGTTGGGAATTATAGAAAATAAAGGAGAATGACGAAGTATTTTATGGGGTTCAAGGAGATAGCGAGTGAGTGAGAATGTGTATAATGATCGGGGGTTGCAGCAGTATTTAGGTGAGATATCCAAGGTGAAGCCTCTTACCAGGGAAGAAGAGCTGGAATATGCGACAAGGGCGAAGGATGGTGATCCTGAGGCGATAAACAAGATTTTGACATCGAACCTGAAATTTGTAGTGCGGGTGGCAGCGCGGTATCAGAACCGCGGGCTTTCGCTGGCGGAATTGATCAGCGAGGGTAACCAGGGTTTAATTAAAGCTATAGAGAAATTTGAGCCAGAGAGGCACAATAAATTTATATCTTATGCAGTGTGGTGGATCAAGCAAAAGATACTAAGTGCACTTACCGAGAAAAGTCATTTGATAAGGATGCCGCTCGATAAGGTCAATCTATTAAATAAAATAAAGCAGCAAAGGGAATCAACTTACAGTAAAACAGGAGATAGACCTGATGAGCATGACATTGCTGAGCAGACTAATGTGCCATTGAAGCAAATCCTTAAAGTGGGCAATCAGGAGATAAACACCTTTTCTATCAATGAAAACATTAATGATACCCGCAGCCAGAGTGTACAATTTGAGGAATTTCTAAGTGATGTTTCATTGAATGATCCCAAAGAAATCTATCTGGCAGAAAAGCGAGATAAAAAGATTGAGCGTGCTTTGAGCGAATTGCCAGCCAGGGATTCCTTTATAATCAGGGAATATTTTGGATTAGAAGGTAAAAGGGGCAAGAATTTTGCTCAGATAGCAGAGGAGCTGGGGCTTTCTCGTGAGAGGGTGCGTCAAATTCAAAAAAAGGCATTAGAAAAAATCGCTGAGAATCTGGAATATGATTTTGAAGAAGAATTTATAAAAAGTAGCAGTATGGGGAGTTGAGGGATTGAGGGATTGCGGGAAAGACTGAAAATCGAAGGTTGGAAGGTT